>CAMLKW010000004.1 GCA_946480605.1 uncultured Roseateles sp. | reverse complement strand
GTGAACGGCCAGCCCGCCTTGGAGCGGAAGCCCTCCAGCGGGCCGATCTTCTTGTGGGCCAGGAACTGCTCCACCTCGTGCAGCTCGAAGCTGCGGCCGCCCGGGATCTTGCCGATGCTGAAGCCGCAGGCATCGCTGCCTTCACCGCTCTTGCCGGTGCAGGTGAAGCGGCGGTAGTTCTCCTTCACGATGCCACCGCACTTGGGGCAGGGCGTCTTCAGCGTCGCGTAGTCGCCAGGGATGGTGTCGCGGTCGTAGCCCTTGGCCTTGGCGACCATCTTCTCGGTCATGGCCGCGATCTCGGCCATGAACTGTTCGCGCTTCAAGCGGCCCTTCTCCATCTCGGAGAGCTTGAACTCCCAGTCGCCGGTCAGCTCGGGCTTGGTCAGGTCCTCCACGTCCAGGCCGCGCAGCAGCGTCATCAGCTGGAAGGCCTTGGCCGTCGGAATCAGCTCGCGGCCCTCGCGCAGCATGTATTTCTCGGTGATCAGGCCCTCGATGGTGGCCGCACGCGTGGCCGGCGTGCCCAGGCCCTTCTCGGCCATGGCCTCGCGCAGTTCATCGTCGTCGATGAGCTTGCCTGCGCCTTCCATCGCGGAGAGCAGCGTCGCTTCCGTGTAGCGCGCGGGCGGCTTGGTCTGCAGCGCCTTGACGTCGACGCTCTCGGTGCGCACGACCTCGCCCGGCTGCACCGGCACGAGGTTGGCGTCCTCGTCGTCCACGTCCTTGCCGTAGACGGCCAGCCAGCCCGGCTTCACCAGCACCTTGCCGTTGGTCTGGAAGTGATGCTTGTCGACCTTGGAGATGCGCGTCGTGACCAGGAACTCGGCCGGCGGGAAGAACACCGCCAGGAAGCGCTTGACGACCATGTCGTAGAGCTTGGCCTCGGCCTCGGTCAGCGCCTTGGGCGCCTGCAGCGTCGGGATGATGGCGAAGTGGTCCGACACCTTGGCGTTGTCGAACACCTTCTTGGTGGGCTTGATGTAGCCCTCCTTCAGCGACTTCGCCGCGTGGGCCGACAGCGCGGCCAGCGGGCCGGGCAGGTCTTCGGTGGCCAGCATCTTGGCCGTGTCCTTGGCGACGGCGAGGTAGTCCTCGGGCAGGAAGCGCGAGTCCGTCCGCGGATAGGTCAGCACCTTGTGCTTTTCATAGAGCGCCTGGGCCAGGCCCAGCGTCGTCTTGGCCGAGAAGCCGAAGCGCGAGTTGGCCTCGCGCTGCAGCGTCGTCAGGTCGTAGAGGCCGCCGCAGCTGGTCGTGCTGGGCTTGCTCTCCTCGGTGACGGCGGCCGGCTGGCCCAGCACGGCCTTGGCGATCTCGTCGGCCTCCGCCTGCGTCCACAGCCGGTCGGCACGCCGCTCTGCATCGTCGTTCTTCTTCCACGCCGGGTCGAACCACTTGCCTTCGTACTGGCCGGCCTGGGCGTCGAAGTTGGCGCGCAGCTCCCAGTAGTCGCGGGCCACGTGCTTGCGGATCTTTTCTTCCCGCTCGACGACCACCGACAGCGTCGGCGTCTGCACGCGGCCCACGGTAGTCAGGAAGAAGCCGCCGTCACGCGAGTTGAACGCGGTCATCGCGCGCGTGCCGTTGATGCCCACCAGCCAGTCGGCTTCGGAGCGGCAGCGGGCGGCGTCGGCCAGCGGCAGCATCTGCTCGTCGCTGCGCAGCTTCTCGAAGCCCTCGCGGATGGCCGCGGGCGTCATGGACTGCAGCCACAGCCGCTGGATGGGCTTGTTCAGCTTGCCCTTGGCCGGCTGTGCGTACTGCTCGATGAGCCGGAAGATCAGCTCGCCCTCGCGGCCCGCGTCGCAGGCATTGATGAGGGCCGTCACGTCCTTGCGGCGGATCAGCTTGCTCAGCGCGTTGAGCCGGCCCTTGTTCTTGTCGATGGGGTTGAGGTCGAAGTGCGGCGGAATGACCGGCAGGTTGGCAAAGCTCCACTTGCCGCGCTTGACGTCGAACTCCTCGGGCGCGGCGATCTCCACCAGGTGGCCTACGGCGGAGGAGACCACGTACTGGTCGTTCTCGAAATGATCGTCGTGCTTGTCGAACTTACCGGCCACCGGAGTCAGTGCGCGGACGATGTCCTGCGCGACGGAGGGCTTCTCGGCAATGATCAGAGTCTTGGTCATCGGGTCGTGTCTCTTCGTTTCCCTGGCAAAGAACCTGAAATCCCCTGCCTACAATCCGGGCCTCGCGCGCACGCCTACGCACGCGCGCACCCATGAAATCACCGTACCACAGCGCCGATGACCGCCAAAACCCCACGCCGCAAGATCCAGGTTCGTGATTCCGGCGTGCATGGCCGCGGCGTCTATGCGGCGGCGCCCATCGCCGCGGGCGCCAAGATCATCGAGTACACGGGCGAGCGCATCACATGGGAAGAGGCGGTGGACCGCCACCCGCACGACCCCGCGCAGCCCAACCACACCTTCTACTTCCACCTGGACGGCGGCCTGGTCATCGACGCGCTGTATGGCGGCAACGATTCGCGCTGGATCAACCACGCCTGCGAGCCCAACTGCGAGGCCGACGAAGTGGACGGCCGCGTCTTCATCCACGCGCTGCGCGACCTGGAGCCGGGCGAGGAGCTGTTCTACGACTACGGCCTGGTGCTGGACGAGCGCCACACGGCCAAGGTCAAGAAGCAGTTCGCCTGCTGGTGCGGCGCCCTCACGTGTCGCGGCACCATGCTGGCACCGAAGAAGGGCCGTTGAGCCGATGGAGCGGCGCCACCTCGCCGAATGCGGCTCGACCAACACCGAAGCGCTGCAGCACCTGCGCGACGGTGGCGGGCCGCTGCTGCTGTCCGCCAGCCGCCAGACGGCCGGCCGTGGCCGGCATGGCCGCGCTTGGCAATCCGACGACGCGGCGCTGACCTTCTCCATCGCGGTGACGCTGCCCGCCGATCTCGACCTGTCCGGCCTGTCTCTGGCCGTGGGCTGCGCCGCCGCCGATGCGCTGGACGTGTCCGGCGACCGCATCCAGCTCAAGTGGCCCAACGACTTGTTCCTGGACGGCGCCAAGCTGGGCGGCATCCTCATCGAGGCCATACCCCTGCCGAACTGGCGCCCCCAGGGCTGGGCCGAGCCCAACCCACCCCAGCAAACTCGGGGCGGCCCGTCGTTCGCTGGCGACCGCCGTGGCGTCGTCATCGGCATGGGACTGAACCTGCAGCCGCTGCCCACCGACGCCGACCGCAGCGCCTACGCCAGCGGTCACGCGGCGCTGCAGACACTGGCGCCCGACGCCACCGCGAGCGCGACACTGGACCGACTGGCCCCCGCGCTGCGGGCGATGCTGGCCGATTTCGAGACACTGGGCTTCGCACCCTGGCAGGCCGCGTTCGCGCGCCGTGACCTGGCGCTCAACCAGCGCGTTCGCGTCGGCGATCAACCCGGCATCGCACGCGGCGTGTCCGCGCGCGGCGAACTGCTGCTGGAGACGGCCACGGGCATCGCTCCCGTCAGCGCCGGCGAACTGAGCTTGCGATTGGAGACATCCCCGTGATGCGTGTGCTGGTCATCGTGCTGCTGGCGGTCAACGCCCTGTTCTTCGCCTGGTCGCGTGGCTGGCTGGACAAGGTCACCGGCCTGCCCGCCGAGGCCGGCCGCGAGCCGCAGCGTCTGGCGGCCCAGCAGCACCCCGAGCGCATCCAGCCGCTGGCCGCCAGCGCCATCGCCGCGCTGGCCCAGCGCAGTTGCCTGGAGCTGGGCCCGCTGGAAGGCGACACCCCACTGACCGCCGCCCAGACCGTGCTGCGCGCCCTGGGTGCCGACGCACAGGTGCGCAGCACCGAGCAGGCGGGCGAATGGGCGGTCGCGACCATCAGGCTGGCCGACGCCGATTTCCGCGCCCGCAAGGAAGCGACCTACAAGCAGATGCGCCTGCCCTTCGAGCCGCTGCAAGGCATGCCGGCCGAGAACCCCACATTCGTGCTGACCCGCCACGCCAGCGAGGCCGAGGCGAAGTCACAGCTGGAAGCCTTCGGCAAGCGCGGCCTCAAGGGCCTGCGCGTGCTGGCGCTGAAGCCCGCACAGTCGCGCCACACGCTGCTCATCCAGGCCGACGGTCTGCTGGCGGGCCGGCTCAAGGCCAGCAAGGACCCCGCGCTGGCCGCCGGCTTCAGGGCCTGCAGCGCTGCGGCGCCGGCGTCGGCCGCCTCAGAAGGTGTGAATTAACCCGGCGCGCCCGAGCGGGCCGCGCAAACGGCCTCAATCGAGGCGCAAAGCACAGCCGTAGCTCGGGCTACGGCGAGCATTTGCAACGACGAGCGGGGTCGTTTGTGCGGGTCGAGCGGGTGTGCAGGGTTCGTTCACACCTTCTCAGGCTGAAGGCGGCCAGCAGCAACGCGGCCAGCCAGGCCGCACTGGCCGAACCACCGCCACCGCCGCCGGTGCTGGGCGGCGTGACCACCGGCGCCGCCGCCACCGTGATGGTGGCGGACTGGCTGTAGACGAAGCCCTGGTTGTCGGTCACGTCGGCGCGCACGGTGAACGTGCCGGCCGCCGAGGGCGTGATCGTCGCCGTGGCCGTGGCGGCACCCGACGCGAACGCGCTGACGATGCCGCCGTCGCTGGTGATGCTCCAGGCCGTGGATGCCGCCGTGCGCCCGGCGGCCAGGCCGCTGGCGGCGGCCGTCAGCGTCAGCGTCTGGCCGGCGCTCAGGCCGCTGGCCGGCGTCTGCGTGATGGTGACGGTGCCGCCGTTCAGCGCCTGCGCGGCCTTGACCGCCTCGGACGCGTCCACCATGCCGGCGCCGCAGGTGGTGGTGGTGCAGTAGCACTCCAGCTGCTCGGTCGAGGTGGGAGCCTTGCACTGCGGCGGATTGCCGTCCGCCACGCTGCCGCCGCCGGTCGTCGGGAAGGGCCGCGCCGTGGCCTTCAGAATCTGCGTGACCTCGGTGGACGTGAGGCTGGGCCGCACCGAGGCCATCAGGCCCACGATGCCGCTGACGATGGGCGCCGAGAAACTGGTGCCGACCGACGACCCGCTGTTGGTGTAGGACGCATCCGCCGCCGCCGGCGTGGTCGTGCCGCGGTTGGTGGTGCTGACCATGGGGTAGAGGCAGGGCTCGCCGGCGCCGATGTTGATGCAGTTGCCGCCCGGCGCGGCAATGGTCACGTCGCTGCCGATGCTGGAGAAGCCGACCTTGGTGCCCACGTGGCGCAGCGCCGTCACGGTGACGACGCCCGGGCAGTTGCCGGGCAGCCCCACGCTCAGGCCGGCCGAGTTGCCGGCCGCGACGACGATGGTGGCGCCGGCTGCGTTGACCTGCGTGATGACCTCACGGTAGAGGCCGCCCGTGCCCGTCGTGCCGCAGCTGCCGCTGCCGCCCAGGCTGAGGTTGAGTACCTTGGCCTTGTTGGCATTGGCCGGCAGGCCCGGCACCGCGATGCCGGCCGCCCAGCGCATGCCGGCCATGATGTCGCTGTCCCAGCCGCCGCATTTGCCCAGCACGCGGACGGGCTGGATCCTCAGCCCCCAGCCCACGCCGGCCATGCCGATGCCGTTGTTGCTGGCCGCGCCCACCAGACCCGACACGCGCGTGCCGTGCCAGGAGCTGTTGGCGATGTCGGCACTGGTGCAGCCCGTGCCCAGCGTGCCGCCGTTGATGTCGGCCTGCGTGACCCAGTCGCCGGGGTCGGCAGGGTCGTCGTCGGCTCCGTTGCTGTCATTGGCGATGGCGATGGAAGTGGCCTGCTGGGTCGTGCCGGCGACGCCGTAGCCGATCATGTCGTAGCCGGCCACCAGCTTGCCGGCCAGGTCGGGGTGGTCCAGGCGCACGCCCGTGTCCAGCACGGCCACGACCACGCCGGCCGCGCCCGTGGTGATGTCCCAGGCCGCGGGCGCATTGATGCTGGACACGACCTGGCCCGGCGTCGCGCTGGGCGCCTTCAGATACCACTGGTCGATGACGCGCTGCTGGATGCCGCCGGACGTGGTCTCGGCATTCACCGTGGCGCCGCCGAACAGCGGGTCGTTGGGCAGCGTGGCCATGTGCTTGCGGCGGCCGTCCACGGCCACCAGTTCGACCTCGGGGTCGGTCGCCAGCCGCTGCGCCAGCTGGGCGGACGAGAGGCCGCTGGCCATGACGACGTGGGTGCGGTCGTCCAGGCTGATGCCGGCGCGCAGCGCATGGCCGGTGCGCATGCCCAAAGCGGTGGCGCGCGTCTGCGCGACCTCGCGCGCCTCGGCCCGCGTGGCGCGTGCGGCCAGCGCCTTGGCACGCACGCTGTCGGCCTGCGGCTTGAAGCGCACGATGAGCCGGGCTTCGGCGTCGGCCTGCGCCCAGGCGGGCGCGGCGGGCAGCAGGGCGGCGAGGGCGAGCAGCAGGAGGCGCGACAACTTCATGACGACGGGCGGTGGTCGGGGATGCAGACCAGTTTAGGCGGCGCCTCCCGGCGCCGGCCCCAACTATTGCCGTCGACGCGCTGTCGTCATGTTTCCGGGTGTCAGCGGGCGGCGCGGTTGGCGGCCAGCGAGCGTTCCTGGTCGGCCTTGCGGTCGGCGCTCACGCGCACGGCATGCGGGCGCTCGCCGATCAGCTTGGCATAGGGTTTCCAGTCCACACCGCCGGCGGCCAGCAGGTCCTCGCCGTAAATGGTCTTGGTGGCCATGGCCACCAGCGGCAGGCTGACCCAGGCGGCGCAGTCGGCCAGCGTGAACTGGTCGCCCGCCAGGTAGGGGCCGAACTTGGCCAGCCGCTTGAAGGCCGCGATGTTGGCCGGCAGCACGCGCGCCACGCGCTGCTTGGTGCCCTCGCTGACCTGGCCGCCGAAGAAGGCCTCGGCATACAGCTCGCGCGCGACCAGCTCCAGGTGCAGCTCCACGTAGGTGATCAGCTCGCGCACCTTGGCGGCCTCGAAGGCGTCGGCAGGCAGCAGCCGCGGCGCGTCGGGGTAGGCCGCCTCCAGGTACTCGACGATGGCCTGGCTCTCGCACAGCGGGCCCTGCGGCGTCTTGATGAAGGGCACCTTGCCCAGCGGCGTGCAGCTCAGCACGGCCTCGTCCTGGGAGCGCGTCTTCACGTATTCCTCGGTGAAGGGAATGCCCTTCTCCAGCAGGGCCAGCTTGACCTTGTTGTAGTAGTTCGAGAGCGGAATGCCGCAGAGCGTGATCATGGAGTTCTCCTTCGGGGAGCGCGCAGTCTAGGCAGATGCGCAAAAGCTCCCTGCCGCACGGGCGACATCAGCGGCTGACCAGCACGATGCCCGCCGCCAGCGCCACCAGCGCGGCCACCAGCCGCGCGCTGATGCCCTCGCCCAGCAGCAGCGCGCCGGCCAGCAGGCCGAACAGCGGCGTGCTCAGCGTGAACACGGCCAGCTTGGTCGCTGCGTAGTGGCGGATCAGCCAGAACCACACGAGATAGCTCGCGAACGTCACAAGCACCGCCTGGAAGCCGAACAGGCCCGCGAGCCGCGGCGACCACTGCAGCGGCAACGGTTCACCCGCCGCCACCGCGGCAGCGCACAGCGCGAGGGCCGACACACCCAGTTGGTACAGCAGCGTCTTCTCGGCCGCGGCGGACGACAGCCGCGTGCCGCGGATGGCCAGCGTCGTGCCGCCCCACAGCACGGCGGCCAGCACGCCCAAGGCGTCGCCCCACCACTGCCTGGGGCTGTGCGGTGCCGAGAAGCCTTCCGCAAACGCATACGCGACCGCGCCGAAGGCCAGCACGAGGCCGGCCCACTGGCGGGCGGTCAGCGTTTCGCCCTTGGCGATGAAGGGCATGCCCAAGGCAACGACGAAGGGCGACAGATAGATGAACACCACCATGCGCGATGCGCTGGTGTACTGGAGCCCGACGAAGATGCAGGCGAACTCCGCCGCGAACAGCAGGCCGGCCAACAGCCCGCCGCCCCCGCTGCCATCCCGCTCGAACAGGCGAATGCCGCGCCAGGCCGACCACGCCCACACCAGCCCCCCGGCCACCACCGAACGCAGCCCCGCCTGCCACAGCGGCGCCATCTCGGTCAGTGCGGCCTTGGCGGCCACCTGGTTGATGCCCCACAGCGCGCAGCACAGCAGCAGGAGGGCAACGGCACGGGTGTCCAGATGGGTCTGTCGGGTCATGGCCTCTATGCTGCCAGCCGGTCCGCGGCTGGTGCCTGGACTTGCTGCACCGCGGCGGCTCAGCGGTTGCGCACCCGCTTCTTGGCAGGCGGCTCGCTCAGCACGTAGCGCGTCGCCGTCAGCTTGTCCGACACGGCCGTGGTCTTGTTGTCCACATAGCCGCGTGCGCGCAGCTCCAGCCGCACGTCGGCGTCCGACGGGTTGGCGCCCGGGCCCTTGGGGTGCACGACCCAGACGGTCTTGCAGATCATGTCGGCGTGGAAGTCGGCCATGCGCTCCAGCTCGCCCGGCTTGCTGAGCACGGCCACCAGCATGCGCGCCTCGCGCACGTTGGTCGTGATGCTGCCGGCCAGCGCCTCGGCCAGCGCCGGGTCCAGCGTACCGACGGTGGGGCCGATCAGCAGCGCCGGGTTGGCGGCGCTGACGCCCAGCTTGGCGGCCAGCGTGGGCGGCGGGGTCTGCAGCTTCTTCAGCCACTTGCCGGCCTCGGGCTCGCCGAGTTTCAGCGTGACGGCGTCGTCGCCGGCCTCGAAGCGCAGCGCGCCGCCCTCGTCCACGCGCAGGTTCTGCAGCGCGGCGATGTCCCACTTGCGCTTGATGTCGCCGCGCAGCACGACGGTGGTGGATTCGAGCAGGGCCGTGACGTCGGCGGATTGATCGCCGACGTGGGCGGTACAGCGGGCTTCACGTCCCATGGCTTGTCCTCGGAGGTCTGGAGAAGCGCCGCATTGTCAGCCCCCAGGCCAGCAGGCCCGCCACGGCGCCGGTCAGATGCGCCAGCGGCGCCACGGCGAAGTCGAAACCGGGCGTGCTGCGCAGCACCGGCCCCAGCGGGTCTTCCAGCAGCAGCTTGACGGCCAGACCGGCGGCGATGGCGGCGCCGATCAGGCGCTCTCGGCCGGTGCGCGCCAGCAGCGCCAGCGCGGCGATGACCACCAGCGCATGCAGCACGCCCGACAGGCCGGCGTAGCGCTGCAGCTCGGGCCGCAGCAGCAGGCCGGCCTGGGTCAGCGGCAGCGCCAGCAGGCCGGCCAGCGCCTCGCGCCGCCCCAGGCCCGCCCGCCAGCCCAGCAGCGCCAGCACCGCGCAGCCGGCCAGGTTGATAGCCAGGTGCAGCGGGGTCCAGTGCGCAAAGGCCGCGCTGACGAAGCGCCAGGGCTGCTGCCAGGCCAGCGCCGGCTGCCAGATCAGCGCCTCCAGCGGCGCCAGGCGCGCCAGCAGGCTGGCCAGCGCGGCCAGGCCCAGGGCCAGCAGCCAGGCGTGGCGGTCGTCAGGGGGCGGGGTCATGGCGCCAGTGTGCCGGCTTCCTCGGCAGGCCCCGTGAACCGGGGGGCGGGCGACGAGCCTCGCCGGCCCGGCACGCGGCGTAAGCCCGTGGGAGGGTCTGCCTCCGCCACTCGAACAAGGACACCTCATGCTTGCACCATCCCTTTTGTACCGCCGCCTGCTCCCCAGCGTGCTGGCCGCCGGCTTTGCCACCGCCAGCCCGGCCGCGCTGCTGCTCACCGACGGCAGCGGCCGCCTGCTGGGCGCCAGCGGCGTCGTCGTGGCCGGCACGGCCTATGACGTGCAGTTCCGCGACGGCAGCTGCGCCGCGCTGTTCAACGGCTGCGACACGGCGGACGATTTCCTGTTCAACACCCAGGCCAAGGCCGCCGAGGCCTCCACGGCGCTGCGCGCCCAGGTGTTCGAGTCCTTCAGCAGCTACGACCTCGCCCCCGAGCTGACGCGCGGCTGCGAGGCCGCGGCGTTCTACAGCGTCTACTGGGGCCAGACCATGGCCACCTGCTGGGTGCTGACGCCCATCTACACGAGCGCCGACGCCATGGTCGGCGCCATGCAGGTGGTCAACGACAGGCGCGACTTCATGGACACGGTCAACAGCGGCGGCAACCTGGTGCTGGGCCGCCACCAGGACATCTCCAGCCAGGTGCGCAACAGCGACGTGGACTGGTACACGACCTGGGCCGTCTGGCAGCAAGCCGGCGCGGCGCAGGCCCCGCAGGCGCTGCCCGAACCCGGCAGCCTGGCGCTCAGCGCCACGGCACTGGCGCTGCTGCTGCGGCGCCGCCGCGTCAGGCGGTAGGCAGGTTCAGGCCGACCCGAACACGGCCCGCCACAGCGCGCGCACGGCGTCGCGGTGCGCGGCCAGCGGCGCGGCGGCCTCGGCGTCCAGCGCGGTGGACTGCTCGTCCAGCCGCGCCCGGTGCTGCACGCGGCGCAGCTCGCGGTAGGCGTCGGCCGCCGCCACGCCCACGCCCGCGGGCAGCAGCCCGGCCGTCTCGGCCATGCGCAGCAGCGCGATATTGCCCAGGTCGTCCTGCAGCTCGGGGTGGGTCGCCGAGTGCGCCAGCACCAGCAGCTGCACGGCGAACTCGGCGTCCATCATGCCGCCCTCGCTGTGCTTCACGTCGAACAGCCCCTCGCGCACCGGTTTGGCCGCGCGCACCTTCTCGCGCATGGCCTGCACCTCGCGCTTGAGCGCATCCACGTCGCGCGGCGCGGTCAGCACCTGGCGGCGCACGGCCTCGCAGCGCGGCGCCAGGTCGGCCGGGCCGGCGCAGAAGCGCGCCCGCGTGATGGCCTGGTGCTCCCAGGTCCATGCGGTGTTGCTGCCGCGGCCGGTCTGGTAGGCCTCGAAGTGAGCCAGCGACGTGACCAGCAGGCCCGAGTTGCCGTTGGGCCGCAGCGCGGTGTCGATGTCGAACAGCTCGCCGGCCGCGGTGCGCAGCGTCAGCCAGCTGATGAGGCGGCGCACGAAGGCGCCGTAGATCTCGCTGGCGTTCTCGTCGTCGTCGTCGAAGACGAACACCACGTCCAGGTCGCCACCGTAGCCCAGTTCCTTGCCGCCCAGCTTGCCGTAGGCGATGACGGCCACGCGCGGCTGTTCGCGGTGGGCGGGCTTGAAGCGGGCCCAAGCCCATTGGATGGCGATCTGCAGCACGGCGTCGGCCAGCAGCGACAGGTCGTCTGCGACCTGCTCCACGGTGATGCGGCCCTCCACGTCGCGCACCAGCGTGCGGAACACCTCGGCATGGTGGGCACGGCGCAGCGTGTCCAGCAGCGCCTCCTCGTCGGCCTCGCCGCTGCGGGCCCAGCCGCGCTCGCGGTCGCGCAGGTCGGCCAGGAAGGCGTCGCGGTCGAAGCGGGCCGTCAGCAGCAGCGGGTCGGCCAGCTCGTCGATGACGCCCGGGTGCTGCATCAGGTAGCGCATGGGCCAGCGCGCCAGGCCCAGCAGGCGCAGCAGCCGCGCCTGCACGGCCGGGCGCTCCACCAGCATGGCCAGGTAGCTCTCGCGGCGCAGCAGCGGCTCGACCCAGTCGACGAAGCGCACGGCCGCGTCCAAGGAGCATTCATCCGCCTCGACCGCCTGCGCGGCGCGGTAGAACAGCTTGGCCAGCCGCTGGCGCGACTCCTCGCGCAGCCCCTGCACGCGCGGCGTCTCCGCCAGCGCGCGCACGGCGGTGGCGAGCGCGTCGGGCAGGCGCTGCAGGAAGTCCTCGCCATCCACGGTGGGCTTGGGGCCGCCGCACTGGCCGCCGGTGCAGCCGCCGGACTGCGGGGCACCGTGCAGCAGCGCGTCGAACTCGGTGGCCACCAGCTCGCGCACCTCGCCCAGCTTCTCGAACAATTCACAGGCCTCGCGGCTGCACTTCAGCCCCATGGACGCCGCGATCCACGCCAGGTCGGCGTCGGCCTGCGGCAAGCAATGCGTCTGCTGGTCGTCCAGGAACTGGATGCGGTGCTCCACGCGGCGCAGGAAGACGTAGGCGTCCACCAGCCTGGCGGCCGTCTCCGGCTTCATCAGCCCGCGCTCGGCCACCCGGCCCAGCGCCTTCACGGTGGAGCGGGTGCGGATCTCGGGGAACTGGCCGCCGCGCACCACCTGCAGCAGCTGCACGATGAACTCGATCTCGCGGATGCCGCCGCGCGACAGCTTGACGTCGTTGGCGCGCTCGGGCCGGCCGGCGGCGCGCGCCTTGGCCTCGCTGCGGACCTTGCCGTGCAGCTGGCGCAGGCCCTCGAACACGCCGTAGTCCAGATAGCGTCGGTAGACGAAGGGCGTGACCAGGTCGCGCAGCGCCAGCGTGCGCGGGTCGGTAGGCGCACCCAGGCCGGTCAGCGGCGCAACGACGCGGCTCTTCAGCCACGCAAAGCGCTCCCACTCGCGGCCCTGCACGAGGAAGTACTCCTCCAGCATGGCCAGGCTGACCACCGGCGGGCCACTCTTGCCGTTGGGGCGCAGCGCCAGGTCCACGCGGAACACCTGGCCGTCGTCGGTCACGTCGCCGATCAGCGCGTACAGCTTCTTGGCGACGCTGGAGAAATATTCATGTGCGCTGACCGGCCGCGGGCCATGGGTCTCGCCGTCTTCCTCGTAGACGTAGATCAGGTCGATGTCGGACGACACGTTGAGCTCGCGGGCGCCCAGCTTGCCCATGCCGATGACCCAGAACGCGATGTCGCGGCCGTCGACCGTGCGCGGTTCGCCGTGCACGGCATCCAGCTCGGCGCGGGCCGCCACCAGCGCCCGGCCCAGCGTGACCTCGGCCAGGTGCGTCATCGCCAGCGTGACGTCCTCCACCGGGGCGGCCTGCTCGACGTCCAGCACCGCCAGCCGCTCCAGCACCAGGTGGCGGGCCACGCGCAGGCTGCTCGCCAGCGGCCGGTCGGCCCGCAGCGTGTCGATCAGCGCGCCGATGACGGCCCGGTCCGGCAGGCCCGGCGGCAGCAGCGCCAGCTCGGCCGCATAGCGGCGACGGACCCTTTGCACATAGCGGCTGTGCTCAGCAATAACGGGAAACAGTGCGCTCATGACCCTGTGCTAGATTGCCTGCCGGCCGGTTCTTCTCCACGTGCCAAGACAACGTGTCTGACTTCCTCTCGGCCGCCCTCCACCATTGCTCCCGAGCCGCCAGCTGGCCTCTGCGCCTGTGCTGGCGCGTGCTGCGCTGGGCATTGCTGGCGCTGGCCCTGCTGTGGGCGGTGGCTGCGGTGGCTTGGGGCGTGTTGCACTGGGCCATTCTCCCGCAGGCCGACGAGTGGCGCCCCTGGCTGGAAAAGGAAGCCTCAAAGGCCCTGGGGGTAGAGCTGCGCATCGGCCGGCTCACCGTGCAATCGGGCGGCTGGATGCCGCGCATGGAGCTGGGCGACGTGCAGGTGCTGGACCCGGGTGGCCGTCCGGCGCTGCGGCTGCCGCGCGTGGCGGCCGTGCTGTCGGCGCAGTCGCTGGTGGTGCTGGAGCCGCGCTTCGCCCAGTTGCTGGTGGACAAGCCGGAGCTGGTCATCCGCCGCGACGCGCAAGGCCGCATCTTCGTCGGCGGCATGGATCTGGACGCCGCCGGCCCCACCACGGACGCCGGCGCCACCGACGCCGCGCTGGACTGGCTGTTCAGCCAGCCCGAGCTGGCCATCGTCGGCGGGCGCGTGCGCTGGGTGGATGAGAAGCGCGCCGACGCCCGGCCGCTGGAGCTGGCCGACCTGAACTTCGTCATGCGCAACGGCCTGCGCCGCCACCAGCTGCGCCTGGACGCCACGCCGCCCGCCGCCTGGGGTCAGCGTTTCTCGGTGCGCGGCCTGTTCACGCAAAGCCTGCTGAAGCGCCCCGGCGAGTTCCACCAGTGGAGCGGCCAGCTCTACGCCGAGCTGCCGCGCGCCGACCTGCGCGAGCTGCGCCGGCACGTGGACCTGCCCTTCCAGCTGAGCGAAGGCGACGGCGCCGTGCGCGCCTGGGCCGACATCAAGAGCGGCCAGCCCACCGGCGCCACGCTGGATCTGGCGCTGCGCGCCGTGCGGCTGAAGCTGCTGGACGGCGCGCCGGAGCTGGACCTGGACCACATCGAGGGCAGGCTGGACCTGGCCCGCGCCAAGGACCGGCTCAGCCTGCAGGCCCGGCAGCTGGGTTTCGTCAGCGGCGATGGCGTCGTCTGGCCGCGCTCGGATTGGGGCGTGGCGCTGCAGCTGGGCAAGAACAAGGACGGTGAAGAAACGGTGCTGGGCGGCGAGGTCAACGCGCAGCGGCTGGACTTCGCGCTGATGGCGCAGATCGCCCAGCGCCTGCCGCTGGGCGAGCGCGCCCACCGACTGCTGGCCGAACTGGAGCCACGCGGCGTGCTGACCGCGCTGGACGGCCGCTGGCAGGGCACGCTGGACGCGCCGCGCAGCTACCGCGTGAAGGCCCAGCTGGACGGCCTGGCCGTGGCGGCCAAGGCCGGCGAGGACGGCCACCTGGGCCGCCCGGGCCTGCGCGGCGCCAGCCTGGCGCTGGACGCCAGCGAGCGTGGCGGCTCGGCACGGCTGCAGGTGCAGGACGGCGAGGTGGAGCTGCCAGGCCTGTTCGAAGACCCGCGCCTGCCCATCACGCGGCTGTCCACGCAGCTGCAATGGCTGCTGCCGCAGGCCTCGGCGAAGTCGGCCGGCGAGGTGGAGGTCAAGCTGCACGACCTGGCGCTGCAGACGCCCGACCTCAGCGGCGAGTTCGACGCCCTCTGGCGCCGCCCGGCCGGCGCGGCCGGGCCGGGCTTCCTGGACCTCAGCGGCCGTGCCCAGCGCATGGACGCCACCCGCGTGGCGCGCTACATCCCGCTGAGCCTGCCGGCCACGCGCAGCTACCTGAGCCGCGCGCTGCTGGCCGGCGAGGCCCGCGGCATCAGCGTGCGGCTGAAGGGCGAGCTGGCCGAGTTCCCGTTCGACGGGCCGCGCAGCAACGGCCAGTTCCGCGTCGGGCTGCAGGCCCATGGCGTGACGCTCGCCTATGTGCCGCACAGCGAGGTCGGCACCAACTGGCCGGTCATGGAGGGCGTGGACGCCGAGCTGGTGTTCGAGCGCGCCGGCATGTGGATACGCAACGGCCGCACCCGCGTGCTGGGCTATGAGCTGACGGGCGTCAACGGCGGCATCGCCGACATGCACCACGGCCGCGTGCTGGCGCTGGAAGGCAACGGCCGCGGCGGCGGCCCCGAGCTGCTGGGCTTCGTGCGCCAGTCGCCGCTGGACGAATGGCTGGGCCATGCACTCAGCAGCGCGACGGCCCAGGGGCCGGTCGGCCTGAAGCTGGGCCTGGCCATCCCGCTGGACGACACCGCGCAGACCACGCTGAAGGGCCAGCTGCAGCTGGGCGGCGTGGACCTGAAGCTGCGCCCCGAGCTGCCGCCGCTGAGCGGCGTGCGCGGCCGCATCGACTTCGACCGCAAGGGCCTGCAGCTGGCCGGCGTGACGGCGCGCCTGCTGGGTGGCGACGCCGGCCTGGAGGGCGGCACGCAGCCGAACGGCAGCCTGCGCTTCGCCGTGCAGGGCCAGGCCACCGCCGAGGGCCTGCGCCGCGCCACCGAGCTGGGCGCCGTGGCGCGGCTGGCCCAGGCCGCCAGCGGCCAGGCGGCCTACCGCTTCCAGCTGGCCGTGGGCAAGGACGGCCAGAGCGAACTCAGCGTGTCCAGCAGCCTGCAGGGCCTGGCGCTGGACCTGCCCGCGCCGCTGCGCAAGGAGGCCGACGCCGTGCAGCCGTTGCGGCTGCTGATGTCGCCCACCGGCCCGGGCCGCGACGAGGTGCGGCTGGAGGTGGGCGCCAGCGGTGCGCCGCTGCTGCAGGCGCAGGTACAGCGCGACCTGTCCGGCACGGCCTCGCAGGTGCTGCGCGCGGCGCTGGCTGTGCAGGACAAGCTGCCCGCCCTGCCCGCCAGCGGCGTGCTGCTGCAGGCCAACGTGGCCAGCCTGGATCTGGACGCCTGGCAGCAGCGGCTGGCCGCGCTGTCCGGCGGCGGTGCGGACGGTGCGGCCGAGGCCTTGCTGCCCAGCCAGATCGGGCTGCGCAGCCAGGCGCTGAAGGTGTTCGGCCGCCCGATGGGCCGGGTGGCGGCGGTGGTGGTACGCGACGGCAGCCACTGGCGGCTGGACGTGGACGCCGAGCAGCTGAGCGGCCGCATCGAGCTGAAGGGCGTCAAGGGCAGCCAGGTCGACGCGGTGCAGGCCCGGCTGCTGCGGCTGTCGCTGCCGCGCTCCGAGGCCGAGACGGTCAGCGACCTGATCGACCCGGCCAAGGCCGCCGACAGCAGCACGCCGCTGCCGTCGCTGGACATCGAGGTGGACGACTTCGAGCTGCGCGGCAAACGCATGGGCCGCCTGGAAGTGCTGGCCCAGGCGCCGGCCGCGGCGCGCGACTGGAAGCTGGAGAAGCTGCAGATCACGTCGCCCGACGCGACGCTCAGCGCCAGCGGCCGCTGGGGCGAGACCACAGCGGGCCGGCGCCGCACGCAGCTGGACTGGACAATGGACATCGCCGACGCCGGCAAGCTGCTGGAGCGGCTGGGCCAGGGCCAGGTGCTGAAGGGCGGCAAGGGCCAGTTGACCGGCCAGGTCGGCTGGGACGGCTCGCCGCTGGCGCCGCACTACCCCAGCATGGCCGGCGCGCTGAACATCCAGCTGGACACCGGCACCTTCCTGAAGGCCGAGCCGGGCGTGGGCCGGCTGCTGGGCGTGCTGAGCCTGCAGTCGCTGCCACGCCGCTTCCTGCTGGACTTCCGCGACGTGTTCGCCGAGGGCTTCGTGTTCGACGGCGTGACCGGCGACGTGAAGATCGCCGCCGGCATCGCGCGCAGCGACAACATCCGCATCCGCGGCCTGCAGGCCGCCGTGCTGGTGGAGGGCAGCACCGACCTGGCCGCCGAGACGCAGAAGCTGCGCGTGGTGGTGGTGCCCGAGGTGTCGGCGGGCGGCGCGTCGCTGGCCTATGCGGCCATCAACCCGGCGGTGGCGCTGGGCGCCTTCCTGGCCCAGCTCATCCTGAGCCGCCCGGTGGCCGCGGCCAACACGCGCGAGTTCCACATCACCGGCCGCTGGGACGAGCCCAAGGTCGAGAAGGTGGAGAAGGACGAGGCGCCGGCGCGCGCCGCCAGCGCGCCCTGAGCCGCCGCTACCGGGCCCGCAGCTGCAGCCGCTGCCCCGGGTAGGCCCGCAGGTCGGCCAGCGCCTTCTTCAAGCCCGGCTCCGCCATGAACAAGGCGTCGAAGCTGCCGTCGGCCGCCGCCAGCTCCAGCCCGCGCTGCAGCCGCTGCGCCAGCCAGGGCTTGGCCGGCGTCACGAAGAAGTACAGCGGCTGCCGGTACTGCAGCGCCAGGCCCGGCAGCTCGGCGAAGCCCTGGCCGGCATGCCGGGCCAGTTCGTCCCGGATCTCCTCGCGGGTGCGCGGGATGAAGTCGAAGCGGCCGGCCTTGAGCATGGGGAACAGCAGCTCGAACTTCGACGCCGTCTCGACCTTGAAACCGTTGGCGCGCAGGATGCCGGCATCGCTCCAGTAGGTGCCCGAGCCGGCCCGCCAGCGCCGCAGGGCCTGCAGCGTGCGCACCTGGCGCAACGCCGGCAGGTCCGCCGCCCTCACCAGCAGCAGCCGCAGCTCGTTGGCGCCCTTGAGCAGGTCGAAGCGCACCGGCAGCGCCTGCGCCTCGCGCTCGGGCGAGGTGGTGCTCCACAGCAGGTCCAGCCGGCCGTCCTGCAGCATCTGGCGCAGGCGCTCCCGCGGCAGGTCGGTCGGCGGGTGGCTGAACCGCGGCGGCGGCTCGCCGGACCCGGTCTTGCCGAGCGCCAGCCTGACCAGGTCCACGAAGTAGGTGCCGTGCCGGCTGTAGCCCTGTGCGGCCGGCACCTGCAGCGACACCGGCGCGTCCCCGCCCCAGGCCGGCAGGCACATGGGCAGGAGAGGCAGCGCCAGCAACTGACGCCGCGGGCGGGAGGCGTGCGGCATGAGGGCCGGATTCTCTGCCGCCCCCACAAGCGCTCCCGTGAACTCCTGCGCAGCGCCAACGCCGGCCGCATCCGCGGTTTCCCGACTAGCATGCCCCGCATGAAGATCGCCGCCCTCCAGATGGTGTCCAGCCCCGACCTGGCCGCCAACCTCGCCACCGCACGCCGCCTGCTCGAAGCCGCCGCCGCCCAGGGCGCGCAACTCGCCGCGCTGCCCGAGTACTTCTGCCTGATGGGCCACCAGGACAGCGACAAGCTGGCCCATGCCGAGACGCTGGGGCACGGCCCCATCCAGGCCATGCTGGCGCGCTCGGCGCGCGAACTGCGGCTGTGGATCATCGGCGGCACGCTGCCCATCCAGGCCGAGCAGCCCGGCCGCGTGCGCAACACGACGCTGGTGTTCTCGCCCGCCGGCGAAGTCGCCGCGCGCTACGACAAGATCCACCTGTTCGCCTACGACAACGGCCGCGAGAGCTATGACGAGGCGCGCGTGCTGGAGGCGGGCAGCCTGCCAACCGCGTTCGACGCCGGCGGCGTCCGCACCGGCCTGTCGGTCTGCTACGACCTGCGCTTCCCCGAGCTGTTCCGCGCCTACAACCCCTGCGACCTGATCGCCGTGCCGGCCGCGTTCACCTACACGACCGGCGAGAAGCACTGGGAGCTGCTGCTGCGCGCCCGCGCGGTGGAGAACCAGTGCTACGTCATCGCGCCGGCCCAGGGCGGCAAGCATCTGAACGGCCGCCGCACCTGGGGCCACAGCATGGTGGTGGACCCCTGGGGCGAGGTGCTGGCCGTGGTCCCCGAGGGCGAGGGCATCGCGCTGGCCGAGCTGGACGCCGGGCGGCTGGCCCAGGTGCGCCAGCAGCTGCCGGCGCTGGCGCACCGCAAGCTCTGATCAGGGCCTGAGCGTGACGAGATCGCGCAGCAGCAAGCCGATGTTGGCGCGCACCGCGCGCTCGTTGGCGATGCGTATCCGTTCGGGCGGCGACACGAGGGCGTCGCCCAGGCCGGCCTCTTCCTGGTTGTAGATGCGGCGCTGGTAGACCACGCGGCCGCTGGCCGGCTCGGTCAGCGTGTATTGCACGGCCACGCCCACGGTGACGCCCAGCGGCGGCGCGGTGGGCTGCTCCAGCAACACCAGGTGGGCCTGCAGCTCGAAGCGCGGCGCCGGCTCCGGCGCCAGCGAGCGCATGCCCACGGCATGCAGCGACTCCTCCAGCGCATGCTGCAGCACACCCGCGCTGACCAGCGACCCCCACCAGCGGCCGGTCTCGGCACCGCCGCGCACCGGCGCGACGCCGACCTGGGCCTTCAGCGCGTCGGGTACCCAGCCGCGCAGCTGCAGCGCATCCACCGCCGTCACGACCATGGGCAGCGGCTTGGCGGGCGTGCCGCAACCGGCCAGGTTCAGGGCCAGCAGCACGAGGGGGACGAGGGCAAGGCGGGACATGGGTGACCCATGCTAGGCCCGGACCGCTGCGGCGGTGGCCTCAAAAGACCGGTCGGCGCGGCCCAATTCAGGCCGCCGGCTCCCGCAGCGCCGCGATCGCCTCCAGCATGCCGCGCACCTTGAAGGGCTTGATCAGCAGGCGGCGCACGTCCAGCGCCTTCAGCCGCAGGGCCAGCTCCACGTCGCAGCTGTCCACGGTGGCGGCGACCGGCAGGTCGGGTGGCTGGAAGGCCTCGCCCGCGCGCACGCGGTCCAGCAGCTTCAGCGCCTCGCCGTCCTCGTCCAGCGCGATCAGCAGCGCGTCGAAGCGCTGCCCGGACAGCAGCCGCTGCGCGCCGGCCGTGCTGGTGGCCTCCTGCACCTCGGCCAGCCCCATCTCGCGCGCCATCGTGGAGACGGTGCGGCGCAGCACGAACTGCGGCTCCACCAGCAGCAGCCGCCCCGAGGGCGCGACGGCGACGCTCACTCGCCCGCCTCCTGGCCCAGCAGCTCGGCGACCACCAGGTCACGCAGCGTGCCGAGGATGGCACGGTCCATGGCATCGAACTCGCGCGGCCGGGTGTCCAGCAGGCACAGCGTGCCGATGCGGGCGCCGCCGGGCAGCACCAGCGGCGCCCCCAGGTAGGAACGGATGTGCGGGGCGCCGACCACCAGCGGGTTGTCGGCAAAGCGCGGGTCCTGCAGCGCGTTCTGCACCTCGAACAGCTGGTCCTGCGTGATCGCGTGGCCGCAGAACGAAATCTCGCGCGAGGTCTCGCAGGCGTCCAGCCCCACGCGGGCCTTGAACCACTGGCGGTGACGGTCCACCAGGCTGATCAGCGCCATGGGCACGTCGAACTCGCTGGCCGCGAACTCGACGAGGCGGTCGTAGCGCTCCTCGGGCGGCGTGTCCAGGATCAGCAGCTCGCGCAGCGACTGCAGCCTGGCTTCGTCATCGGCAGGGATGGGGGCGTGCAGCATGCGTCGCTCGGTGGTGCGGGCAGGGCAGTCTAGCCCTGCGACAACGGCGGCAGGCTGATGCGCACGCGCAGGCCCGGCGGCGTGTGCGCGTCCAGCAGTTGCAGGCTGCCGCCGTGGCGGGCGGCGATGTCGGCCGCGATGGCCAGGCCCAGGCCGGTGCCGGTGCCACGGGCCTGCCCGCCGCGGCGGAAGCGCTGCAGCGCGGCCGGGCGCTCGGCCGGCGGGATGCCGGGGCCGTTGTCCTCCACCTCCAGCCAGGCCCCGGCGACGCCGCTGCCGCAACGCACCGTGATGCGGGCGCCCGCGCCGGCGTAGCTGACGGCGTTGTGGATGAGGTTCTCCAGCGCCTCGCGCAGCAGGAAGGCATGGCCCAGTGCCTGCGCCTCGGCCAGCTCGAAACCCAGGTCCATGCCGCTGGGCAGGCTGCGGTGGGCCCAGTCCTGGCCGCTCTCGGTGGCGATGTCGCGCAGGTCCACCACGGCGCCCACGTCCACGCTGCGGTCTTCGGCGCGCGCCAGCGACAGCAGCTGCTGCGCCAGCCGCGCGCTGCGCACCACGCGCTGGCGCAGCCGCTGCAGCAGCGGGTCCACGCGCGGATCGTGCGGCTCCAGCAGCGCCAGCTCGATCTCGGTCTGCAGCGAGGTCAGCGGCGTGCGCAACTGGTGGGCCGCGTCGGCCAGGAACTCGCGCTGCGCCTCGGCGGCGCGCGAGAGGCGCTCGAACAGGCGGTTGAAGGCGGCCTGCAGCGGCACCAGCTCGCGCGGCAGGCTGGCCGTCAGCGGCGTCAGGCGGTGCAGATCGCGGCGCTCCAGCTCGCTGCTGAGGACCGTCAGCGGCACCAGGCCCTGGCGTATCGCCCACCAGCCCGCCAGCGCCAGCAGCACGGCCAGGGCGACGCCGTTCAGCGTCACGTAGGTCGCGATCTCGTGGCGCAGCGCGTCGCGCTTGTTCAGCGTCTCGGCCACCAGCACCTGGCAGGCGCCGGCACCGCACTCGCGCCCCAGCTGCACCAGGCGCAGCTCGCGGCCGCGCAGCTTCACGTCGCCGTAGTAGGCGCTGCCGGCCGGCTGCCGCCGCGGCCGGGGTTGCAGCTCGATCAGGCCGGCATCGCCCTGCAGCACCTCGCCATGCGGGCCCTGCACCAGATAGAACACGTCGTCCTGGCGGTCGAAGCGCAGCGCGCGGTCCATGGTCGCGCTGATGTCCACGCGCGGCTCGCCGCTGCGCAGGTCGATCTGGCCGGCCAGCGTCAGCGCCGTGTCTTCCAGCCCCTCGTCCAGCCAGTTCTGGGCGGTGTGCTGCACCTGGCCGTACAGCGCGAAGCCCAGCGCGGGCAGCACGAGAGCCAGGGGCAGCAGCAGCCAGCCAAACAGCCGGCGATGCAGACTGGCGCGGTGGCCGTCAGCCATTCACAGCCCCTGCGGGATTTCCTCCAGCAGGTAGCCCAGGCCGCGCACGGTGCGCAGCTGCACGCCGCCGGGCTCGATCTTGGCGCGCAGGCGCGACAGGCAGACCTCGATGGCGTTGTCGCTGACGCCCTGGTCCCAGGCATTGCTGGCCATGGCGATGTGCTCCTTGGACACGACCTTGCCGGCGCGCGCCATCAGGTAGCCCAGCACGTCCCACTCGCGGGCGGAAAGCGCCAGCGGCTCCTCGTCGATGAAGGCGCGGCGCGCCTCCTGGTCGATGCGCACGCGCGCCAGCTGGATCTGGTTGCTGGTGCGCGCCTGGCTGCGCCGCACCAGCGCGCGGGCCCGCGCCACCAGCTCGGTCAGCGCGAAGGGCTTGACGAGGTAGTCGTCCGCCCCGCCCTCCAGGCCGCGCACGCGGTCCTCGACGGCGTCGCGCGCGGTCAGCAGCAGCACCGGCACGGCCAGGCCCTCGGCGCGCACGCGGCGCAGCGTCTCGAAGCCGTCGATGCCGGCCAGGCCGATGTCCAGGATGAGCAGGTCGTAGGCGTCCTCGCGCAGCGAGCGCGGCACGGGCTCGCCGCGTGACGAGCAGTCCACGACCCAGCCCTGCGAACGCAGCGCGCGGGCGGTGGTTTCGACGAGTTGGTCGTCGTCTTCGACGAGCAGGATGCGCATGGGTGGGCAGTATGGCGCGAGACGGCCCGAGGTGCTGACGCCGGGCTTGCACCCCGCGGATGAGGCCACCGGCACCGACCGGGACTACCATTGCCGCCCTGCACCGAGGACGCCATGAAACTGCTCGTCAAATTCAACCTGGTCTATCTGCTGGTCATGAGCCTGGGCATCGCGCTCAGCGGCTACATCGCCCGCCAACTGCTGCAGGACAACGCCCAGCAGGAGGTGGTCGGCAGCGCGCGCATGCTGATGGAGAAGGCGCTGGCCGTGCGCAACTACACCAACACGCAGGTGCGGCCGCTGCTGGCGTCGCAGATGTCGCACGAGTTCCTGCCGCAGACGGTGCCCAGCTACGCCGCCACCGAGGTGCTCAACACCCTGCTGGCCAAGCACCCCGAGTTCGCCTACAAGGAGGCGACGCTGAACCCCACCAACCCGCGCGACCGCGCGACCAGCTGGGAGGTCGACGTGGTGGGCCAGTTCCGCTCCGCGGCCGACCTGAAGGAGGCCGTGGGCACGCGCGACACGCCGGCCGGCCCGTCGCTTTACATCGCCCGCCCGCTGCGCATCACCGACCCCGCCTGCCTGGCCTGCCACAGCAGCGTGGACGCCGCGCCTGCCACCATGGTGGCCAAGTACGGCCCGGCCAACGGCTTCGGCTGGAACCTGAACGAGGTCATCGGCGCGCAGATCGTCTCCGTGCCGCTGGGCGTGCCGCTGCAGCGCGCCGAGCAGACCTTCAAGGTCTTCATCACCTCGCTGGTGGGCGTGTTCGTCGCCGTGGGCGTCGTGCTGAACCTGATGGTCTGGTTGCTGGTCGTGCGCCCCGTCACGCAGCTGTCCGCGCTGGCCGACCGCGTCAGCCAGGGCGACCTGGAGGCGCCGGAGTTCAAGACCTCGAGCAAGGACGAGATCGCCACGCTGTCCGACTCCTTCTCCCGCATGCGCGCCAGCGTCGTGCAGGCGATGAAGCTGCTCGATTCCTGAGCCCCCGATGAGCGACGCTCGACATCCGCAACAGCTCGGCAAGTACCGCATCACCGAAGTCCTCGGTGAAGGCGCGATGGGCGTCGTCTACAAGGGCTTCGACCCCGACATCCAGCGCACGGTCGCGCTGAAGACCATACGCACCCAGCTGGACACCGACGACGACAGCCCCGGCGCCGCCGCCTCGCGCTTTCGCAACGAGGCTCAGGCCGCCGGGCGCCTGGCGCACCCGGGCATCGTGGCCGTCTACGACTTCGGCCGCGACCAGCACGTCGCCTACATCGCGATGGAGTTCGTCGAGGGCCGCTCGCTGGCCAGCTACCTGACGGCCAAGGTGCGCTTCACCGACACCGACATCGTCGGCATCATGAGCCAGTTGCTGGACGCGCTGGGCCATGCGCACGACAAGGGCGTCTGGCACCGCGACGTCAAGCCGGCCAACATCATCATGACCGGCGGCGGCCGCCTCAAGGTGGCCGACTTCGGCATCGCCCGCATCGAGACCCAGCACCTCACGCAGACCCACTACATGGTGGGCACGCCCAGCCACATGGCGCCCGAGCAGTTCCTGGGCAAGCCCATGGACCGGCGCGTGGACATCTACGGCGCCGGCGTCGTGCTGTACCAGCTGCTGACCGGCCGCGCGCCCTTCGCGGGCACGACCGAGGCGCTGATGTACAAGGTCGTCAACGACATGCCCGAGCCGCCCTCGGTCGTCGAAGGCGCCGCGCGGCCCGGCTGGTTCGACGCCGTCATCGCCCGCGCGCTGGCCAAGCGGCCGGCCGACCGCTTCGCGACCACCTACGAGTTCAAGCAGGCGCTGACCAGCGCCATCGGCCAGCGCGTGGACGAGTCCGCCTGGGAGCAGACGGTGCTGATGGCGCCACCGCGGCCGGCGCGCTCGCCGCTGACGCCCACGCTGGCGCCGCCCTCCCTGGCCAGTGCGTCCAGCGGCAGTGGCGCGCCGCCGCCGTCGCACTGGGACAAGGCCCAGCTCAACCAGGTCGAGATGACGCTGGCCCGGCACGTGGGCCCGCTGGCCAGCGTGCTGGTGCGCCGCGCCGCGCGCGAGTGCACCGACCTCAACGAGCTTTACAGCAGGCTGGCCGAGCAGGTGCCCGACGCCCGCGCCCGCGACGCCTTCCTGGGCCAGGCCAGCCTGGTCACCGGTGGCACCAGCCCGCGCACCAGTGGCGGCAGCGCCGGCACGCCCACCGGCCCGCGCGGCTCGACCGCTTCCGGCGGCACCATGCTGGGCGGCCCGCTGAACGACGCCGTCATGGACAAGGCCCAGGCCCTGCTGGCCCAGCATGTGGGCCCCATCGCCAAGGTGCTGGTCAAGCGCGCCGCCAGCGGCACGGACAGCCGCGCGGTGTTCTTCAACCGGCTGGCCGAGTCGGTGCCCGACCCCAGGGCGCGCGAGAAGCTGCTGGCTGACCTCGGCAAGCTGGGCTAGCCAGCAAAGTGGCGCCGGTAGTCCGCCGGCGTCATGCCGCTGCGGCGGCGGAACTCGCGCGTGAAGTGCGACTGGTCCGCATGCCCGCACAAGAAGCCGATCTCGGCGAGCGGCGCCTCGGTCTGCAGCAGCCACCAGCCGGCCGTGCGGTAGCGCGCCTCGGCCAGCAGCGGCCGGTAGCCTGTGCCCTGCCGCTGCAGTTCGCGCTGCAGGCTGCGCCGCGGGCGGCCCAGCTGGCGCGCCAGCTCGTCCATCGCGGGCGCCGCGGTCAGGCGCTGCGCCAGGCCGTTGAACAAGGCCTTCACGTCGGCGGCCCAGGCCTCGTCGGGGGCGAGGTCGCCAAGGGCCGCCACCGGGGTTGGCGGCACATGCGCGGCCCAGGTGATGCGCCAGCCCGAGGTGTCGTCGGCCGGCTCGCGGTCGCAGGCCGGATAGACCGGCACGCCGCCGGCCCAGGCCTGCACGCCCCGGTGCCCGCAGGCCTCCAGGAAGGCCACCAGCACGCCCAGCACGACGAGGTCCTCGGCCGCATGCGGCGGCGCCTGCGACCGCAGCGACACATGGCGCAGCCGGGCCTCGCCCTCGTTCACCTCGACGAGCTGCACGCGGTGGCGCGAGTGGATGTAGCGCTCCAGCCGGCCCCAGCGCTCGAACAGGTCGCGCGCGTCACGGGCACTGGCCAGCGCGCGGTGCGAGGGCTCGTGCGTGAAGCGGTGCAGGCCGCGGCCCAGCAGTGCCAGGCAACGCATGCCGCCCTGCCGGACGGCGTGCTGCAGCATCGCCCGCTTGGCGTCCAGGCCCACGGTCGCCCCGTCCGGCGTGGCCGGTGCCTGCAGCCCCAGTTCGCGCAGCCCCTGGGCGAGCACGCGCAGCATCGCGGCGCTGGCGAAGTCGGCCGGGGCTGAGGTGGCACTCACCGGGGCATTGTGGCCAGCTGCGCCCGCCACGGCAGCGAGGTCAGCCGCACGCCCGTCGCGGCGCGCAGCGCATTGGCGATGGCCGCGCCGCCGGCCACCATGGCCGTCTCGCCGGCGCCGGTGGGCGCGTCGCCCTCGTCGACCAGCTCGATGTGCATCGCCGGCACATCGCGCCAGCGCGGGATGGGCGAGTCGGCGAAGCCGCTGGCCGCCACCTGCCCCGCCTCCAGCTCCAGCTGTTCCACGAGCACCAGCCCCAAGCACCAGACGAGGTTGCCCTCGCACTGCGCCCTCACCTGGCTGGCATTGATGACGCGGCCGCAGTCATGCGCGCACCACAGCCGCAGCACGCGGGCGCTGCCGTCGGCGCCCACGGCCACGTCGGCCACCACGGCCGCGTAGCTCATGTCCTTGTAGATGCCGCAGGCCAGGCCGCGGCCGACACGCTCGCCCGCCGGAGGCTGGCCCCAATCCGCCATCTGCGCCACGCGCGCCAGCACCCGCGCGAGCCGCGCATCCTCGACGTGGGCGAGGCGGAAGGCCAGTGGGTCCTGCCCCACGCGCCGGGCGCACTCGTCGATGACGGACTCGGTGACGAAATGGTTGGGCCCCGCGCCCAGGCCGCGCCAGGGCCCGGCCAGCACCGGCAGGCGCTGCAGCGCAAAACGCGTCTCGCGCGCGGTGGCCCGGTAGGGCAGCTTGGCGCCACGCGCCACGCCCGCGTCGCCGATGAAGCGGCTGGCCGCCTGCATCCACGGCGGCATGGCCGCGTTGGTGAACAGGATGTGCGCGCTGACGAAGCCATGCCACCAGTGCTGCAGCCGCCCGTCCTTCAGCCGCACCCTGACGCGATGACTGGACGGTGCGCGGTGGAAGCCCTGGGCGAACTCCTGCGCCCGCGTCCACTGCACCTTCACCGGACGCCGCACGGACTTCGCCAGCATGGCCGCTTCCAGCTCCACCGTGCAGATCGTCTTGCCGCCAAAGGCGCCGCCCACACGGTGGCCGTGCACGGTGATCTGGTCTTCGTCCAGGCCCAGGCGCTTCGCCACCACGTCGCGCTGGTAGAACACGTCCTGGCTGCCCACCCACAGCTGCAGCCGGCCTTGCGGGTCGAACTCGGCCACGGCCGCGCGCGGCTCCATGGCTGCGTGCGCGGCGGGCGGGATGTCGAAGCGCAGGTCCAGGTCCCACGCGCCGTGGCGCGGCACGTCGTCGTCGTGCACGGCATGGGTGAGGCGGTCGCCGTCGGCCAGCCGGGCATCGATGTCCAGCAGCTCGCGCCAGCCACTGCCCGGCGCCTCCGTCTGCCACTGCACGGCCAGCGCCCGCTCGATGCGATCCAGCGCGCCGGGCGTGGCCGCAACGATGCCGAGGCCGCGCGCCTGACCCTGCTCGAAGCGCTCGTCACGCACCAGTGCGACGAAGCCCGGCTGCGCCCGCGCGGCGGCCTCGTCGAAGGCGCGCGGCGACGACGCGAACTCCGGCGACAGCGGCGCATACAGCACGCGGCCGAACACCATGCCGGGGCGGCGCACGTCGGCCACGAACAGTGGCCGGCCGACGACGATGGCCTCGCCCTGCGCCAGCGGCGGGCGCCGCAGGTCGGGCCGGTCGGCGGTGGGCCAGCGCAGCGCGGGCGGCGGGTCGCCCGGGGACGCAAATCCGCCCCGCGCGACGGCCTCGCGCAGCAGCGCGCAACCCTGCGCCAGCGGCAGCGCGTAGTCCTTGATGCTGTCGCTGCCCACCGTCGCCTTCACGCGGCCGATGTCTCGCGTGCCGGGCAGCTTGGCCGTCACCGCATCCCAGCCCACGCCCAGTTCGGCGCAGGCGATCTGCTTGAGCCCGGTCAGGATGCCCTGGCCCATCTCCACGCGAGGCAGCCACAGCGTGTAGCGGCCGGCGCCGTCGTGGCGTATCCAGCCCAGCGCGTCGTCCAGGCTGGGCGCGGGGCGCTTGGGGATGACGGGCAGCGCACAGCCGCTGAACAGTGCAACCGTCATGCCGGCCAGCACGCCGCGGCGGGTCAACACGGCGGTCACTGGTACACCCTTCGGCCTGCGGCCCGGCGCGGCGCTCATGTCGCCACCTTGATCAGCACGCCGCGAATGCGCTGCTGCGTGCCGCAGCGGCACAGATTGCCGTTCATCGCCGCCGCGCAGGCTTCAGCACCAGGCGTCGGGTTCTGCCGCAGCAACGCCGCGGCGCTCATCAACTGGCCGGCCTGGCAGTAGCCGCATTGCGGCACCTGCTCGTCCAGCCAGGCCTGCTGCAGCGGGTGCCATGTGCCGTCGGCCGCCGCCAGACCTTCGACGGTGGTCAGCTCATGCCCGACCGCCGCGGCGACCGGCAGCACGCAGCTGCGCGCGGCAGCGCCGTCCAGCAGCACCGTGCATGCGCCGCACAAGCCCATGCCGCAGCCGAACTTGGCGCCCACCAGGCCCAGGTGCTCGCGCAGCACATGCAGCAGCCGCTCGTCCTGCCAATCCGGCGCCACGGCATGCGGCCGGCCGTTGATCCGAAGTTCCATCGCCACTCCTTGCTGAAGTGGCCGTCAGCATCGTCAACGGCGGCGCGGCGGTATAGAAGAATTGCGCCAACGGCACCCGCACTCAGCCCCGCTCGGCGGGCATCATCGGCGTTTTCGCTGTCGAATTGCTGCGCCGCTGGGTCTCGCGCTCGACGACGTCGCGCTCCAGTCGATCCGTGGACACCGACTTGGCGCCGGGTTTCGATAACGGCTCGGCCGCTGGCACCGGTTTCGGCGGGTCGCTGGCAGCTACGGCGACACCCGCCAGCGCACTGGCGCTGATGGCAAGGGCGGCTCGGGCAATGAAGTTCATGCGGGCTCCTGCAGTCGGCTGGGTCGGTGCCGCAGCTTACGCGGACTGCGCCTACTTCCGCGTGCCGCGCAGCCTCTGCCCGCCCTGCAGCAGCACGGCCGCGACGACACGCTTGTCGGCATCGCGCTCGAACTCGACGACGGCGCCGACCGCCTTGATCTCGATGCGGTCGGTGCCCGTCACCTCGGCCGCGATGGCCGGCTGGCCGCTGCCCTGCACCATCAGCCGGCCGTCACGTTCGAACACCTTCAGGCTGAACTGCGGCGCCAGCTGGAACTCGCCGGCCCAGGCCTTCCAGGCGGGGTTGGCGATGGTGGGCGGCGCTTCCACCAGGCCCACGCGATAAGCCTTTGCCCCACCGCCCCCCTGCTGCCACAAGAAGCGCGCCACCGGCTGGCCGTCTGCAGGGGGTTCGGGGCGCAGCAGTGCCGCGATGCCCAGCGGGTAGAAATCACCCCGGCTGTCGTAGCGCAGCTCGAAGGCCGACTGGCCGGGCACCTGGGCCATCAGCCGGCCGTCGGCCTGCCAGATCTTCACGCGCAGGGAACCCAGCTCGTAGTCGCCGGCCAGCGCCTGGCGCAGCGCGGCCGGCGCCTCCACGGCGCGGCGCGGCTGCAGCGGCGCATCCAGGCCCAGCAGCGCGAAGCCGATGTCGCCCAGGCCGCCCAGGTCGGTCAGCAAGGTGTCGGCCAGCACGACGACGGCGCGCTGCGCTCCCGGCTCCAACGCCACCAGCGACGAGAAGCCGCCCGTGCCACCTTCATGAAACGCCAGGTCACGCCCCTGCACGCGACGCAGCCCCCAGTTCATGCCGAAGCCCTTCGCCAGCGGCTGCTGGGTGCGGCGCAGCGGCGCGGCCAGCGCTGGCGGGGCGTCGCCCAGCTGGGCGCGGGCATAGGCCACCATGTCGTCCAGCGTGGCCTTGACCATGCCCACGCCGGCCAGGTTGGTGGCGATGGTCCAGGCCGGCGCCGGCGTGCCGTCGGGCAGGTGGCCCTGAGCCAGGGTCGCGGGCGCGGCGCCGAGCGGCCTCGCGATGTAAGCGGTGTTCATGCCCAGTGGCTGGAACAGCTGCTCGCGCAGCGCGGCCTCCAGGTCGCCGCCCAGGCTGCGCGCCACGGCCAGCGACAACACCATCATGCCGAAGTTGGAGTACGCCGCCTGGCTGCCGATGGGGCGCGCGAGCACCGTCCTGCCCAGCGATGCGAGCAGGCCGGCCTCGGTCAGCCGGGCATAGGGGTCGGCCTGCGTGCCGCCCTGCATGTCGGCCGGCAGCGGCGGCAGGCCGCTGGTGTGGGTCAGCAGGTCGCGCACGAGGATCTGCCGCTCGCCCTGGCGCGGCACGACCGTGCCCTCGGGCAGATGGCGGGCGACCGGGTCGTCCAGCGACCAGCGCCCGGCGTCCACCAGCCGGGCCACGAGGGCCGCCACCATCGTCTTGCTGACCGAGCCGATCTCGAAGGCCGCGTCCGCTGCCGGCGCGCCGTCGGGGCGCGTGCCGGCGCAGCGGCTGGCGCGCCAGACCTTGCCGGCCTCGATGACGGCGGCCTGCACGCAGGCGCCGGTGCGGTCGCCGTCGAAGCGGGCGGCCAGCAGGCGCTCGACATCGGCGTCGCTGCCCGCGGCCTGCAGCCACGGGGACAGGGCCAGCAGGGCGCCGGCCAGGGTGATGCGCTTCATGGGGTCTCCTGGGTCAGTTCATCCAGCGTATCGATCTCGCGCTGCAGCCGGTGCGCCGCACGTCGGTTGATCCACACCACGCCAGCCATCACGGCCGCCACGATGACGAACGGGCTCGCCTGCCAATGGCCGTTCTCGATCTGCCGGCCGCACAGGAACAGCAGCAGGCCCGGCATCAGCGGTGCCACGTACCAGCGCCAGACGGATCGCAGCGCGTCGCGTTGACGGGCCAGCTCGCCGCGGTGGAACTGCAGCAGCTTCGCCGCCAGCGCCTCGGGCTGCTCCCGGGCCGAGGCACGGCGGCGCAGCTGCCACAGCAGGACGCCAGTGCCCGCCACGGTGAGCAGCGCGCCCAGCTTGGTCAGCCAGTGCGGAAAGATCCACGCGTAGGCCAGGAACACCACCACCACCAGCGCGGCGGCGATGGTCTCGCGGCGGTTGCGCCGGCCCACGGTGCGCTGCAGCCGGCGCGACTGCGCGGCGAGTTCATCGGTGGGCAGCGCTTGCAGCGCGGGCACGGCCTGTTCGCGCCACAGCAGGCGGGCGTCGTCATCCATGCTCATTGGGGGCTCCTCGGTGCGTCAAGCTGGCGGGCCAGCAGCGCCTTGATGCGGTGGATCTTGGTGGCGACGTTGCGGGCCGACAGGCCGGTGACGTCGGCCATGCTGGCGGCGTCCAAACCTTCCAGGTAGAGTAGCATCAGCTCGCGGTCCAGCGGTGCCAGCCGGTGGACCAGCGCCATCACGCGCTGCAGGTCCAGCCGGCGCTCGGTGTGGCCAGGGTCCAGGCGGTCGTCGGGCAGGTGCTCGATCTCGTCCAGCGCCAGGATGGGCGCCTTGCCGGCATGCTGCTGCACATGACGCGCGCCGACGTTGTGCGCCACCCGGTAGGCCCAGGTGCGCAGCGAGCAGTCGCCGCGGAACGCCGCCAGGCTTTGCCACAGCGCCAAGTGCAGCTCCTGCTGCAGCTCCTGGCGCAACGCCGGGTCGCGCTCGTAGCCGTGGCAGCAGCGCGCCAGCTCGGCGCCGTGGGCCGCGAGGGCCTGGCGGTAGAGCGCGTCCTGCGATGAATCAGAGGTCATGCAGCAGGTAGTGACGGCGCCACGGACTTTCTTACAGCCGGTAGGCCAGCACCTTGAGGCTGCGGTCGGGCGAGACGTCGTCGAACACCGGCGGGTTGGCGACCCGCTCGACAAAAGTCAGCTCCGGCGCGTGCTCCGCCACCACGTCGCGCAGGAAGGCCTCGGCCAGCTCCGGCGCATTCAGGCACAGCAGCGCCTGGCCGCCCGGCGCCAGCAGCGCCGGCAGGCGTCTGACCAGCCGCGCATAGTCCTTGGTCGCGACGAAGCTGCCCTTCTGGAAGCTGGGCGGGTCGCAGACGACCAGGTCGTAGGGCCCGCCGCGGGTCAGCTTGCCCCAGGAGTTGAAGATGTCGTGGGCCAGGAACTTCGCGCCAGCCTTCACGCCATTGAGTTCATGGTTGCTGCGGCCGGTGGCCAGCGCGCCTGACGCCATGTCCACGTTGACCACCTCGGCCGCCCCCGCCTGCAGCGCGACGACCGAGAACGCGCAGCTGTAGGCGAACAGGTTCAGCACCTTGGCGCCGGGCTTGACGTGTTCGCGCACCCAGCGCCGGCCCTCGGCCATGTCCAGGAACAGGCCATGGTTCTGGCCGCGCAGCAGGTGCACGAGGTAGCGCGTGCCGGCCTCGGTGACGACGTGCGGCTCGGGCACGGCGCCCGCCATGATCCGCGTCTCGGCGCCTTCGCCGCGGCGCTGATAGACCCAGGCCAGCGCGCCGCCGAAACGCGCCGCCAACGCCTGGCCGACAGCAGCCAGCGCGACCTCGTCCAGCGGCTTGAAGGCCGTCAGCAGCAGCACCGGCGGGAAGGCGTCCAGCGCCAGGTGCTCGCAACCGGGGAAGCGACCGCCGCGACCGTGGAACAGGCGCTGGGCGTCCGCAGGAAAAGCCATCGTCTTGATGGCGTCGAGCAAGGCTTGCATGGGTCGGCATTCTCAAGTCCAGAATCACCGCCCATGGACTTTCAACTTGTTCTCGACCAGATCAACGCCGAACTGCGCCCGCTGCTGGGCCAGGGCGGCCAGGTGGCCCGCTACATCCCGGCGCTGGCGCGCGTGTCGCCGCTGCAGTTCGGCATCGCGCTGCGCACCTGCGAGGGCGAGACCGCCCAGGCCGGCGACAGTGCCGTGCCCTTCTCCATCCAGAGCATGTCCAAGGTATTCTCGCTGACGCTGGCGATCAAGGCGCTGGACGAGGCGCTGTGGGATCGCATCGGCCGCGAGCCCTCGGGCAGCCCGTTCAACTCGCTGGTGCAGCTGGAGAGCGAGCGCGGCATCCCGCGCAACCCCTTCATCAACGCCGGCGCCATCGCGGTGGCGGACCGCCTGGTCAGCCAGGCGGACGCGCTGCCGGAGCTGCTGCGCCTGCTGTCCGGCCTGTGCGGCGAGGCCGTGCAGGTGGATGCCGAGGTGGCGCAGTCGGAGGCCGACACGGGCTTCCGCAACACGGCGCTGGCCAACTTCATGAAGGGCTTTCGCACGCTGGACAACGGCGTGGCCGAGGTGCTGACCGTGTACTTCCACCAATGCGCCATCCGCATGAGCTGCGAACAGGTGGCCTGCGCGGCCGGCTACCTGTGCCGCGACGGCCGGCATCCGCTGGCGGGGCCGGACGTCATCAGCGCCACCCAGGCCCGGCGCATCAACGCGCTGATGCTGACCTGCGGCACCTACGACGCGGCCGGCGAGTTCGCCTTTCGCATCGGGCTGCCGTGCAAGAGCGGCGTGGGCGGCGGCATCGTCGCGGTGGTGCCGGACCGCCTCACGCTGTGCGTGTGGTCGCCCGCACTGGACGCGACGGGCAACTCGTTCCTCGGCCGCCAGGCGCTGGAGCTGTTCGTCGCGAAGACGGGGCTGTCGGTTTTTTAGCTCGCGTACTTGATCGAGCAGCCGTAGGGACGGGTCGACGCCTTCTCGACCTTCTTGCCCGCCGCCACATCGGCCAGCGCCAGCTTCACATAGGGGTCGGCCTTGGCGATGTCGTCCACCTTGGCGCTGGGAATGCTGTCGATGCCGCCCTTGTAGGCCAGCGTGCCGTCGGCCTTGATGACGTACATGTGCGGCGTGGTCTGCGCGCCGTACAGCTTGCCCAGCTCGCCCTTGGGGTCCAGCAGCGTGGCGGCCGGTGCGGCGCCGCGGTCGGCATTCAGCTTCTTGGCGGTGGCGCCGTCCACATGGCCCTGCTGGCCGGGCGCCGACGAGATCACCTGCAGCCACACGACGCCCTGCGCGGCGGCGTCCTTCTGGTGGCTCTGCATGTTGCCGCTGTAGTGCTTCTTGACGAAGGGGCAGTCGTGGTTGGTCCACTCCAGCACCACGGTCTTGCCCTTGTAGTCGGCCAGGTTGACCGTCTTGCCGTCGGCGGTCGTGGCCGTGAACGCGGGCGCGGCGGCATCGACGCTGGCGTTGGCCAGCGCCAGCACGGGCGCGGCGACGGCAGCGGCGATCAGCGAGCGGCGAAGCAGTTTCATCATGTCGAACTCCGGGGGGTTGCAGGGGAGGAGACAGCCTCGATGACGAGGCCGGGGGTGAGGATCTGCGGCAGCACCTGGGCCTCGGCGGCGCCCGGCGCGTAGTACAGGTACAGCGGCACGCCGGAGCGGCCATGCGCCTTCAGCACGGCGGTGATGGCGGGGTCTTCGCGCGTCCAGTCGCCCTTCAGGTAGGTGATGCCGGCCTGGGCGAAGGCGTCCTTGACCTCGGGGCGCGACAGCGCCACGCGCTCGTTGACCAGGCAGGAGATGCACCACGACGCCGTCATGTTGACGAACACCGGCTTGTTCTGCGCGCGCAGCTCGGCCAGGCGCTCGGCGCTGTAGGCCTCGTGCGTGGCCGAGGCGGCCGGCGTGGCGGCGTCGACCGGCTTGATCGCCGTCGACAGGCCCAGCGCCAGCACGACGCCGACGACCGCCGCCGTGGTGCCCACGGCGCTCGCGCCGCTGGCATTGCGCCACCACAGGCCGAAGGCGATGACGACCAGGCCGATCAGCGCCAGCGCCACGCCGTCCGGCCCGGCCTGCTGCGCCAGCACCCACAGCAGCCAGACGACCGCGCCATACATCGGGAAGGCGAGGAACTGCTTGAATTTGTCCATCCACGCCCCCGGCCGCGGCAGCCAGCGCTGCGCCGCCGGCCAGAAGGCCAGCACCAGGAAGGGCAGTGCCAGGCCCAGGCCCAGTGCCAGGAACACGGCCAACATCACCACCGCCGGCTGCGCCAGCGCGAACGCCAGCGCCGCGCCCATGAACGGCGCCGTGCACGGCGTGGCCACCACGGCGGCCAGCACGCCGGTGAAGAAGCTGCCGGCCAGGCCCTGCTTGGCGGCGAGGCCGGAGCCGACGCCGGTGAAGCTGCCGCCCACGTCGAAGAAGCCCGACAGGTTCAGGCCGACGAGGAACAGCAGGTAGGCCACCACCAGCACGAACACCGGCGAATGGAACTGGAAGCCCCAGCCCACCTGCTGGCCGCCGGCACGCAGCGCGATCAGCACGGCGGCCAGCACCGCGAAGCTGGCCAGCACGCCGGCCGTGTAGGCCAGGCCCTCGGCCTTGTGGTTGCCGCCGCCCACCAGCGCCAGCGCCTTGATGGACAGCACCGGGAACACGCAGGGCATCAGGTTCAGGATCAGGCCGCCCACCAGCGCCAGCGCCAGCGCGGGCAGCAGGCCCAGGTCGCTCTCGGCCGGCGCCACGGGCGCGGCGGCCACGGCCGGCGCGCTGAGGTCGGCCGGGCCGGGGCCCTTGCCGGCGCCCTCGGGCATGGGGGCCGAAACGGTCCAGGCCTGCTCGCCCGCGGCCGTCGTCAGCACGATGACGCCGGACAGCGGCTGGCCGGCCTTCACCGGCTCGTCGCCGGCGGGCAGGTCCAGCGCCCAGCCGTCGCCCTCAGCCTGCAGCGCCTGCGGCGCGCTGTGCGCCACGGCGCCCCAGGTGTCGGCGAAGAAATAGGCCTTGGTGACGCCGGCCGTCGGGCCGCTGAGCTGCACCCCCTGCGCGGCAGCCTTGATCTGCACGGCGAACGGCGCCGGCTTGGGGATCGCGCGGCGCCATTCGTCGATCTGTGCCGCATCCGCACCGGCCTTGGCCTCGGCGGCCACCGGCAGGTCCAGCCCCAGCGTCACCTGCTCTGGGATGCAGACATCCTTGCAGACCAGCCAGCGCACCTCGGCCACCGGCTTGAACCGGCCACCAACCTGGGCGTCGGCCGGCACGGTCAGGTCCACCAGCAGCGCCACGCGCCCCTCGTAGCCATAGTTGACCAGCGGACCGATGGGCTGCACGGCCGGCGTGGGCCACTGGATGGGCGCGGCCTCGGCGCCGCTCCAGTCCAGCGTCGTCGCCTGGCCGGAATCCCCCGGGTTGAGCCAGTAGGTGTGCCAGTGCGGCTTGATGTCCTGCTCCAGCGCGACCGTCAAGCGCTGGCCGGGCGCCACCGCGGCCTGGCTGGACACGAGGCGGGCCTTCACATGCTCGGTGGCGGCCGTGGGGCCGGCGGCGGAGGCCAGCAGCGGGGCGGCCAGCAGGATCAGGAAGAGGGAGCGCAGGAAGGCAGGCATCCCGAAATGCTAGGCGAAACCGGTTTCCCTTCTGTAAAGCCCGGCTTGGACAAAGGCTTCAAAGGCCGCCCACAGCGGCTCGAAGCGCTCGGGGTGCCCCTCCAGCAGCGCCAACGCATGCAGCCCGGCCTCCAGCGTGGACAGCTGGCCCGGCCGGTGGGCGCGGCGTATCACGTAGCGGCCGGGCCGCACCGGCAAGGCCAGCCGGGGCAGCGCCGCCAGCCAGGGGTTGGCGGCCAGCAGGCGGCGGCTCTGGCGCCAGTTGCCATCCAGCAGGATGAGCTGGTCCACCGCGGCCGGCAGCGGCGCGCCGCCCTCGCCCGGGTAGAGCAGCGCCGTGCCCGGCCCCGCCAGCGCGGCGTCGAACGCCTCGCCGCGCAGACGACGCACAGCGGCCAGGCCCAGCGTCAGCAGCGCCGCGGTGTTCTTGGCATGACCGACCTCGGCCGGATGCTGCAGGATCAGCAACTGCGTGCGGTGCGCCAGCGGCGGCACCGGCAAGGTGGCGCACAGGCAGGTGGACAGCGGCCTCTCGCAGCGCGGGCAGGACGCCCGAGGCATGACCTCAGGGCGGCGGCGAAGCCGTGGACTGCGGGCCCAGCGGCGACTGGCTGCTGTCGCCGGCGTCCCGTCCCGGCTCTGCGTCCTTGGGCAGCCGGCGCGAACGCGTGCTGGGCAGGCCCAGCTGGCGCTTCTTGGCCGCACGCCCCGCCACCCAGGCGCCGCCCAGCACGCCGAAGATGTTCAACGCGCCGAACAGCGGCGCGGCGCTGGGCGACAACAGCATGGTCTGCAGCGGCGCCGAGTAGGAGCGCGGCTTCAGGGCGAAGGTGAACGCGCCAAAGATCAGCCAGCCCGCCCAGGCCAGGCCAATGCCGGCCATGAACCAGCCGACGTAAGGGCGATGACGGCGGCGCGAGGGACGAAGCGTCAGATAGCCCCAAACCGCGGCGACGGCAAACAGGATCAGCACGATCGCCAGCGCCTCGCCCAGCATGACCGGCAGGCTGTTGCGGCCGCCCAGCATGGTGTAGACATGGCGCGGCAGGCCGATCTGGGCGTATTGCATCGCCGCGCCCGTACCAAAGCAGAACAGCAGGGCGCCGGAGGCGAAGGCGATGGAGCGGCGGGCAGCTTTCATGGCGCGCATTCTCGGCGCAGCGAGCCCCAAGGCCGGACGGGGAACTCCTGCGACCGGGCAAAGTCCACGAAGCACGCAGGCAAAACAAAACCCGCCGTCCGTTGCGGATGGCGGGCAGGAGGCGGGACGCGGCCGGGTTTCAGCGCTTGCGGTCGAAGCGCTGGGCGCGGGCCAGGCCACGGCGCTCGCCGCTGTAGAAGCCGGTGTCGAAGGCCTCGTGCTTGCGGCCCTTGTCGACGGATTCCTCGGCGGTCCAGGCCGTCCCGATCTCGGGTACGGGGAGGCGGCGCGGCTGCGGTTCGTGGCGGGTCAGGATCTTCATCTTGGCTTGGGGCCCGTTGCCAGGCCGTCTCGCGGTTCAGCGGCGCGATTGGAAGGCACAACGCCGCCCGAGCAAAGGTCGTTGACAGACCTCACACACTTCCTTGCACTCCTTTCGTACCGACAATCCGGGCATCACCACCGTGACACCCACCATGACCGTCAAGCTCAAGAAGTCCATCCCGGCCAAGTCCACCCCCATCACCGTCGTCGACCGCGCGGCCTTCCAGGCCCTGGCCCCCACGCTGCCCGACGCCACCCGCCACTGGCTGGCCACGGTGGGCTTCGTCGGCGCCCCCGACAGCCACGCGCTGGTGCCCGCCGCCGATGGCCGCCTGGGCCAGGTCTTTGCCGGCGTCGCCCACGCCGCCCATCCGTTCGCGCTGGCGGCGCTGCCGCTGGCCCTGCCCGAGGGCGAGTACCGCCTGGACGACGCCGGCCTGGCGCTGCTGCCCGAAAGCGCGGCCATGTCCTGGGAGCTGGGCGGCTACCGCTTCGATCTCTACAAGCCCGCCAAACGAGCACCGGCCACGCTGTGGCTGAAGACCGGCACCGATGCCGAACGCGGCCTGGCACTGGCCGCCGCCATCGCCGCGACGCGCGACCTGGTCAACACGCCGGCCGAGCACATGGGCCCGGCCGAGCTGGCCGCCGCCGCCAAGGCGCTGGCCAAGCAGTACGACGCCGACTACGACGAGATCGTCGGTGACGCGCTGCTGAAGAAGAACTTCCCCAGCATCCACGCAGTCGGCCGCGCGAGCACGCGCTCACCTCGGTTGATCGAGCTGAACTGGGGCAACCCCAAGCACCCCAAGCTGGCACTGGTCGGCAAGGGCGTCTGCTTCGACACCGGCGGCCTGAACATCAAGCCCGGCGAAGGCATGCGCCAGATGAAGAAGGACATGGGCGGCGCCGCCAACGCGCTGGGCCTGGCCACGCTGATCATGGCGCTGAAGCTGCCGGTGCGGCTGCAGCTGCTGATTCCGGCGGTCGAGAACTCGATCTCGGGCAACGCCTACCGGCCCGGCGACATCATCAAGACCCGCAAGGGCCTGCACATCGAGATCGGCAACACCGACGCCGAGGGCCGCGTCATCCTGTGCGACGCGCTGGCCTATGCCGCCGAGGGCGAGCCCGACCTGGTCATCGACCTGGCCACGCTGACCGGCGCCGCGCGCGTGGCGCTGGGTGCGCAGCTGCCGGCGCTGTTCGCCAAGCACATGGACACGGCGCGCGACCTCGTCGACCTGGGCCTGAAGCTGGACGACCCGCTGTGGCACATGCCGCTGTGGGCGCCGTACCACGCGGGCATCGAAAGCAGCATCGGCGACATCGTCAACACGGGCAAGAGCGCGCTGGCCGGCGCCATCAACGCGGCGCTGTTCCTGGAGGACTTCCTGCCGCCGACGCAGGACTGGCTGCACGTGGACCTGTTCGCCTGGAACGACGCGCCGCGGCCGGGGCGCCCGGTGGGCGGCGAGGCGCAGACCATCCGCACGCTGCTCAGCTACCTGGAGCAGCGCTACGCGGCGGCCTGATCACTCGGCCTGGTCCTTGGCCGGCGGCTGATCGGCAGCCGGCTCGGCCTTGGCGGCCTGGGTGGCGGCCTGGAGGGCTTGAGCCATCTGCGACTGGACGACCGGCTGCGCGACCTGCTGAGGCGCGGGCTTGCGGCCCGGCTGCGGCGGGCGGGCGGCCTCGCCACGCGCAGGGCGCTCGCCGCGCGGCTGGTCGCGCCGGCCTCCTTCCGAACGCGGCTCGGGACGGCGCGGGCCGCCACGGCCCTCCGGCCGGCCGCCACCGGGGCGGCGGTCGTCGCGGCGGGGTTCGCGCGGCGCTGCACGCGACGTTTCAGGCGGCGCCTCGGCGCGCTCCTTGCGAGCGATCTCCAGCAGGCCCGGCAGCTCCTCGGGCGTCAGCCCCTTCAGCACGCAGAAGTTGGCCTCGGTCAGCGTGGTGCGCTCGAAGTCCCACAGCAATTGACCGCGGTTGCGGCGCTGCCGCGCCTCCAGCTGCTGCCGCTCCTGCTCGGCGTTCTCACGCTCCTGGCGCGCGCCCTTGCGACGGGTCAGCTCATCCTTGGCGGCGGTCAGGTGCTCCTCGCTGATCTCGCCAGCCGGCTGGCCGTCGAGGTCGAAACGGGTCTTGGCCTGCGTCAGCGCGATCAGGTAGCCCGTGCTGCCGGTGTGGCGGCGCAGGAAGGCACTGAGCTGCGCCTTGCTGAACTTGCTGGGCGCACGCTCCTGGATGTCGGCCTGGATGCGCAGCTTGACCGGCTTGGGCTTGCCGGTGAACAGCGCCGGGAACAAGGCCTTCAGCTCGGCGGTCGCGTCGACCACCGGCGCGACGGTGGCCGCGGAGGCGGTCTCGGCCTGAGCCGCCGGCACGGCCACTTCGGGGAGCGCGGCCTGAGGGGCAGGCACGGCGGCGGCCGGTTCGTCGGACGGGGTCACGGGATCGGGAAGATCGGAATTCATCGCAAGGCCGTCGAAGCGGCAGCAAACAGGCAAGGGCCGGGATTGTCGGCCATCACGCCGCCCCGCACGACATCCCCTTGTCCGGCCCCGGCTACAACCCGCCGAAGACCTTCTTCAGGATGGCGCTGCCGGTGCCCACCGGGTCGCGGCGGATCTTCTTCTCCTCCTCGCCGATGATGCGGTAGAGCCCGTCCAGCGCCTTGCCCGTCACGTACTGCTGGATGTTGGCGTCGTCGCCGCGCACCAGACCGAAGCCGGCGGCCTTCTTGGCGACGGCGTTGTACTTGTCGGCCAGCGCCACCTTCTCGGTGGCCTGGGTGACGATGGGCAGGAACTGCGCGTACAGCGGGTCGCGGGTCTTGTCGGCGAAGAAGCTCGTCACCGAGTCGTCACCGCCGCGCAGGATCTTCAGCCCGTCCTCCACGCTCATGTCCCTGACCGCCTTCACCAGCAGCGGCCTGGCCACCGGCACGGCCGCCTCGGCGGCGCGGTTCATCGCGGTGACCAGTTCGTCCAGCCGCTTGCCCTGGCCGGTGCTGCGCAGCAGCCTGGCGGCATCCTTCAGGGAGCCCGGCAGCTCGATCTTCACCAGCGGGTTGCCCAGGAAGCCGTCACGCCGGCCCAGCAGCGCCACGGCCGCATTGGCGCCGCGCTCCAGTGCCGCGCGGATGCCGGCGTTGGCGTCGCCCTCGGACAGGTTCAACGCCCAGGCCGGACGCAGGGTCAGCAGGGCAGGCGTACAGGCGATCAGCAGTCGGCGTTGCATGGCGGCGCTCCTCGGCGGTGGGGCGCCCATCTTCCCACCGCAGGCACGTCAGGCGGCGGCGTGCTGCAGACCGCGCTTGTGCTCGTACATGCGCCGGTCGGCCAGATCGATGAGCTGGCTGAAGTCGGTGCCGTCCTCGGGGAAGCGCGCGGCACCCATGCTGGCGCCGAAGCACAGCGTGCGGCCCTCGAACTGGAAGCTGCCGTTGATCTGCTGGCCCAGGCGCTTCATGGTCGCCTCCAGGCCGCCGTCGGCCGCCAGCGGCCGCAGCAGCACGCCGAACTCGTCGCCGCCCAGCCGTGCCGCCGTGTCGGACTGACGCACGCCGGCGCTCAACCGGCGCGAGAACTCCAGCAGCGCCGCGTCGCCCGCACGGTGGCCGAAATGGTCGTTGATGGGCTTGAGCCCGTTCATGTCCAGCACCATGACGGCCAGCGGCTGGCGGTCGCGGGTGGCCTGGGACAGCGAGGCGCGCAGCCGGTCCAGGAACAGCGCGCGGTTGGGCAGGTCGGTCAGGCCGTCGTGCGTGGCCTGGTGGAACAGCTCGTTGGGCGCGTAGCGTGCGGCGAAATACATGGCCGCGCCGACCAGCCCCGACAGCAACTCCAGCACCGCCTGGTCGCTGCCGTCGAACTGCGCCGCCCGGCGCGACATGGCCTTCAGCACGCCCACCGTCTCGCCCTGGTGGCGCAGCGGCACCAGCAGGATGGAACGTATGCCCAGCTTGAGGCAGGCGGCCCGGTCGGCACGCGGGTCGGTCAGCGCGTCGTCGCACAGCAGCGCCCGGCCTTCGGTCATGCACAGGCCGGACAGGCTGCTGTCGCGCCGCAACCGCAGGCCGAGGCTGCCCTGGGCCATGCCGGAGGCAGCGCGGTAGACCATCTCGCTGCCCTCGGCCAGCTCCACGGCGGCGCCGTCGGCGCCCACCAGACCCAAGGTGCGCTGCACCACGAGGCCCATCAGACCGCCAAGGTCCAGGCCCAGACGGGCGACCTCGGTCTGGATGGCGATCACCTCCAGCAGCTTCTCGTTGCTCGGCACCAATCTCTCCTCGCCGCCACCCTTGGCCGGACGCGGCTCCCGCGGCGCAAGGCGCTCTTGGCGGGATCATTCCCTGTCGGAGGCAGGATTTTTACATCTTGAAACTGTGACTGTCGATGGGATTGACCCGTCAACAAGGCCTATTCCAGGCGTCCGAGGCGTTCCGTCAGCAACGCGAAGAAGCCGTCCGAATCGACATGGCGCAGCACCTGGGCATTGGCGGCCAGGCCGGTGACGCCCCACCAGTCGATGACGGTCATGCCGCGCGTCAGCTCGCTCTGCGTCTCGATGCGCACGTTGCAGTCGCGGCCGCTGAACAGCCCGGGCTGCAACAGCCAGGCGATGACGCAGGGGTCGTGCAGCGGGCCGCCGTCCTGGCCGTATTTCTCTTCGTCGTAGCGCTCGAAAAACTCCATCCAGGCCGCAACGACGGCGCCGGCGCGGTTGCCCAGGCGCCGGATGGCCTCGATGCGCGCGGCCGTCGTCAGCGCCTGGTGCGTGACGTCCAGCGGCGCCATCGTGATGGGCACGCCGCTGGCGAAGACTTCCAGGGCCGCCTGCGGGTCCACGTAGATGTTGAACTCGGCGGCCGGCGTCACGTTGCCGCCCTCGAAGAAGCCGCCGCCCATCAGCACGATGCGCCGGATGCGCGGCGCGATGTCCGGCGCCCGGCGCAGCGCCAGCGCGATGTTGGTCAGCGGGCCCAGCGGGCACAGCGTGACGGTGCCCGGCTCGCGTTCGCGCAGCGTCTGGATGATGAAGTCCACGGCGTGGCGCGGGTCCAGTGCCAGCCTGGGCTCGGGCAGGTCGACACCGTTCAGGCCGGTGTCGCCGTGCACGTGTTCGGCGGTGACCAGCGGCACGTCCAGCGGTCGGTCGGCGCCAGCGCAGACCGGCACGTCCGTGCGGCCCGCCAGCTCCATGACCTTGCGCGCATTCAGCGTCGTCAGCGCCAGCGGCACGTTGCCGGCCACGGTAGTGACGCCCAGCAGCTCCAGCTCGGGCGAGGCGGCGGCCAGCAGCAGCGCGATGGCGTCGTCCTGGCCAGGATCGGTGTCGATGATGATGGACATGCGGGTCATGCGGCGGGCGGGGTCAGGTCGAGGTCGATGGCGCCGAACAGGCTGGCTGGGCCGTCAGCGGACTTGAGGTCCAGGTGCAGGCTGTCACCGGGCGCCAGCGTCAGGTCCAGCGCACCCAGCGCCACACCGGCCAACTGGCCGGTGCGCAGCGCGCGCAGCCGGGCCAGGCGCACCAGCGCGTCGGCCGGCGCGGTGGCCACGTCGCGCGGCGCCAGCTTGCTGCCGTTGTGCAGCACCACCAGCTTCGCTTGCAGGCGGCCGGCGGACCAGGCGTCGCCCAGTTCGTCGGGCGTGACGGCCAGCGGCGCGGCATGCGTGGCGACCAGCTCGCCGTCCACGCGCCAGTCCACGGCCAGGCCCAGCAGGCGCAGCGCGTCCAGCGCGGCGGCGGCGTCGCTGGCGGCATGCAGGTCACCGGCGATGGCCATCAGCGCCGGCTCGCAGCGGGCCACGGCGCGCAGCGGCATGCCGGCGCCCAGCAACTGGCCGGCCTCGCGGCGCACGCCGCCGTCTTCATCGACGACGGACCAGCCATGCGGACGCGGCAGCGGCGCCAGGCACTTGGCCGGCTCGAACGGGAAGGCGTGGCGCAGCTTGCCGTGGTTGAGCTGCACGGACAGGTCCTGCAGCTGCGGCGCGATGAAGCCCCAGTCGTCGAGGACTTGCTGCAGGCGGGTCGCGATGCCGCTGGCGTAGTGGGCCTGGGTCTGGTCACGCGAGACGACGACGAGGTGGCCGTCGCGCGAGCCGTCGGCGTAGCTGGCAAGTTTCATGGGTAGACGGGCGGGGAGATGGCAGCATTGTGCGATGCGCGCCCTGCCCGTCCCACCCCGCGCCGCCCTGCTCGTGCTGGCGGCCAGCCTGCTCGGCCATGCCGCGCTGCTGGGCGGGGTGCGTGCGCCGCCGCCGACGACGCCGCCGGCCGCACGCGCCGTCAGCGTGGCACTGCTGCCGCCCGTGGCGGTGCCCAACGCGCCGCCCGAGCCGACACCGCCAGCCATGCCGCAGCCCGCGGCCCGCGCCGCGAGGGCCGCCCAGCCACCGGCGCCGCCCGCCACCAACGTCGACATCCCGGTCACGGCCGCCCCACTGCGCCTGGCCGGCCCGGCGGCGTGGACCTACCGGCTGCGCCAGAGCGGCCAGGACGGCGAGGCGCTGCTGGAGTGGCAGCCGCAGCCCGACGGCCGCTACAGCCTGCGCCTGACCAAGCGCATCGGCGAGCGCGCGCTGCCGGCGCAGCACAGCGTGGGCCTGCTGAACGGCGGCGGCCTGGCGCCGGAGCGCTATGCGACGCAGCTGGGCGGCCGCGACCGCCAGGCCGTCAACTTCGATGCCGAGGACCGGCGCGTCAGCTTCTCGGCCAGCCCGGCGCGGCTGGAGCTGCCCGACGGCATCCCGGGCGCGCAGGACCGGCTGTCCTGGTGGCTGCAGCTGGCCGCACTGGTGCAGGCCTCCAATCCTCAATCCTTGGCGCCGGGCGGGCGCTGGCGCCTGTGGGTGGCGGGCCTGCGCGGCGAGCTGCGCGAATGGGTGTTCGAACAGGTCGAACCCCAGCCCGGCGACGGCGCCACGCTGCGGCTGCGCCGCCAGACGCTGGGGCCGCACGACCCGGGCGTAGAGATCTGGCTGGACCCGGCGCGCGGCTACTGGCCCGTGCGGCTGCGCCAGGGCGACCCTGAAACGCGCGGTTTCGAGATCACGCTGGCCGACGTGAACTCCTGACGCTTCCTACACCTTGTCGGCATGCGGGATGACCCGATCAGAACCTCGTTCTGCCAGTATCTGCACCGAGCGGGGCTTGAAACTTGCAAGCCCCACCCGCAGTTGAAGCCCTGAGGAGAACTCCATGCACATGCTCTACAACTCCGACAGCTTCATCGTCGTCCAGTTCGAAGTGCCGACGGCCGAGTCCCTGGCCGAAGCGTCGGGGCCGCAGCTGAACCGCGGCGGTTTCGAGATCGTCGACAAGTTCGCCCGCAAGGAAATCTTCATCGAGGGCGCGCTGGCGGAATCGTTCCAGCAGGGCGTGCAGGCGCTCATCGACGACGGCGAGCCGTCCGAGGACGACATCGACGCCTTCATCGAGCGCTATGCCGTGATGGGCCAGCAACCGGTCGTGATGCACTGAACACTCTGGGGGCCGGTGTTGCATTGATTCGACACGCGGCCTGATACAAGATGGGTCAGCGCCGACCGCTGCAGGTCGGCCAAGGAGCCCATCCATGGTGAAGCGAGCCGCCGCCGCACAGACATCCCGTGCCCCCGGGCCCGTGCTGCCTTCGCCCGGCCTGGACAGCGCCCCGGTGCTGGACCGCATGTGCTCGCAGTTCGTGCTGACGCTGACCGTCAAGCACGCCGGCCGCTTCAACCTGCGGCGAGATTTCAACGGCCTGCTGTCCTTCACCGGCCGCCATCTCGTGTGGCCCGTGCGCGTGCTGCAGCGGCTGCGCGGCTATCTGGGCCAGCGCTGCGCCGGCAACGAGCTGTGGCGCGGCCACGAGGCGCTCTCCGACACAGCCTTCCTGGCCCGCTTCGGCCAGTGGAGCGGCCCGTTCTCGGAGGCGACGCTGTTCTTCTACCTGGACGAGTACGTCAAGGACGCGCCCAAGGACATGATGGCCTTGCTGGCCACCACCTGCGAACACCTGGACCGGCAGCTGAGGCGCGAGTCCACGCTGGTCGAGAAGAACATCGACGCGCTGGGCCAGCTGCTGCAGCTGAACCCGGCCGAGCGCGCCATCCTGCTGTACGGCACGCTGGCCCGCTACCAGCGCGAGCTGCGCGGCGCGCTGGTCGAGTTCAAGGTCAACACGGCGCAGGAGGCGTTCGCGGCGATTGCCGCGGTGGCCGGCGTCGACGAACGCGAGGTCGCCGAGGCGCTGCGCGCCGGCTCGCGGCTGGAACGCATCGGCATGGTGGAGAACCTGATCTCCGAGCACAACATCACCGACCTGGCCGACCTGATGAAGGTCAGCGACCAGTTGCCGCCGGTGCTGATGCGCGAGTACCCCGGCCCGCACGACCTGATGGCCGTGTTCACGCGGCCCGCCTCGCCCAGCACGCTGGCCCCCAACGACTTCCAGTTCGTCGCCGAGGACCTGGGCCTGCTGCAAGGCCTGCTGCGCCAGGCCGTGGCCTCGCATGCCACCGGCGTCAACGTGCTGCTGTACGGCCCACCCGGCACCGGCAAGACCGAACTGGCCAAGGTGGCCGCCGCCGCCGCCGGACTGGACCTGTACGAGGTGGAGTACGCCGACCGCGACGGCAACTCGCTGTCGGGCCGCGACCGCTACCGCTCGCTGCAGATCAGCCAGGTGTTCCTGAAGGCCAGCGCCAACGTGGCGCTGCTGTTCGACGAGGTGGAGGACGTGTTCCCGCCGCTGTCCAGCGACACCGCGTCGCTGCTGAACCGGCTGGACGCCAGCGGCGAGGGCAGCATCGGAAACTCGGTCAGCGGCAAGGCCTGGGTCAACCAGATCCTGGAGACCAACCCGGTGCCGGTGATCTGGGTCACCAACCGCATCGAGCAGATCGACCCGGCCTTCCGGCGCCGCTTCCAGTACCACCTGGAGCTGAAGTCGCCGCCGCCCGGCGCGCGCCGCGGCCTGGTGGCGAAGGCGCTGGGCGAGGTGACGGTCAGCGAGGATTTCGTCGCCAAGCTGGCCGACCGGCCGGGCCTGACGCCGGCGCAGATCCGCACCGCCGTGCGCTTCGCGCAGCTGGCCGGTTCGGCCAGTGATGCCGAGAAGCTCATCGAGCGCCAACTGGCCAACGCCGACAAGGCGCTCGGGCGCGACGACGCCGCCAGCATCGCCCGTCCTTGCGTGACACGCTACGCGCTGGACCTGCTGAACTGCGAGAGCCGCTTCGAGATCCCGCGCATCGTCGAGGCGCTGCGCAGACGGGGCCGCGGCCAGCTGTGCTTCTACGGCCCGCCCGGCAGCGGCAAGACCGCACTGGCCGAGCACATCGCCCAGGCACTCGGTCGGCCGCTGATGGTCAAGCGCGCCAGCGACATCGCCAGCAAGTTCGTCGGCGAGACCGAGCAGAACATGGCGCGCATGTTCGAGATGGCGCACACCGAGGGTGCCGTGCTGCTGCTGGACGAGGCCGACAGCTTTTTGCGCAGCCGCAAGCATGCGGAGCGCAATTACGAGGTGTCGGAAGTGAACGAGATGCTGGCCGGCATGGAGCGCTTCAACGGCCTGTTCATCTGCACGACCAACCTGTTCGACGACCTGGACGAAGCCGCGCTGCGGCGCTTCGCGTTCAAGATCCGCTTCAAGGCGCTGAAGCCGGAGCAGCGGCTGGCGATGTTCGAGCGCGAGGCCGGGGCGGCACCCGATGGCGAACAGCGCTCAAGGCTGAATGCGCTGGACTGTCTGACGCATGGAGACTTTGCCGCCGTGCGTCAGCAGGTCGAGATCCTCGGCGAGGCGTTCACGCCGGACGAGTTTTTGGCGCAGCTGGAGGCGGAGCACCGGGCGAAGCCGGAAGTCCGCGAGCGCCGCGGCATCGGCTTCAGATCGGCTTGAAGTAGTAGCTCGTCGAGCACGGCGGCCCGTCCGGCATCAACGCGTAGTTCGGGATGTCTCCCGCGCGCTGCCAGCCCAGCCGCTCGTAGAGCCGTGATGCATCGCTGCCGGTGACGGTGTCCAGCACCAGCGTCGTCCTGCCCAGTCCGCGCGCCTTCGCCTCCAGCGCCTTCAGCAACCGCTCGGCCACACCCTGGCGGCGCGCGCGGCGGTGGACCAGCATCTTGCTGACGTCGGCCCGGTGCGGCTGGTTGTCGGGCATGTCGATGACGAGGGACAGCGTGCCGCAGACGCGGCCTGCGTCGTCCAGCGCGACGAACAGGTGGCGCTCGCCCGCCGCGACGCCCTCGGCCACGCGGCGCCAGAACGCCTCGCAGCGCCCCGGCGCCAGCGGCAGCATGAAGCCCACCGACGCGCCACCTTCCACGCAGTCGTGCAACACGTCGGCCAGTTCACCGACGCGGGCCAGTGCCTCGGCACCGTCGAGTTCGCGGATGTTCATGGGCGCGCTCCGGTCAGTGCCACGAGGTAGCGGGCCGGCCTGGTGCCGGGGTTGTGGAAGCGGATGGGCGCGTCCAGCCGCAGGGCGAGGCAGTCGCCGGCGCTGAGCTGCCAGGCATCGTCGCCATGGGCGATCTCCATGCTGCCGTCGATCATCCAGACGAGTTGATGGATGTCGACGTCGCGCTCCGATGTCTCGAAGGCCACTCGCTGACCCGGTGGAAAGATGACGTCCACCAGTTGCAGCGGCGACACGCCCGGTGGCGACACATTGCGGCGCACATAGCCCGAGGCCGGGTCGCGCCAGACGGGCTGGTCGGCGACCCGCACCAGCGGCGACGGCGCGGCGGGCGCAGTGCCTGCCTCGAACATCGACGCGACGCTGACGCCTAAAGCGCTCGACAGCTTGTCCAGCACCACCGCCGTGGGGCTGCTCTGGCCGCGCTCGATCAGCGATATGTTGGAGCGGCTGACGCCGCTCTTGTGCGCCAGCGCGTCCAGCGACAGGCCGGCGGCGGCGCGCAGCTCGTGCAATCGGCGGCCGATTCGTTGGGTGATGTCCATTCCTCCAGCATACTGGAAACTCAAATCCATCAAAATGGAATTGCGCGCTCCACCGCGGCGCGCCAGGCCGGGTCGGGCCAGCGCCGGCCCAGCCGCCAGGCGGCATGCGCGAGCTTGATGACATGGGCATCGTCCTGCTCGCAGGCGGCCGAGATCAACGCAGGCCAGGGGCGGCAGGGCTGGCTGTGCAGCGTCATTGACGGCGCCGCACCACTGGCCAGCAGGCCCGCCGCGGCGGCGGCGCTGAAACCGCGCGCCAGCTCGGGCGTAGGCCACCAGGGTTGCAGCACGCTCATCGCATGGCTGGCCGTCAGCAGGTGCAGCACGGTGAAGTTGCCAGTGGCGGCATAGGTGCGGGCCGCCAGCAGCGCCAGGTCCCGCAGCGTGTCCGATCCGTGGCGCAGCCCGCCGGCCACGGCGGCAAAGCCCGGCGACGCGGCCCAGGCCTGCATGCGGCCCGCGATGAGGCCACCGGGCAGCCCGGCCGGGCGCGGCAGCGACTGAAGGGCCAACAGCCAGTCAGCCATCTCCAGCGGCGCGCCATCCATCGTGGGCAGCGGCATGAAGTGGGCAGCCCAATGCGCAAGGCCGGCCGCCAACTCGCCCTCGTGCCCCGCCAGCACGGCGTGGCCCGTTCGGATCAATCCGTGGAAGGCGATGGCGCCTGCGCCGGGCAACAGCAGCGGCAAGGCCTCGCGCAGCGCTTCGCTGGAACCCAGCTCGGCGATGCGGCCGGCGAAGTGCGCGCGCCAGGCCCCATCGCCGCCGGGGCGGCCGAGATCCCGCGCAGGGTCGACACGGCCGGACTGAGCGCAACCGCGCGGTTCGAGCCAGGTCTCGTAGCGCTCCGTCCAGGCCTGCAGCCGCGGCGCCGACGCGCCCAGCTGCAGCAGCGCCTGCTGGACCATGGGCAGGTGGTTGCTCATCTGGCCGCGGTAGGTCGCGGACAGCGCCTGGCCGGCGTCCAGCAGGTGGTGCAACTGGGCCAGCGTGGCAGGTGCGGGCGTGGCGGTTTTCGTCGGCATGGGCGGGTTCGTCTGTGGGAACATGGCACGCATGCTCGAAGTTGAAGTGAACTTGAAGTCAAGCCCCGCGTCGCTGTCGATCGGTCAGTTGGCCCAGCGCTCGGGCATCGCGACGAGTGCCTTGCGGTTCTACGAAGCCGAGGGTTTGCTGGCCGGCACGCGCAGCGCCGGTGGCCACCGGCAGTACCCGCGCCACGCGCTGCGGCGCGTGGCCTTCATCCGCGCGGCGCAGACGGTGGGGCTGAGCTTGCCTCAGATCAAGGCGACGCTGGCCACACTGCCCGACAGTCGAACCCCGACCAAGGCCGATTGGGCCCGGCTTTCCGCCAGCTGGGCGCCCTTGCTGGACGCCCGCATCGCTGCGCTGCAGGCGCTGCGGGAGAAGCTGACCGGCTGCATCGGCTGCGGTTGCCTGTCGCTGAAGGCCTGCGCGCTCTACAACCCCGAGGACAAGGTCTCCGACCAAGGCGCGGGTGCCAGGCTTCTGCGCATCGAAACCGAACGTTGACCCTGAGGGCCTGTTCGCCCTGCGGCAAGAGGTCGCTTGCCGCAGGGCGAACAAGCCCTTCGACGACCAGATATCACTTCCGGGCGAAAATCCCCGGGTTAACCCGTCAAAGAACACCGCCCATGAGTGCCTTCCACGAAGAGACCGTCCTGACCGTCCACCACTGGACCGACCGCCTGTTCAGCTTCACGACCACGCGCGACCAGGCCCTGCGTTTTTCCAACGGCCACTTCACGATGATCGGCCTGAAGGGCGAGAACGGGAAACCGCTGCTGCGCGCCTACAGCATCGTCAGCGCCAACTACGAGGAGAACCTGGAGTTCCTCAGCATCAAGGTGCCGGACGGCCCGCTGACCTCCAAGCTGCAGCACATCAAGCCGGGCGACAAGATCATCGTCGGCCGCAAGCCCACCGGCACGCTGCTGATCGACTACCTGCTGCCGGGCAGGACGCTGTACCTGCTGGGCAGCGGCACCGGGCTGGCGCCGTTCATCAGCATCGTGCGCGACCCGGAGACCTATGAGCGCTTCGAGAAGGTCGTCATCGTGCACGGCGTGCGCGAGGTGGCCGAGCTGGCCTACCACGACCACCTCACCGTGGACCTGCCCAAGCACGAGTTCCTGGGCGAGTACGCCAGCGAGCAGCTGCTGTACTACCCGACGGTGACGCGCGAGCCCTACAAGAACATGGGACGCATCACCGACCTGATCCAGACCGGCAAGCTGCAGGCCGACCTGGGCCTGCCGCCGCTGAACCCCGAGACCGACCGCATCATGCTGTGCGGCAGCCCCGCGCTGCTGAAGGACATGCAGGAGATGTTGGAGATCCGCGGCTTCAAGGAAGGCAGCACGACGACGCCGGGCGACTACGTCATCGAGCGCGCGTTCGTCGAGAAGTAAGGGGCGGCCCGCGGCGGAGGCTGCGGGGCGATGGCCGCAGGCGCCTGCCTGGCGCCGGAGGCCGACGACCTGCTGGACCGCCTCGACTACAGCGGCGCCTACATGCAGACCTGGGTCAAGCAGGGGGGCGACCGCGACCGGCCCGGTTCATTCGCCGTACTTCCTGAGAATCCCCTGCAAGGCGCCCGAGGCCTTCAGCGCCTCCAGCGCCGCCTGCCAGCGCGCGATCTCGGCGTCGGGGATGTCCTTGCTGCAGGCGATGAACAAGGGCAGCGACAGGATCTTCACGGGCGTCTGGACCAGTGCATCCGGTGGGAATCCCAGCTGCCGCAAGGCATGGGACACGCCCAGTGGGGAATCGCTGATGGCCAGATCGCAGCGGCCGAACAGCAGCTTCCGGTAGACGACCTTGCCCTCGAAGGCGCTGGCGTCGAGGTTGGTGAAGCCGGCCTCCCTCAGCCGGGTGACCGCCAGGCCCGCCTGGCGCGCACAGATCAAGGGCACCTTCTTGGCGTCTTCGAGACTGGCGATCGCCAGCGGACTGCCCTTGCGCTTGTAGAAGTAGATCGAGCTGTCACCCAGCGGGCCTATCCACTTGTAGCGGGCCTCCCGCTCGGGCGTCCTCAGCATGGTGATCAACATGGTCCTGGGCTGGTGGTCCAACGCCACGGTCGCACGCATGCTGGGCAGCAGCCGGATGTCGATCGGCACCTGCAGCGCCCGGGCCAGCGCCTGGACGACCTCCACCGACACGCCCTTCACGCTGCCGTTCTCGGCATAGTTGTAAGGCGCCCATTCCTCCGTGACGATGTTCAGCCTTGCGTCCGCCGCGCGGCACGGGCCGGCAGCCAGGCCCGCCAGCGCCAGGACGGTCATGCAAGCCACCTTGGCGGCGCGATGCGCCGCGGCCCGCCTGCTCACGCGGACGCCCCTGCCGCATGGCATGACGACGCTCGGCAGTTTCGGTTCCATGGGCAGGACGGGTGAGCCTGGGTGAACCGCATGATCACCCAAAAGCCCGGCCACGGCTCGGCCCGCATGGAGCAGCCGGCGGGCCCTACATGCCCTTGAACAGGTGCGTGTAGCTGCGGCTGACTTCCAGCTTCTCGGTCAGCCCCTTCACGCCCACCAGCTGGCGGCCGCGGAAGTCGCGGGTGATGCCGTCGATGGCGCGCGCATTCACCAGCGTGGAACGGTGGATCTGCCAGAAGACCTGCGGGTCCAGCTCGTCCACCAGCTCCTTGATGGGCTTGCGGATCAGCGCCTCGACCTTGGCCGTCTGCACGCGCGTGTACTTCTCGTCGCTGATGAAGAACAGCACGTCCTCGACCGGGATCATCTGGATGGCTTGGCCCACCGTGGCCTGGATCCATTGCAGGTAGGTCGGCTTGGCCGCCGGATTCATGCCCGCCGACAGCTGGTGCAGCAGCTGCTGCAGCGGCACGGGCGCGCTGTCGCTGAAGTCGGCGGACGGCGCCTCGCGCTGGGCCAGGCGCTTCTTGATGCGCGCGACGGTCAGCTGCAGGCGGTCGCGCTCGGCGGGCTTCAGCACGTAGTCCGCCACGCCCTGCTCGAAGGCCTCGACCGCGTACTGGTCGTAGGCGGTGATGAAGACGATCTCGGGCACCAGCCAGTCGTCGTCGTCCGGCAACTGGGCGATCTGGCGCGCGGCCTCCACGCCGGTCAGGCCGGGCATGCGGATGTCCAGGAAGACCAGGTCGGGCCGGTGCTCCTTGACCAGCTCGACGGCCTCCAGGCCGTTCTTGCCCTCGGCCACGATGTCCAGCTCGGGCCAGACCTCGGTCAGGCGGGCGCGCAATTGCTCGCGCATCAGTCGTTCGTCGTCGGCCAGAACGGCGCGGATGGGTGCTGCTGTGTTCATGGCCGCGGATGCTAGTTCAGACGGAGGTCGATTTGGCGGCGTTGGCGCGGCTGCGGTTGCGCAGCACGACGAACAGCAGCAGGCCCAGCAGGATCAGCGGCGAGCCCAGCACGGCGCCCACGCCCAGCAGGCTGGCGACCACCAGCGTGATGACGCCGCCCACGATGAGCAGCGGCAGCGCCACGCCCAGCAGCACCACCAGCGGCACCACCACCAGGCACACCAGGCCGGCCACGAACAGGCCGATGGTGGCGCCCACCCAGTCACCGAAGCCGCCGAGGAACATCTCCTCGTCGTTCAGCACGATGTGCATGTCGGAGTCATGGTGGGTCAGCAGCGCGACGCCGCCCAGCATGGCCAGCAACAGCATCAATGCGGTGATGGCGATCACGATCTTGAACAAGGTCTTCATGCGGAGGCTCCTTCCTCGTTGCGGCTGCGATAGGGCACGGTGATGGTCACCACGGTGCCGCTGGGTTGGTTCTCGGTGACGGTGACGCTGGCCTTGCTGCCGTGCAGCAGCTGCAGGCGCTCGCGGATGTTGGCCAGGCCCACGCCGGTGCCGCTGGTCGCGGCGCGGCCGAAGCCCAGGCCGGTGTCGGCCACGGTGACGGCCAGCTTGCCGTGCAGGATCTCCGCCTTGACCTTGAGCATGCCGCCCTCGGCCTTGGGCTCCAGGCCATGCTTGATGGCGTTCTCGACCAGGCCCTGGATCATCATGGGCGGGAACTCGGCCGACAGCAGGCCCTCGGGTACGTCGATCTCGGTCTGCAGACGCTCTTCCATGCGCATCTTCAGGATCTCGAGGTAGGGGCGGATGACGGCCAGCTCGCGGCCCAGGTCGCGCACGGCGCCGTTGGCGTTGGCCTCGCGCATCGTCGGCATGGACGCCCGCAGCAGCGCGATCAGGTTCTTCTGCATCTGGCTGGCGCGCGGCGGGTCGACCTCGATGAGGTGGTCGATGCTGGCCAGCGTGTTGAACAGGAAGTGCGGCTCGACCTGGGCCTGCATGGCGGCCATGCGGGCCTCGACGACCTGGCGCTTCAGCGCCTCGCTCTCGGCGTTCTCCGCGGCCTGGGCGGCCTTGACCTCGGCCTGGATGCGGCCCTTGTACATGGCCTTGATGACGGCGGACGCCAGGATCCACAGGATGGCCAGGTCGACCAGCGAGTCGCCCATGCGCACGGTGGTGATGCGGCGGCGCGGCGGGCTGTCGAGCGCCTCGCGGGCCACCGCCACGGCGGCCTCCTGCAGCGCCTGCTGGGCCTCGGTGGCGGCCTGCTGGGCCTCACGCACCTCCTCGGCCTGATGCTTGAGCTCCTGCAGCTTTTCCTTCGCCTGCTCCAGCGCGGCCTGGATGTCGTCCGGCTTGGCGCTCTTGGGGAAGTCGATGACGATCTCGTGCGGCTCGCTGACGGGCTCGCCGTCGCTGTCGACCGCGCTGGCGGCACTGGCGCCGGAGGCCGGCCGCACCGGCACGATGCGCACGCCGCGCTCGTCGACCTTCAGTTCGTAGGGCACCTTGCTGGCGGCCTTGCGGGCCTTGTCGACGGCCTTCTTCGCATCCGCCTCCAGCTTGGCCTGGCGGCGCGACAGCGAGCCATCGTCGTGTTCCTCGATCTGCTGGCTGATGCGCCAGGTGAAGGGCGGCAGGTCCTTCAGCACGTTGACGCCGATCAGCAGCGCGGCGGACAGCAGCACGAAGCGCTTCCAGCTGATGCCCACCAGCCAGCCGGCGTAAACATGGAAATAGCGCACCACACCGGCAGAAAAACGTTGCCAGCGCGCTATCCAGAGCTTTTGCTGGGGGCTGGGTGTGAAGGAGGGAGTCATGGCCGGACGGGCCTGTTGGCCCTACGAGAATCGGTGCGAGAGGGTCTGCGCGGGTGCAGGGCTAGGCGACGCGCTGAAGCCCGGGCTGGGTGCCCGGGCAAGGCGCGCAACGACGCCATGCGCCCGCGCAGCCCCTCTCCCGAAGGGTTGTCACTCAAAAGCCAGCGCGCGGCGTTGCAAAGCCTCGCCGGGGATGACCCCAGCTTCGACTTCGCGCCTTGCTCGCAGGCTTTTGAGTGGCAACGCATCCGATCCTCGTAGGGCCAACAGGCCCGGTTTCGTTGGGTGCACTGTAAGCAGGCGGCCGGCACGGCGTGGGGCCGGCGCGACACGCCGGCCAGCCCAGGGGACGAACTGCACCGGCGCGCGACAGGCCGTCACGGCCCTGAAACGAAAAAGCCCGCCGGATGGCGGGCTGGTTCGGCAAGCCGTCGGCTTTACTGCTTGATGGCTTCGACCTGGATCAGCAGGCGCACGCTGTCGGGGATGCCCGGCAGGCCATAGCCCATGCCCCACTGGCTGCGCTGGATGGTGGTCTCGAAGTCGCCGCCGCAGACCTCGCGCTTCAGGCGCGCGTTCTCGTAGCAGCCGAAGCTGGTGGCGGTCAGCGTGACCGGGTTGGTCTTGCCGCGCAGCGTCAGCTCGCCCGCCACGCTGGCCACCTTGTCGCCGTTGAACGTGAACTTGTCGCCAACGAACTTGGCCGTCGGGAACTCCTCGGCGGCGAAGAAGTCCTTGCTCTTCAGGTGGCCATCGAACGGGCCGATGCCGGTGGAGACGGAGGCCATGTCGATGGTCAGCTCGACCTTGCCGGTCTTGGCGGCCTTGTCCAGCGTGACGGTGCCCTCCTTCTTGTCCCAGCGGCCACGGTTGGTGCTGACGCCGTAGTGCTTGGCTTCGAAGACGACCTGGGTGTGGGTCGGGTCGATCGCGTAGGTGGCGCTCTGGGCCTGGGCAGCGCCAGCAGCGGCGAGCAGGGCGGTGAGCAGCAGGGATTTCTTCATCGGGAGGTTCTCCGGGGGGTGGGACAAGAGGTGGGGGTCAAAGGCCCGCAAAGGCCAGCTTGAACTTGACGGTCACGTCGTTGGCGACCATGGAGGTGTCGGCCCATTCGCCGTCACCGATCTTGAAATCCAGGCGCTTGATGGCCACGCTGCCGCTGGCCACGCCGGCGTTCAGCGTGATGGGCACGACCACGTCGCGGCTGGCGCCCTTGATGGTCAGCTTGCCGGCCACGTCGTACTTGGCCGGGCCGGTGGGCTTGATGCCGGTGGACACAAATGTGGCCTTGCCGTTGCGCTTGGTGTCGAACCAGGGGGCCTTGCCCACCTCCGCGTCGAAGCTGGCGTCGCCCAGGGACACGCTGCCCAGGTCCACCGTGAACGCGATCTTGCCGGCCTCGGGCTTCTTGGCGTCGAAGTCCAGCTGGGCCTCGAACTTGGTGAACTTGCCGTCGACCGGCACGCCCATCTGCTTGAAGGTGAAGCTCAGCTCGCTCTTGGCGGGCTGCAGCGTGGCAGCGTGAGCCGCGAACGCGCTGGTCGCGATCAGCAAGGCGGAGAACAAACGCTTCATTGGAAATCCTCTTTTCATGCGCGGCCGATGCCCATGCGGGCCAGCAAACCGTCGCGGTCGATGAAATGGTGTTTGAGGGCGGCGCCCACATGGGCCAGCACCAGCAGGGCCAGGCCGTAGGCGGCGAACTTGTGCAGTTCCTTCAGCGTGTCGGCCAGCGCCTTGTCCTTGGGCACGAAGTCGGGCAGTGGCAGCACGCCGAACCAGACGATGGGGAAGCCGGCTGCCGAGCTGTAGGCCCAGCCGAACAGCGGCACGGCGAAGAACAGCGCGTACAGCAGCCCATGGGTCAGATGCGCGGCCCGGGCCTGCCAGGCGGCCATGGGCAGGTCGGCCGGCGGGCGATGCGACAGACGCCACAGCAGACGCAGCGCCGACAGCGCGAGGATGGTGACGCCGGCCCACTTGTGCCAGTTGTAGAGCTTGAGCCGGGCCGGCGAGAACGGCAGGCTCGTCATGTAGAGCCCGACGCCGAAGGCGCCGACGATGGCCAACGCGAGCAACCAGTGCAGCGCGATGGCGACGGGGGTGTAGCGGATGGCAGGGCTCATCATGGGCTCCAGTGTCTTCCTCGCGAGGGGTCAGGCGTTTCACCGGCCTTGTCGCCATTGTTCAGCGATTTTGAACAGCCCGGCACGGCGCCTGGGTTTGACCCAGTTGCGCGGCAACGGCCCGCCGCCAGACAGTCGGCGCAGCGGCCAGCGCCGGCCGCAGGTTCTGTTAGAGGCGCTTTCCCAGAAAACCCAGGAGACAGCCATGACCCAGACCCCCGCCGCGCGTCGGCGTTTCATCAAGACCGCCGCCGCCGCCACCGCCGGGGCCGGCGCATTGGCGATGCCGATGATCTCCAAGGCCCAGACGATCAGCATGCGCTTCCAGTCCACCTGGCCGGCCAAGGACATCTTCCACGAGTACGCGCAAGATTTCGCCAAGAAGGTCAACGACATGGCGGGAGGCCGACTCAAGATCGAGGTGCTGCCTTCCGGCTCCGTCGTGCCGGCCTTCCAGCTGCTGGACGCCGTCAACAAGGGCACGCTGGACGGCGGCCACGGCGTGGTGGCCTACCACTACGGCAAGAACAACGCGCTGGCGCTGTGGGGCTCGGGCCCGGCCTTCGGCATGGACCCGAACATGGTGCTGGCCTGGCACAACTACGGCGGCGGCAAGGCGCTGCTGGCCGAGGTCTACGCGGCGCTGAACATCGACGTCGTGTCCTTCCTGTACGGCCCCATGCCCACGCAACCACTGGGCTGGTTCAAGAAGCCGGTGTCCAAGCCCGAAGACCTCAAGGGCCTGAAGTTCCGCACGGTGGGCCTGGCGGTGGACGTGTTCAAGGAGCTGGGCGCTGCCGTCAACCCGCTGCCCGGCGGCGAGATCGTGCCGGCGTTGGACCGCGGACTCATCGACGCGGCCGAGTTCAACAACGCCTCCAGCGACCGCGTGCTGGGCTTCGCCGACGTGGCCAAGAACTGCATGCTGCAGAGCTTCCACCAAAGCGGCGAGCAGTTCGAGATCCTGTTCAACAAGGCCAAGTACGACGGCCTGCCGGCCGAGCTGAAAGCCGTCATCGACTACGCCGTGCAGGCGTCCAGCGCCGACATGAGCTGGAAGGCCATCGAGCGCAACAGCGCCGACTACAACGAGCTGAAGAAGGCCGGCGTGAAGTTCTACAAGACGCCCGACAGCGTGCTGCGCGCGCAGCTCGCCGCGTGGGACAAGGTCACGGCCGCCAAGGCCGCCGAAAACCCGCTGTTCAAGAAGGTGCTGGACAGCCAGCGTACCTTCGCGCAGCGCGCCGGGGGCTGGCAGAACGACTACACGGTGGACTTCAAGATGGCCTACAACCACTACTTCCGTGGGGCGAAGAAGGCCTGATCCGGCAACAAAACCAGGGGGCCTCGCGCCCCCTTTCTTCTTCTGCCTGCTGCCATGAAGAAACTGCTGCTTGCGGTGGACCGTCTGTCCACCTGGATAGGCCAGGCCTTCGCCTGGCTGATCGTGGCGCTGACCGCACTGATCAGCTGGGAGGTGTTCTCACGCTACATCCTGAACGCGCCGCACGACTGGAACCTGGATGCCCAGCTGATGGGCTACGGCACGCTGTTCATGATGGCCGGCGCCTACACGCTGGCCAAGAGTGGTCATGTGCGCGGCGACGTGCTGTACGGCTTCTTCCAGCCGCGCACGCAGGCCGCCATCGACCTGGCGCTGTACGTGCTGTTCTTCCTGCCCGGCATCGTCGCGCTGACCTGGGCCGGCTGGACCTTCTTCCAGGACGCGCTCGCCATCCGCGAGTCCACCTTCAGCGCCACACCGCTGCCCATCTATCCCTTCAAGGCGGTCATCCCGGTGGCCGGCCTGCTGCTGCTGCTTCAGGGCCTGGTGGAGATCGTGCGCTGCTTGCAATGCCTGCAGGTGGGCGAGTGGCCCAGCCGCGAACAGGACGTGGAGGAAGTGGACGTCGACAAGCTCAAGCAGATGGTCCACGCCGATGAAGCGGGAGCCGCACGATGAAGCTGCGCAAGGAACTCTGGTTCGGCTTCGTGCTGATGGCGATCATCATTGCCGGCACGGCCTTCGTGCTGCTCAGCGCCGAGCAGGTGACCCGCGGCCACCTCGGGCTGATGATGCTGGCGCTGGTCGTCGTGGCCATCATGCTGGGCTTCCCGACGGCGTTCACGCTGATGGGCATGGGCATGCTGTTCACCTGGCTGGCCTACGACTTCGACACCGGCAAGACGCTGACGCTGATGGTGCAGAGCGCCTTCAAGGTGATGGGCAACGACGTGCTCATCTCCATCCCGCTGTTCGTCTTCATGGGCTACCTCGTCGAGCGGGCCAACCTGATCGAGAAGCTGTTCAAGAGCCTGCACCTGGCCATGGCGCGCGTGCCGGGGTCGCTGGCGGTGGCCACCATCTTCACCTGCGCCGTGTTCGCCACGGCCACCGGCATCGTCGGCGCGGTCGTCACGCTGATGGGCCTGCTGGCGCTGCCGCAGATGCTCAAGGGCGGCTACGACGTGCGCATGTCGGCCGGCGCCATCACGGCCGGCGGCTGCCTGGGCATCCTGATCCCGCCCTCGGTCATGCTCATCGTCTACGGCGCGACGGCCGGCGTGTCGGTCGTGCAGCTGTATGCCGGCGCCTTCTTCCCCGGCCTGATGCTGGCCGCGCTGTACGTGCTCTACGTGGTGTTGCTGGCCAAGCTGAAGCCGGCGCTGATGCCGCCGCTGTCGGCCGAGGCCCGCTTCGTGCCGCTGCCGCCGCTGGCCGAGCGGCTCAGCGGTGGCCGCTCGCGCGCGGCGCTGCCGGCACTGCTGGGCGCACTGGGCCGCGAGCCGAGCAAAGGCCCCGTGCTGCGCCAGCTGGGCGTGGCGCTGTTGCCGGTGGCGCTGGTGCTGTTCATCGCCGGCGTGGCCTGGCTGCATGCGCACAACCCGCTGCCGGCGCAGGCACCGGCCGAGACCATGCAGGCCATAGGCAGCGAAACACCTTCGCCCAGCGAAGGCGGCCTGGCGGAGCCGCCAGCCGACACGGGCGGCCTGGCCGAGCCGCCGGCAGATGCCGATGCGCTCGCCGAACCGCCTGCCGAGGCGTCCAGCGAACCCGACACACTGGCCGCACCGCCTGCAACAGACAGCGCCGCCAGCGTTGCCGAACCCGCTTCGGCGGTCGCGCCGGCCGCGTCGGCGCCCGCGGCTCCCGACGCCGGCCGCGGCTGGATAGGCTGGGCCGTCACCGCCGCGGTGCTGGCCGGCTTCTACGCCGTGCTGAACTTCCAGCGCCTGGAGATCTTCAAGCTGCTGCTGACCAGCTTCTTCCCGCTGCTGGTCATGATCCTCGCGGTGCTGGGCTCCATCGTGTTCGGCCTGGCCACGCCCACCGAAGCGGCGGCCGTCGGCGCCTTCGGCGGTTATGTGCTGGCGGCCATCTACTCCGTCATCAACAAGCGGGCGCCGGGCCAGCGCCGGCCGGTCTTCCTGGTCTGGCTGCTGCTGTGGCTGCCCCTGCTGGGCTGCCTGGCCTGGTTCGTCGCTCACAAGGAGGGGCTGGCCGGTCCCGTCAGCCCCGTGCTGGGCGCCGTCGCGGCCGGCGGCGTGCTGCTGTGGGCGCTGATGGCCTACCGCCAGGCGCGGCTGCAGACCGAGGTCAAGGAGTCGGTGCTGCTGACCGCCAAGACCAGCGCCATGGTCTGCTGGCTGTTCGTCGGCTCGGCCATCTTTTCGGCCGCCTTCGCGCTGCTGGGCGGGCAGGAGCTGGTCGAGCAATGGGTGCTGGGCATGCAGCTCAGCAAGGTCGAGTTCCTGGTGCTGAGCCAGCTCATCATCTTCATCCTCGGCTGGCCGCTGGAGTGGACCGAGATCATCGTGATCTTCATGCCCATCTTCATCCCGCTGCTGGACCACTTCGGCGTGGACCCGCTGTTCTTCGGCCTGCTTGTCGCGCTGAACCTGCAGACCGCCTTCCTGAGCCCGCCGGTGGCGATGGCGGCGTTCTACCTGAAGGGCGTGGCCCCGCCGCACGTGACGCTGAACCAGATCTTCGCCGGCATGCTGCCCTTCATGGCCATCCAGGTCATCGCCATCGTGCTGCTCTACCTGTGGCCCGAGATCGGCCTGTGGCTGCCCAAGGTGCTCTATGGTTGACGGGGGCGGCTGACCAGGAAGACGCCGCCCAGCACCAGCACCGTGCCGACGGCGATCCACGCGTTCATCGGCTCGCCCAGGATGACCACGCCCATGATCAGCGTGCTCATCGGACCCACCATGCCCACCTGCGAGGCCAGCGGCGCGCCGATGCGCGCGATGGCCAGCATCACCATCAGCACCGGCGCCACCGTGCAGGCCGTCGCGTTCAGCAGCGACAGCCACAGCACCGGCTCCGGCACGGCAAAGTCGGACAGCGGCCTCAGCAGCAGGAACTGCACGATGCACAGCGCGCAGGCCACCACGCTGGCCAGGCCCGCGAGCCGCAGCGAACCCAGCCGCTGCACCACCTTGCCACTCAGCGACAGGTAGACCGCATAGCTGACCGCGCTGGCGAACACCAGCGCCGCGCCGAGGGCCGTGTGCGCACCCTCGAAGCTCAGCTCGTGCGCGAACACCGCCACCACGCCCGCATAGCTGACGGCCATCGCCACGACCTGCCGCGGCTGCAGCCGGTGCTTGAACCACAGCACCGAGATCAGCAGCACCAGCGTCGGGTTGAGATACAGGATGAGCCGCTCCAGGCTGGCCGAGATGTAGGCCAGGCCGGCGAAGTCCAGATAGCTCGCGAGGTAATAGCCCGTGAAGCCCAGCACGCCGATGTCGCGCCAGTCCTGCCGCGTCAGGGCCGGTTTGCCGCGACCGGCCCACCAGGCCATGGCGAGGAAGAAGGGCAGGGCCAGCAGCATGCGCCACATCAGCAGCGTCACCGCGTCCACGCCGTGGCGGTAGGCCAGCTTGACGATGATGGCCTTGCCGGAGAAGCCGATGGCCCCCAGCAGCGCCAGCAGCAGGCCCGTCCAGCGGCGGTCGGACGTGGTGGGGCGGGAGGAGGCGGCTGGCGTCATGGCGCGGCCCAGTCTAGGCGCAGGCCCCGGCACCTCGGCTCTCGACTGGTGAAGCCTGGCTTTCGCGCCGCTCAGGGCGCGCAGGACGTCTGCGGCAGCGGCGGCGGCTTGTGGCTGCGGTACAGCTCGGCCTGCTGGTCATGCAGCTGCTGCAACTCGGCGGCGTACTCCGGCCGCTGCAGGTAGGCGCGCACCCCGGGCAGGGCCGCGGCCGCGGGCGAGCGACGCGAGATCTGCAGGTACAGCGGCGCGCCACCCAGCGTGCGCGGCAGCACCCGCACCTGCTGCTCGCAGCCCTGCGTCCGCAGCATCTGCTCGCCCGCCTCGCGCGCCGTGGCCACCGCGTCCAGCCGCCCGGCCAGCAGCTTGCGCAGGTTCATCGCCTCGCTGAGCGCGTTGTCCACCAGTGCGTGGCGGGCCAGCTGGCGGTCCACCTCCACCCCCAGGCTGACCCCGTGGCCCACGCCGATGCGCAGCCCGTCCAGATCGGCCCAGCGCTCGAAGCGCAGCGGGCTGTCGCGGCGCACGAACAGCGCCGCCTCGTTGCGGGCCAGGGCCGGTTCAACCACGACGGCGAACGCGCGCCGCGCGGGGGTGTCGAAGGCGCAGACCATGGCATCGACCTGGCCTCGCTCGACCAGCGCCTGGCAGCGCGCCCAGGGACCCACGTCGTCGACCTGCAGCGTCCAGCCCGCCGCCGCGAACGCGCGCTTCGCCGCCTCGACGCAGACGCCGTGCAGCCGCCCCTGGTGCTCCCAGCTCATGGGCTGGGCCGCCGGATGGGCGCAGCCGCGCAGGGGCTTGTCGGCTGCGGCGGCACCGGCCACCAGCGCCATGGCCAGGCCCAGCACGATGAGCAACGAATGGTGCGGCACGGATGCAACTCCGGCGTGTCGATCAGCGCAGCCCATAAGCCCCCCTCAGCCGAGCCGCCCCGCCGCTGGCCTCCAGCACCTGCATCGCGGCGACGACACGGGCCAGCCGCTCGGCCGGCAGCCCGGGCGTGTGGGCCAGCAGCAGGTCCTGGCGGCGGAAGACGGTCGGAAGGATGCGCACCTGCGCCTGCAGGTCCAGGGACTGGATCGTGCGCTGCAGCAGCGACTCCGAGTCGTACAGAAAGCGCGCGCGGCCGCTCAGCAGCTTGCGCAGGTTTTGCTCCAGGCTGGTCGCGCCGTCATCGACGTCCAAGCCGGCCTGGTCGCGCAGGAAGTCGGCATAGCCGCTGCCCTTGGTGGTGAGGACGCGCCCGTCGCCGCGCAGCGCGCGCAGGTCGGCAAAGCCGCGCACCTGCTCGGCCTGGGTGTCCGAGACAAGCACCGCGATCTGGTGGTGGATGGCGTACAGCCGCGGGCTGTCGACGAAGCGGTACAGCGCTTCGCGTTCGGGCGTCTTCAGCATCGCGAAGAACACGTCGATGCGGCCGGCCGCCAGGTCCTGCTCGATGCGCAGCGTCGGCAGCATCTGCTGCAGGCCCGTGAAATCCAGACCGGCATCGACGCGCCTGAGCGCCTGGATGTAGTCGATGCAGAAGCCCTGCGGCCCCGAGCCGCCCGGGTTGTACTTGTGTGGGAAGCCGGCCTGCGCGGCCGAACGCAGCACCAGCGGCTCGGCCGGGGATGCCGCAAGCCACCCAGGCAGCCAGCCGAGTTGCAGGGTGAGGCGGCGGCGCATGGCCAGCACTGTAGGCGAGGTGCGCGCACCTCACCAGTCGGCCATGCGCTCAAAGCTTGGCGACCAGCGCCTCCCACCGGGCCCGGGCCACGTGTTCGTGGCGCGCCTTCACATGGCCGTAGCCGCGGATGTCCTCCGGCACGCGGGCCAGTTCGACGGCAGTGGGCAGAGATTCCGCCGTCAGGCCGGCCAGCGCCTTGGCTATGCCGGCGCGGTAGTCGGCGATCCAGCGGCGCTCCATCCTGCGCTCCTCGGTGTGACCGAAGACGTCGAAGGCCGTGCCGCGCAGGCCCTTCAGCCGGGCCAAGGCCGCGAAGGCCGGGCGCACCCAGCCGCCGAACGGACGCTTGACCAGCTCGCCCTTGGCGTTCTTCTTGGCCAGCAGCGGCGGTGCCAGGTGGTGCACGACCTTGTAGTCGCCCTCGAACATGCCGGCGATCTTGGCCGTGAACGCGGCGTCGGTGTGCAGGCGCGCCACCTCGTACTCGTCCTTGTAGGCCATCAGCTTGAACAGGTAGCGGGCCACGGCTTCGGAGAGCTTGGTGCTGGTCCCCAGCTTGGCCTCTGCCGCCTTCACCTTCTCGACAAAGGCCTGGTACTCGGCAGCGTACGCAGCGTTCTGGTAGCCGGTGAGGAATTCGACGCGCTTGGCCACCATTTCGGCCAGCGAAGGCTTCTTGACGAACTGGATCACCTGCGCCGCCTGGAACAAGGCCTGGACCGCAGCGAGGTCGTGCGCGCAGCGGCGGCCCCATTCGAACGCAGCCTTGTTGTTGTCCACCTGCACGCCGTTGAGCTCCATCGCGCGCATCAGCGATGCGTAGGTCAGCGGCACGCGGCCCTTTTGCCAGGCGTAGCCCAGCATCAGCGGGTTGGTGTAGATGCTGTCGCCCAGGAGCTGCGTGGCGACCTGCTCGGCGTCAAAGCTGCCCACGCCGCCCGCGCCCACGGCGGTGGCGATGGCGCTGTCGCAGTTGGCGCCCGGGAACTGCCAGTCGGGGTTGTTCACGAACGACGCCGTGGGCGTGCTGTGCGTGTTCAGCGCCACGAAGGTGCGGCCCGGCTGCATCACGGCCAGCGTGTACTTGTGCGCGGCCACGATGGCGTCGCAGCCGATCACGAGGTCGGCCTTGGCGGTGTCGACCTTGGTGGTGTAGATGGCCTCGGGCCGGTTGGCGATCTGGATGTGGCTCCAGGTGGCGCCGCCCTTTTGCGCCAGGCCCCCGGCGTCCTGCGTGATCACGCCCTTGCCGTCCAGGTGCGCGGCCATGCCCAGCAGCGAGCCGATGGTGATCACGCCCGTGCCGCCCACGCCGCCGACCACGATGCCCCAGGCGGTTTCGGCCACCGGCAGCACGGGTTCAGGGATGGAGGGCAGCGCCGACAGGTCGCCCTTCTTTTCCTTCTTGGGCTTCTTGAGCTTGCCGCCTTCGACGGTGACGAAGCTCGGGCAGAAGCCATTGACGCACGAGTAGTCCTTGTTGCAGGTGCTCTGGTTGATGCGGCGCTTGCGGCCGAACTCGGTTTCCACCGGCTCCACGCTCAGGCAGTTGCTCTGCACCGAGCAGTCACCGCAGCCTTCGCACACCAGTTCGTTGATGACGACGCGCTTGGCGGGGTCCGCCATCGTGCCGCGCTTGCGGCGGCGGCGCTTCTCGGTGGCGCAGGTCTGGTCGTAGATGATGACCGTGGTGCCGGGGATCTCGCGGAACTGGCGCTGGAGGGCGTCGAGCTCGTCGCGGTGATGCACGGTCACGCCGGCTGCGAGCGGCTTGCCGTCGTACTTCTCCGGCTCGTCGGTGACGATGACCAGCTTGGCGACGCCTTCGCTGATCAGGCTGTTCATGATCTGCGTGACGCTGTGGCCCTCGGGGCGCTCGCCGACCTGCTGGCCGCCGGTCATCGCGACCGCGTCGTTGTAGAGCACCTTGTAGGTGATGTTCACGCCGGCGGCGATGGACTGGCGGATCGCCAGGATGCCGCTGTGGAAGTAGGTGCCGTCGCCGAGGTTGCTGAAGATGTGCTTCTCGTCGGTGAACGGCGCCTGGCCCACCCAGGGCACGCCCTCGCCGCCCATCTGCGTGAACGTGGCCGTGTTGCGGCCGGGCATCCAGGTCACCATGTAGTGGCAGCCGATGCCGCCCACGGCGCGCGAGCCCTCGGGCACGCGGGTGCTGGTGTTGTGCGGGCAGCCCGAGCAGAACCAGGGCGTGCGGTCGGCGCCGCCGGCGGTCTGCTCCTCGGCCTTCAGCGAGGCCTCCTTGGCGTCGATGACCGCCAGCCGCGCATCCAGCCTGGCGCGGATGTCGGCGTCCACGCCCAGCTTCTTCAAGCGCTTGGCGATGGCGCGGGCAATGATGGCCGGCGTCAGGTCGGCCTGCGGGCGCAGCAGCCAGTGGTCGCTGGGGTTGGGCACGCTCCACTCGCCGCCCTCGGCGTCGCCGGCGTCGAACTTGCCCAGCACGTTGGGCCGCACGTCGGAGCGCCAGTTGTATAGCTCCTCCTTGACCTGGTACTCGATGATCTGGCGCTTCTCCTCGACGACGAGGATCTCCTGCAACCCCTTGGCGAACTCGCGCGCCACCTGCGCCTCCAGCGGCCACACGACGTTGACCTTGTGCAGGCGGATGCCGATGCGCCGGCAGGTGTCGTCGTCCAGACCCAGGTCGTGCAGCGCCTGGCGCGTGTCGTTGAAGGCCTTGCCGCTGGTGATGATGCCGAAGCGGTCGTTCGGGCCTTCGATGACGTTGTAGTTCAGCCGGTTGGCGCGGACGTAGGCCAGCGCGGCGTACCACTTGAAATTCATCATCCGCGACTCCTGTTCGAGTGGCGGGTCGGGCCAGCGGATGTGCAGGCCGCCCGACGGCACGACGAAGTCCTCGGGCAGGATGATGCTGACGCGGTCCGGGTCCACGCTGACCGAGGCCGACGATTCGACGATCTCCTGGATGGTCTTCATGCCGGCCCACAGGCCGGAGAAGCGGCTCATCGCGAACGCGTGGAGGCCCATGTCCAGGATGTCCTGCACGCTGCTCGGGAAGAAGGTCGGGAAGCCGACCGCCTTGAACACGTGGTCGCTCTGGTGCGCGGCCGTCGAGCTCTTGGCGATGTGGTCATCACCGGCGATGGCGATGACGCCGCCGTGCTTGGACGTGCCGGCCATGTTGGCGT
>CAMLKW010000003.1 GCA_946480605.1 uncultured Roseateles sp. | reverse complement strand
AACACATCGCGCAGCTTGGTGATGTTGGCCTCTTCGATCGCGTGCAAGGCCTTGTCGATGCGCTCGCCGTTGCCAGGGCTGTGCCGCTGGTTGTGCAGGGCGTAGAAGCTCGCGTCCAAAGGCAGGACGAAGCGTTCGCTCTTGAGCATCTCGGCGATCAGTTCCGGGTGATCACCGTACTGCTGCTTGTAGCCGTCGTAGTGGTCTTGCCAGACGTCCGAGACGTACTTCAAGAACAGCATCGTCAACACGAAGTCTTTGTAGATGCTCGGGTCGACGGTGCCGCGGAAGGTGTCGCAGGCGTTCCAGACGGCGGCGTTGATGTCGTCCTGGCTGACGTTCGTGATTTCAGTCATCGGATCTCTCAGGTGAGATTCATGGGTTGCCCGGCGGCCAGGGCGGAGGCGAGCGCTTCAAGCTGAAGCTCGCGGTTTTGGATCAGGGCCGTCAGAACGGCGCGCTCACGCGCAGCCGCGGTAGCCAAATCTGTGACGACCCGTTGCGTCGCAAGCGGTGGTAGCGGGATCTCGAGGGCCTCGAGCGCTTGCCGGGTCACGCTGAGTTGCAGCGATCCAGAGGCTGCCTGCTGGAGCTGACGTTGCACCGGCCCCTGCCCAACGACCCAGGCAAGGAATTCCGGCATCAACAGCTCGCGAGCCTTGACTGTCAGGTGGAACAGGTGAGGCCCGCAGACTGCAGGCGCCGGGGGCGGATCAACGCACACAGCGAAGTACCGACTGCCCCTCGACACAAAGAGGAGGTCGCCACCGCTCAGCCAGTCCGGCTCCTTGCGCCCCACCAGTTCCGTACGGACCGCCGACGACCAGTCGACACCCCCGCCAGGCAGGATGTCCTTCATCTGTACAACGGCGACCGCACCCTCAGGAACCGCCTCAACCGCGCCCCGAAAGGGGTGTCCGGCACGGATGTGCGCCAGATCGCCCAGCTTCATTTTTAGTGCGGCATCGCTCATGTTGCAGATCTTAGCGCGACAGTGCTAAGATGCCAACATCGATTTCGTACGCAGCATTCTTGATGACGCACAAAAAGTGATTCTTACAACAACACAAGGAGGCGATCAACGTGGAAAAGGGAACTCTTGACACTTCCCCAATTGGGAAGTCACAATTCAACCATGCCGGGGGGCCAAAGCGAGGCCTATGCAACTAGTCAACATACCCATCTTGGAGGAGCTGAAGGCGGCCCATGCAGATGCTCGAGGAGCGCTGGATGCCTGGCGCAAGGAAGTGGAGGGCGCGACTTGGACTTCCCCGCAGGACATCAAGGACCGCTACGCCTCAGCAAGTTTTTTGGGTGGCAACCGGGTCATCTTCAACATCAAGGGCAACAGCTACCGGCTGGTTGTCAAAGTCCGTTTTCAGAACGGCATCGTCATGATCGAGTGGGGCGGCACACACGCCGAGTACGACAAGAAGAACTTCGGCCAGTGAGCCCCAAGAACCTCGACACCAGGAGAAGAACATGAGCACGCAGATTCGAGTACTAAAGACGGACGGCGATCACGCCGTTGCCGTTGCTCGGCTGTCTGAGCTGATGGACATGGACCCCGCAGCGGGGACCGCCGAAGAGGCTGAGCTGGAGTTGCTGGCCCTGCTCATCCAGTCGTACGAACAGACCAAGTTCCCCCCTACGCCGCCGGACCCGATCGACGCCATCCTGTTCCGGATGGATCAGCAGCGGCTGGCACACAAGGACCTCGTGCCCTACATCGGCTCATTGTCCAAGGTCTCCGAGGTACTGAGCCGCAAGCGCCCGCTGAGCTTGGCGATGATCCGCCGGCTGCACGCAGGCCTGGGCATCCCGGCTGACGTGCTGATCGGCGAAGGGCAAGAGCTGTCGGTTGATTCGACGGTGGACTACACGAAGTTCCCGTTGGCAGAGATGCAGGAACGTGGCCTGTTCGGGCCGAACAAGCGGCCGCTGCAGTCCCTGAAGGAATACGCAGAAGAACTGGTGACGGGCTTCTTTCGATGCGCGTCAGGCCTGGGCGGACAGCCGGTCATGATGCGTGCGACGCTCCATCAAACGGGAGCCCGCACCATGGACGAGTACGCGTTCAAGGTCTGGCAAGCCTGCGTGCTGCGAAAGGCACGCGCCATGGCTCTCAAAGGCGCGTATCAGCACGGCGTCATCACGTCAGAGTGGATCCGCAACCTGACTCGGCTGTCGACCTTCGAGTCCGGCCCTTTGCTGGCTCAGGAATACCTCTCCAACCATGGCATCGCGTTGGTCTTTGAGCGGCACTTCGACAAGACCTATCTTGACGGCGCGGCCATGCTGGACGGCGAAGCACCGATCGTTGCGCTGACGCTTCGGCACGACCGCATCGACAACTTCTGGTTCGCCCTGTTGCACGAACTCATCCACATCCAGCGGCATTTGACTGCGTCGGATCCGTGCATTGCGGACAACCTGGACGACAAGACCCGAACCAGCGATCAAGAGCTGGAGGCCGATCGGGAGGCCGGAGAAGCCTTGATTCCTGAGGCCGCTTGGGTCACCGCCCCAGTCAGGATCAGCCACTCCACCGAGGATGCGGTCGACCTGGCGCGGCAACTACAGATTCATCCGGCCATCATTGCCGGGAGAGTTCGCAAGGAGACGGAGAACTGGCGCTTGCTGTCAAACCTGATCAGCTCCGCTGGCAAGGTGTCCGACTTGTTCAACAACCAACTGGCCTGCCAGTGAGAAAGGAGGCGCAACAAATGCTGCCGTACAAATAGGAAAGGGCAAGCTTGAGAGCTTGCCCTTAGGGGTGAATCTGACGCGAACGCCCGACTCTGTTTAGCGATCGAGAGTGTGTTTGCGTTGGAGCCCCCAGTCAAGGCTCCCAAGCGATGTCTGTGGTCTTTCGTGGCTGACCAGTCACGGAAAAACGTTCATTTCGCTTTACGAAAGGGGCAACCATGCCCAACGCAAACACCTTCCCGCCTGCCCAAGATCGGCACTTCATCGAGGTCGCTGGCCTCGACCTCGTGTTCATGCCTGTTCCTCTGGCTGACCACACCCCCACCGGGGCGCAAATTGCCAGCGCAGCTGGCTACAGCGATGCCCAGGTGGTCACCGTTCTCCACCTGCTGCCGAACGGCGAACTGGAAGACATTCGCCCGACCGAAGTGGTGAGCGTTCCGCAACCCGGCGGCCGTTTCGTTGTGGTCGTCACCGACCGCTCGTATCGGCTGACGATCGATGGCAAGCGCATCGATTGGCCAGTGCAGCGGATCTCCGGGAGCATCCTGCGCCACCTCGGCGGCGTTCAGGCGGACAAACTCCTGTACTTGGAGCGTCAGGACAAGGCTGACGTTGTCGTCGAAGACCACGACTTGGTTGATCTCGACCATGCAGGGGTCGAAGCCTTCTACAGCCGAGCCCCCATTTGGATCCTCAACATTCAGGGCGTCCGCCTCGAGGTGGCGACTCCCACGATCGTTGTCAGTGATGCGATGCGCCAAGCGGGCTTTGACACCAATCAAGGCTGGCACATCTTCCTCAAGGTGGCCGGGCAACCGAAGCGGGAGCTCGAACTCAACTCGATCGTTGACTTGCGGACACCCGGCATCGAGAAGATCCGGTTGACCCCGAAAGACGTGAGCAACGGTGAAGCTGCGCAAGCGCTTCGCCGTGACTTCCCGTTGCTGGACGTCGACGAACGCTTCCTCGACGAGCACTTTGCCCAGTGGGAGACGGTGCTCGACAACCAGCGGCGCTGGCTGCTGATCTTTGGGTATTCGGTTCCCGCGGGCTACAACCAACAGCAGATCACCTTGGCCCTCGAAGTGCCGCCGACCTACCCCGGGGCGCAAATCGACATGTTCTATGTCTTCCCCAGTCTCGCGCTCAACAGTGGTCAGGCGATTGAGTGCACGCAGGTACAGGAGGCCATCTGTGGCCAGTCCTACCAGCGGTGGTCACGCCATCGGTCCGATGCCTGTCAGTGGCGACCGGACTCCGACAACGTCGTGACGCACCTTGCCCTGGTCGAGTCGGCGCTGGCCAAAGAGGTGCAGCAATGAACCCGTCCACCAACCTGACGATCACCAATACAGACCACCGGAAGCTGCGAGATCACCTCTTTCCAGGCGATGGTCTTGAGGCAGCCGCCATCTTGCTCTGCGCTCGGACTCCTGGTCCACGAGTGCGCCTGCTCGTGAAGCAGGTGTTGTTGGTGCCGCATGCCTCTTGCAAGGAGCGGCGCTCGGACTACCTGGTTTGGCCGGGGTCGGCGATCGAAGAGGCCATTGACTTGGCGGAAGCTGATGGCCTCTCTTTGGTGCTGACCCACTCGCATCCAGGTGGTCTGTTCGGCTTCTCTCGGCACGACGACCGAAGCGATCTGTTGACGATGCCCAGCCTCTTTCAAGCGCTTGGCGGTCTACACGGCACAGCGATCATGACCCCTGATGGCGCTATGTTGGCGCGTCTTTACCGGCAGGACTTGTCACCGATCTCGGTCGAGTCTGTGATGGTTGCCGGTGATGACCTCACCTGGCATTGGGCCGACAGGAAGTTCAGCCCTCGACCAACAGCATTCACCAGCGAGGCGACCCAAGAGCTCGGTCGCTTCAGTGTCTGCGTCATCGGTGTGTCTGGGACGGGCTCGCTCGTCGCGGAGCAACTCGCGCGGCTTGGATTCGGCCAAGTGATCCTCATCGACTTCGACAAGATCGAACCGCGCAACCTGAATCGAATCGTCAACTCGACGCTGGCAGACGCCAAGGCTCAGAGATCGAAAGTTGTCGCGTTTGCTGAAGCTGTGACCAGCTACAGGGGCGAGGGGGTCTCCGTGCCGGTGAACGCGTCCATCTCGACACGCGAAGCAGTGCTGTGCGCCAGCCAAGCCGACGTGATGTTCTCGTGCGTCGACACCCTTGACGCTCGACAGATCGCAGATCTTTTGGCCGCCAGCTTCTTGGTCCCGCTGTTCGACGTAGGGGTCTCGATTCCAACCAGAAGGACGATAGGAGGATCAGCTATCGCTGAAGTCTGCGGGCGAATCGACTACGTCCACCCGGGCGGCCCTACGCTTCAAGATCGTGGGGTCTATGACCCCGCTTCGCTGCGCGCGGAGTACCTGCGGCGCACAGCACCGGATGCACACAGGGAAGAGATGCAGGCCGGCTATCTACGCGGCGTCACCGAAGAAGCGCCAGCAGTCATTGCGCTCAACATGAGGGCGGCATCCGCATGCGTGATGGAGTTCATCGCGCGGGCCTACCCGTTTCGCCATGAGTCCAACGCTGCGTACGCCAGAACGCGGTTCAGCCTCGCTGCAAACGAAGAGGAATTCTTCCCGGTTGAGTCGTTCCCGACGACGACCAACCCGCAGTTCGCACGCGGCGACTCGGAGCCGCTCCTGGGGCTACCCGCTCTTCGCGCGCCGAAGTCCAAGGCAATCGCATGAAGGCCAAGAGGCTGTTGCTGAGGCTGTTCGACTTCGTGGCGCCGGCTCGCCGTCTTCAGGTGCTCAGTGGAGACAGCCTGCCTCCGAGGCTGCCGTTCAGGGCCCTCGTGCTGGCGCGGGACGACGATGAAGATTGGTGTGTAGGGATGCGGTGCCCTTGCGGTTGCGGCAGGAAGATCGAACTGCTACTGATCAAAGAGGCGGCACCGCGCTGGGATCTGGTAATGGACCAGAAGGGTCGCCCATCGTTGACCCCTTCAGTGTGGTTACGCGACGGCTGTCAGTCGCACTTCTGGATCCGCCATGGTCAAGTGCACTGGTGCCCGTAGTTCGAGACTCGACTGGGCGGTCGTCAAGCAGTGGGGTGACCGGTAATCGCTGAACCTCGGCGCTCTCCGCGCCGACAACAGCACAAAGCGTGAGGGCCCCACTCGGGGCCCTCCGCGTCATGATCGAACTTCTAACGGAAGCCGTCTCGTCGGACTTGTTCGACAAACCCTATTCAAACGACAGACCGAATTCCGTCAGATCATCCTTTATCGAAGGCTGACAGCCTTTATTTTCTGCTGACAATCTTTATTTATACGACCAGAACGGGCCGGCTGCCGCCCCCGTCATTCGACGGTGACCGACTTCGCCAGGTTGCGAGGTTTGTCGACGTCGGTCCCGCGTGCACAAGCCGTGTGGTAGGCCAGCAGCTGCAGCGGCACCACGTGCAGGATGGGCGACAACGGGCCGTAATGCTCGGGCATGCGGATGACGTGCAGTCCCGCCTCGCTCTCGATGGCGGTGTCGCCGTCGGCGAACACGTAGAGCTGGCCACCGCGGGCGCGCACTTCCTGCATGTTGCTCTTCAGCTTCTCCAGCAACGCGTCGTTGGGCGCGACCGTCACCACCGGCATTTCCGACGTGACCAGCGCCAGCGGACCGTGCTTCAGCTCGCCCGCGGCATAGGCCTCGGCGTGGATGTAGGTGATCTCCTTGAGCTTGAGCGCACCCTCCATGGCGATCGGATAGTGCAGGCCGCGCGCCAGGAACAGCGCGTTCTCCTTGCGCGCGAACTCCTCGCTCCAGGCGATGACCTGCGGCTCCAGCGCCAGCACGGCCTGCACGGCCACGGGCAGGTGGCGCAGATCCTTCAGGTGCTCCGCCTCATCGGCCTCGGTGAGGTGGCCGCGCGTCTGCGCCAGCGCCAGCGTCAGCAGGAAGAGTCCCACCAGTTGGGTCGTGAAGGCCTTGGTGGAGGCCACACCGATCTCGACACCGGCCCGAGTGATGTAGGCCAGCTCGCATTCACGCACCATGGCGCTGGTGGCCACGTTGCAGATGGTCAGCGTGTGCGTCATGCCCAGGTTGCGCGCATGCTTCAGCGCGGCGATGGTGTCGGCCGTCTCGCCGCTCTGGCTGATGGTGACGACCAGCGTCTTCGGGTCGGGCACGCTGTCGCGGTAGCGGTACTCGCTGGCGATCTCGACCGAGGTCGGGATCTTGGCGATGCTCTCCAGCCAGTACTTGGCGGTCGACCCCGAGTAGTAGCTGGTGCCGCAGGCCAGGATCAGCACCTTGTCGATCTCCTTGAACACGCGGTAGGCGCCGTCGCCGAACAGCTCGGGGCTGATGCCGGTCACCGCGTCCAGCGTGTTGGCGATGGCCACCGGCTGCTCGAAGATCTCCTTCTGCATGTAGTGGCGGTAGGGGCCCAGCTCGGCGGCGCCGCTGTGGGCGTGCACGGTCTTGACCTCGCGCTGCACGGCGCCGTAGCGGCCGGTGGCGGTGTCCAGGCGGCTGAGCCAGTAGCGTCCCAGCTGCAGGTCCACCACATCGCCCTCCTCCAGGTAGACGATCTGGTCGGTCACGCCGGCCAGCGCCATCGCATCGGACGCCACGAAGTTCTCCTGCTCGCCCACGCCCAGCACCAGCGGCGAGCCCTCGCGGGCGGCGACGACGCGGTGCGGCTCGTCGCGGCAGAACACGGCCACCGCGTAGGCGCCCTTCAGCCGCGGCAGCGCCTGCTGCACGGCGTCCAGCAGGTCGCCGCTGTAGAGGTGGTCGATCAGGTGGGCGATGACCTCGGTGTCGGTCTGGCTGTGGAAGACGTAGCCGCGCGCCTTCAGCTCGGCCCGCAACTCGTCGTGGTTCTCGATGATGCCGTTGTGGACCAGCGCAATGCGGCCGACGCCGCCGGCATCGGCGTTCGGGCCGACCGAGAAATGCGGGTGCGCGTTGTGCACGGCCGGCGCGCCGTGGGTGGCCCAGCGCGTGTGGGCAATGCCGGTGCCGGCGGCAATGCCGTCCTGCTCGGCCTGAGCCTGCAGCTCCGCCACGCGCGACGTCGAACGTGCGCGGCGCAGCCCGCCGTCCTGGTGCACGGCCACGCCGCAGGAGTCATAGCCGCGGTACTCCAGCCGCTTCAGGCCTTCAACGAGGATAGGGACGATGTTGCGCTGACTGACCGCGCCGACGATGCCGCACATGAATTTGCTCTACCTTTTGTTCAGAGGTGGCGCATGCTAGGCAAGCCGGGTCGGCACATGCATGCAAATTTAACGAGAAAATGAATGAAAATTTCTCGCGTCAAGTCGCGTGAAATTTTTCACCACATATCAAATCCCAGTGAACGAATTCGACGCCATCGACCTGCGCCTGCTGGATGCCTTGCAGGCCGACGCCTCGCTGAGCAACCAGGACCTGGCGGCCCGCGTGGCCGTGTCGCCGGCAACATGCCTGCGCCGCGTGAAGCGGCTGGTGGATGCCGGCATCATCGAGCGCCGCGTCGCGCTGCTGTCCCCCGACAAGCTGGGCGCCAGCCTGTCGGCCATCCTGGAAATCACGCTGGACCGCCAGGGCGCCGAGCATCTGGACGCCTTCGAGACCCGCGCCGTGCAGGAGGCGGCCGTGCAGCAGTGCTGGCGCGTGTCGCCGGGGCCGGACTTCGTGCTGGTGGTGCAGGTGGCCGACATGCCGGCCTATCACGCGCTGACGCAGCGCCTGCTGACCCAAGACGCCAACGTGCGCAACATCAAGGCCTTCTTCAGCGTGAAGCGGGCCAAGTTCGACACCCGCATCGGCCTGCCATCCCCCTAGCTTGCAAGGCCTCCCCACGATTTCAGGGGGCTGCCGCCCTGCGGCGCGACCAGAATCCCGGGCTGCCCTCATGCCTGGAGTCGACATGCAAGCCCACAAGTCCCTGAGCACCGCCGCGATGGCCCTGGCCGGACTGGCCTCTCCGGCCCACGCGCTGGACATCGTGGTGACGCACAACGGCTCGATGAACGCGCAGCAGCTCGCCGCGTTCGAAACCGCCGCCAGCTACTGGGAAAGCAAGCTGAGCGACCAGGTCACGGTCTACATCCAGGTCGGCTTCGGCAACCTGGGCAGCAGCACGCTGGCCGAGGCCTCGGCGGCCAAGGCGCTGGTCACCTACGGCGAACTGCGCGGCCTGTTGACGACGGACTCCCGCTCGGCCGCGGACGCCAGCGCGGTGGCCAGCCTGCAGTCCGGCCCGGCACTGACCTTCCAGTCCACGCAGGGCGACCTGAGCTCGCGCCTGGACAACGACGGCTCCACGAACAACCGCCAGCTGTTCTTGACCACCGCCAACGCCAAGGCGCTGGGCGGCGCCACGGCGACCAGCGCCGGCATGCCCGACGCCACCATCACCTTCGCGAACGCCTACGCCGGCAGCTTTGCCTACAGCCGCATGAACGGTGCGGTGCCGGCCGGCCAGATGGACTTCATCACCGTTGCCGAGCACGAGATCGGCCACGCGCTGGGCTTCGTCTCGGGGGTGGACTTCATCGACAACTGCGCCGGCGTCGCCAATGAGTGCAGCCTGGAGACCGGCGCCAACCGGTTCGAGAACCAGACCATCTTCTATGCGCTGGACCTGTTCCGCTACTCCGCGGCCGGCGTGCTGGATCTGCGCGTGGGCGGTTCGCCCTATCTCTCGGTGGACGGCGGCGCGACCGCCGTCGAGGCGTTTTCGACCGGCCAGACCTATGGCAACGGCCGGCAGGCCAGCCACTTCGGCACCAGCACGCTGACGCTCATGAAGCCCACCGTCAACTTCGGCCAGTCGTATGACGCCTTCCCGCAGGATCTGGTGGCGCTGGACGCCATCGGCTGGGACCTCGCCGCGCCGGTGCCGGAGCCGGCGAGCTATGCGCTGCTGGCCTGCGGCCTGGGCGTGCTGGGCTGGACGCGCCGACGCAAGAGCAGCTGAGCCCGCGGCTTCAGACGAAGCCGATGACGCGGACGATCTTGCCCGCCTCGTCCAGTTCGAAGTAGTCGTAGCCGGCCACCAGCAGGCTGCCGTCGGCCTTCAGCAGTTCGAACGTGACCAGCAGGTAGCGCCCGGTGCGCTTCGGCGCGCCGAACCTGACCTTGGCGTCCGGGAACATCTTGTGGAAGCCCTCGATCTCGTCGTTGATGGCAGCGATGCCGACCGAGCGGGCGAAGGGGCTTTCGTGCAGCGCATTCGGCGTCCAGATCTTCTCCAGCTTGGCCGCGCGGGCGGCCTTGTCGGGCGTGAGCCAGCTGTCGAGGTAGGCGCTCAGCAGGGCCTGCACCTTCGGGTCATCCGCGGCGGCGGGGGCCTGCTGCGCGAATGCGTTCATTTTGAGAGTTAGCGCAAGGGCGCAGAGCAGGCGGCGGGACAGGGTCATGGACATCTCCGTGGGTGGGTGCGGCGCGACGAACGAGCCCCTCTCCCCTTGCGGGAGAGGGGTGGGGAGGGGGGTCAGGCCAGCAGGAAGCGCAGCACGGCTTCCGCCCGCGCCGCCCAGAACTTCTCGTGGTGCGCCGTGCGCTCGTAGACGCGCGACTCCAGGTGATGGCCCGGCACATAGCCGCGCTGACGCAGGCCGTCGGTGAAGGCGTCCTGGAAGCGGCCGTAGAAGGCGTCCAGATCCTCGGTGCCGCGGTCTATCCAGATGCGCCGGCCGTCGGGCGCGGGGAAGGCCTGTGCTGCGTAGGCGCGCAGTGCAGCCTGGATGCGGTCGCCCGCCGTCTCGGGTGGCCGGTAGCCCGCCTCGCTGGCGGCGGGGCCCAGCAGCACCGTGTGTGCCGACAGACAGCCCGCGCCGCGGAAGACCTGCGGATACGCGCGCAGCGCTTCCAGCGAGATCAGCCCGCCCATGCTGGCGCCGAGCATGAAGCTCGCGTCGGGCCGCGTGGGGAAGCGCTTGTCGATGAACGGCTTCAGCTCCTCGACGATGCAGCGCAGGTAGGCGTCAGACAGCAGCTCGCCGCCGCAGGTGTGGTGCAGCGCATCGGTGGTGCTCTTGTCGAGCAGGGGCAGGATGCCACCGACCTGGTACTCCCGCGAGCGGTCCGGGCTGCTGGCGATGGCGACGACGATGGCCGGCTCTATGCCGCCAGCCGCCACGCGCAACATGGCCTTGTCCAGCTCCCAAGCCACGCCGGAGTAGCTGGCCTTCGCGTCGAAGAGGTTCTTGCCGTCGTGGGCGTAGATGACGCGCAGGTGCTGGCCGGGCTGGGTGGGCGGCACCCACACATCGACGTCGCGCGCGACGACATGGCGGGATGCGAAGGCAGGCAGCGCGGTGCGGTAGCCAGTGGCGGCCTGGGCGGAGCCGGCCAACGCCAGGGCGGCGGCGGTCGTGAAAGTACGGCGGGTGATGGCGGTCATGGGCGGTGGTCGGGAGGAACTGGAGGCAGTGTCCAAACGACCGCCCTAGCGGGCTCCCGCCAGCAGCCCAGAAACTGTCGAATTCAGCTCACGCCGACAGTTGCTGATAGACCTTGGGCGTCATGCCGAAGTAGCTCTTGAAGCTCTGCGTGAAGGCCGAGACGGTGGAGAAGCCCACGTCCAGATAGATCTCCGACGCGCGCTTGCGCTCCACCTTCAGCAGATGCGCCGCCAGGTGCAGCCGCCGCTCATGCAGCCACTGGCCCGGCGAGCGGCCGTACACCGCCTGAAAGTGCCGCTTGAAGGTGGACAGGCTCATGTGGCACAGGAAGGCCAGCTCCTGCCAGCTGAGGTCGGCCATCCAGTGCGCCTCCACCACCTGCTTCAGGCGCAGCTGCGGCGCGCTGATGCCGGCCGGCGCGAAGAAACCGAACACGTCGGCGCCTTGGTCTTCCAGCAGCAGCAGCAACACATCCTCCAACTTGGCCGCCGTGCGGTCGGCGGTGAGGGCGGCCGTGTCCGGCGCATGCCACAGGCTCTCGGCCAGGTGCAGCAGGCCCGGCGGCGCGGCGAACGGCAGGTGGGTGCGCTGCGCCAAGTTGGACGCACGCGGCGCCTGGCCGTGGCGGGTGAGGAAGTCGGCCACCTGGGCATCGGTGAAGAACACCAGCAGGCTGCGGTAGTCGCGCCCGCCGTCGGCGAAGTCGGTGGACAGGCACTGGCCCGGCTTGAACAGCAAGGCCTGGCCGGGGCGGAAGGCCTCGCTCGTCAGCCCGTGCTGCAACTGCTTGCGCCCGGCCAGCACCACGGACAGCGCGTTGCTGGTGAAGGAGATCATGCTGCGCGCGTCGTGCTGGCGGGCCGCGTGGGCGTAGATGTGGGCGCCGCCGGCGGGGCGGCGGGGCAGCACGTCGGGCAGCACGTAGCAGGCTTGTTCGCTCATGCCGGGCTTATATCGGCTTGCGCCGCTCAGTGGGTGACGCACCCCTCAGGTTGAGCCGGATTCGACATTCCGCGGGCGCGGGCCGATAACGCGGCGGCGGCGGTGTCCCTACCGTGGCGAACCTCCATCGCTCCCAGGTTTTTCCATGCCGGACCGCCGCGTTGCCCTCTTGTTGGGGGCGACTTTCGCCCTGCTGTGCCCCTTGTCGTCGCAAGCTCAGCAACCCAACCCCACCGCCGTGCCGGTGGCCAAGCTCGCGGCCAGGCCGGTGGAGCGCTGGTTCACGCTGTCGGCGCAGCTGGAAGCGGCGTCGGAGGTGGAGATCCGCCCGCGCGTGTCCGGCGCGGTGGCGGAGGTTCACTTCCGCGAGGGTGGATTGGTGAAGGCGGGTGAGCTGCTCGTGTCGCTGGACGCCGCGCCCTTACGCGCCGAGCTGGCCCGCGCAGAAGCGGCGTTGGCGGCAGCGAAGGCGCAGCTGGACTTCGCCACCACCCAGCTAGAGCGCGGCCAGAAGCTGCGCGCGGACCTCGCCATCGCGATGGTGGAGCTGGACCGCCTGGCCAACGCCGAGGCGCTGGCGCGTACCGGCATCGCCGCAGCACAGGCACAGGTGGAGAGCGCGCGGCTGCAGCTGGGCTACACCAGCATCCGCGCGCCCATCGCCGGGCGGGTGGGGCGCGTGCTCGTCACGCCGGGCAACCTCATCACCGCTGGCGCACAGGCGCCGGTGCTGACGACGCTGGTGTCCGCCTCGCCACTCTATGCCGCCTTCGACATGGACGAGGCCACGCTGCGCGAGCTGCTGCCCGGCACGCGCCAGCTGGGCGAGGTGACGGTGCAGGCCGAGAAGGGCGCCACCAAGCTCAACGGCCGGCTGCATGCACTGGACAACCGCTTCAACGGCGCGACCGGCACGGTGCGGGCGCGGGCGCGCTTCGACAACGCGGGCGACTTGATGCCGGGCCAGTTCGTGCAGTTGCGGCTGCGCGCGGCCAAACCCGCGCCGGCCCTGCTGGTGCCGGAGTCCGCCGTGGGGACGGACCAGGACAAGCGCTTCGTGCTGGTGGCCGCCGAAGACAACACCGCTGTCTACCGCCGCGTGGAACTGGGCGCGCTGGTAGACGGCCAACGGGTGGTGACGGCCGGGCTGAAGGCAGGCGAGCGCGTGCTGCTCGCGCGGCTGCAGCAGATCAAGCCGGGGGCCCGCATCGCCCCTCAATTGGCACCCTGATGAACTTCTCCCGCTTCTTCATCACCCGCCCCGTCTTCGCGTCGGTCCTGTCGCTGCTCATCCTCGTGGCCGGGCTGCTGGCGCTGCCGGTGCTGCCGGTCTCCGAGTACCCCAACGTCGTGCCGCCGCAGGTGGTCGTGCGGGCCACCTACCCGGGCGCCAACCCGGCCGTCATCGCCGAGACGGTGGCCGCGCCCATCGAGGAGGCCGTCAACGGCGTGGAGAACCTGCTCTACATGAGCTCGCACGCCACGTCCAACGGCCGCTTGACGCTGACCATCAGCTTCAAGCTCGGCACCGACCCCGACCTCGCCCAACAGCAGGTGCAGAACCGCGTGACACAGGCCGAGGCGCGGCTGCCGGCCGAGGTACGCGCGCTGGGCATCACCGTGCACAAGAACCAGTCCGCGCTGCCGATGCTGGTGCACGTCACGTCGCCCAACGGCAAGTACGACCTCACCTACCTGCGCAACTACGCGCTGCTGCATGTGCGCGACCGGCTGCAGGCCATTCCCGGCGTGGGGCCGCTGCAGATGTTCGGCGGCGGCGAGTACGCGATGCGCGTGTGGCTGGACCCGGACAAGGTCGCCGCGCGCGGCCTGTCGGCCAGCGACATCAACGCCGCCATCCGCGCCGAGAACGTGCAGGCCGTGGCCGGCGTCATCGGCGCGCCGCCGGCACCTGCGGGCCAGGCGCTGCAGCTGTCGGTCAACGCACAGGGCCGTTTGGCGACGGAAGAGGACTTCCGCCAGATCATCCTGAAGACCGCGCCCGGCGGCGCCGTCACGCGGCTGGGCGACGTGGCCCGCATCGAACTGGGCGCCGCCGAGTACGCGCTGCGCTCGCGACTGAACAACCAGCAGGCCGTGGGCATTCCCATCTCCATGATGGCCGGCGCGAATGCGCTGCAGGTCTCGCGCGACGTGCGTGAGGCGATGCAGGAACTGAAGGCCGCCATGCCCGACGGCGTGTCCTACGACATCGCCTACGACACCAGCGAGTACGTGCAGGAGTCCATCGACGCCGTCATCGTCACGCTGCTGGAGGCGCTGGCGCTGGTGGTCATCGTCGTCATCGTCTTCCTGCGCAGCTGGCGCGCGTCGCTGATCGCGCTGCTGGCCGTGCCGGTGTCCATCGTCGGCACGTTTGCGGTCATGTACGTCTGCGGCTTCACGATCAACGCGCTGACGCTGTTCGGCCTGGTGCTGGCCATCGGCATCGTCGTGGACGACGCCATCGTCGTGGTGGAAAACGTGCAGCGCAACATCGAGGCCGGCATGGCGCCGCGCGATGCCACGGTGAAGGCCATGGACGAGGTGGCCGGGCCCATCGTCGCCATCGCGCTGGTGCTGGGCGCGGTGTTCATTCCGCTGGCCTTTGTGAGCGGCCTGTCCGGCCAGTTCTACCGCCAGTTCGCGTTGACCATCGCCATCTCCACGGCCATCTCGGCGATCAACTCGCTGACGCTGTCACCCGCGCTGTCCGCGCTGCTGCTGCGTCCGCATGCGAAGCGGTCCACCGCCGGCTGGTTCAGCCGCAGCACCGAGCGCTATGCGCGCGGCGTGCAGCGCATCGCGCCTCGCAAGTGGCTGGGCCTGGGCCTCTACGCCGCGCTGCTGGCGGGCGGAGCCTGGCTGTTCGACGCCGTGCCCGGCGGCTACCTGCCGCAGCAGGACAAGGGCTATCTGCTGGGCATGGTGCGCCTGCCCGAAGGCGCGTCGCTGGAGCGCACCGACGAGGTCACGCGCCGCGTCGTGGACATCGCCAAGCAGACGCCCAGCGTGCGCCACGCCATCACGCTGCCGGGGCTGTCCATCAACGGCTTCACCGTGTCGTCCAGCCAGGCCGTGGTCTTCCTGCCGCTGAACGCCTTCGGCACGCGGCCGCACTCCAACGCCATCGCGCAGCAGCTCAACAAGCAGTTCGGCGCCATCGCCGAGGCGCAGGCCGTCGTCTTCCCGCCGCCGGCGCTGCTCGGCCTAGGCGCCATCGGCGGCTTCAAGCTGCAGCTGGAGGACCGCGCCGGCCTGGGCTTTGCGGCGCTGGACAAGGCAACCAAGGACTTCATCGTCGCTGCGGGCAAAGCGCCGGAACTCGCCGGCCTGCTGACCAACTTCAACATCAACACGCCGCAGCTGCATGCCGACATCGACCGCACACTGGCCCGCCAGCTCGGCGTGCCACTGAACGAGGTGTTCGCCACGCTGCAGGTCTACCTGGGCTCGCAGTACGTGAACGACATCAGCTTCCTCGGCCGCACCTTCGGCGTGCGCGTGCAGGCCGACGCCGCCTACCGCGCGACGCCCGAGGACATTGGCAAGCTGAAGGTGCGCTCCACAAGCGGCGCGATGGTGCCGCTGTCGTCTCTGCTGCAGGTGCGCGAGACGGCCGGGCCCATCACGGTGTCGCGCTACAACACCTACGTCACCGCCGACATCAACGGCCGGCCCGCGCCAGGCTACACGTCGGGCCAGGCGCAGGAAGCGATTGCCCGCGTGGCGGCCGAGTCGCTGCCGCCCGGCATCGCATGGGAGTGGACCGACCTGACCTACCAGCAGCAGCTCGCCGGCAACACCGCCGTCTACGTGTTCCCGCTGGTGATGCTGCTGGTCTTCCTGCTGCTGGCCGCGCAGTACGAGAGCCTGGTGCTGCCGCTGGCCGTGCTGCTCACGGTGCCGGCGGGGCTGATGGCCGCGCTGTTCAGCGTGTGGATCACGGGGGCGGACAACAACGTCTTCACGCAGATCGGACTGTTCATCCTTGTCGGCCTCTCCGCCAAGAACGCCATCCTCATCGTCGAGTTCGCACGCGAGCTGGAGAGGCTAGGCCTGACACCGCTGGCCGCCGCCGTGCAGGCCAGCCAGCAGCGGCTGCGGCCCATCCTGATGACGTCCATCGCCTTCGTGATGGGCGTGCTGCCACTGGTGCTGAGCAGCGGCGCGGGGGCCGAGATGCGCAAGGCCATCGGCGTGGCCGTCTTCGGCGGCATGATAGGCGCGACCCTGCTGGGCCTGCTGTTCACGCCGTTTTTCTACGTGCTGCTGCGGAGTATCCCGAGGCCCTTCAGGTAGTCGCCTTCAGGGAAGCACACGGTCTGCGGATGGTCAGCCGCGGCGGCGAGGCGCTCGACGATGTAGCCGTCCACGCCAGCATCCAGGCCCGCGCCGGCCACGATCTTGTGGAACAGGTCGGGCGCGATGCCGCCCGAGCATGAGAAGGTGTAAAGCAGGCCGCCATCGTTCAGCAGCATGAAGGCCAGCCGGTTGATGTCCTTGTAGGCGCGCGCGGCGCGCTCGGCGTGGGCCACGGTGGGTGCGAACTTGGGCGGGTCCAGCACGATGGCGTCGAAGCGCCGGCCTTCAGCCAGGCAGCGGCGCAGCGTCGCGTTGACATCCGCATCCCAGGCCTCATGCCGGCCGGCGTCGAAGCCGTTCAGCGCCACGTGCGCCTTGGCCCGCTCCAGCGCCGGGCCGGACGAGTCCACGCTGACGACCTGCTCCGCGCCGCCCGCCAGCGCGGCGACCGAGAAGCCGCCCGTGTAGCTGAAGCAGTTCAGCACCGTCTTCACGCCGTACTGCCTCACCGCAACGGCGAAGCGCTTGCGGCTGTCGCGCTGGTCCAGGTAGTAGCCGGTCTTGTGGCCCTCGGCCACGTCCAGCGTCAGCCGCCAGTCGTGCTCGCGGATGGTCAGCGCGGTCTCGCCACCTCCGCGCAGCCAGCCGGTCTGCACCGGCAGGCCCTCCCACTCGCGGGCCTGGGCGTCGGAGCGCTCGTACAGGCGCGTCAGGCCCGTCGCGGCCAACAGCGCGTCGGCGATGACGCCCTTCCAGCGCTCGACGCCGGCGCTGCCGAACTGCGCCACCAGCGTGTCGCCGTAGCGGTCCACGATCAGGCCCGGCAGGCCGTCGGCCTCGCCGTGGACCAGGCGCCAGGCATCCGACGCGATCGCCAGCCGCGTGCGCATCGCAATGGCCTGCGCGATGCGGCGCGCAAAGAAGGCCGCGTCGATGCGCTCGGCCTCGTCGAAGCTCCACGCGCGCAACCGGATCTGCGACTGGGGGCTGAAAGCGGCCCAGCACAGGAACTGCCCGTCCGCCGACTCCACACGCACGGTCTCGCCCGAGTCGCCACCGCCGCGCGCGACGGAGCTTTCGAACACCCAGGGATGGCGCTTGACCAGCGAGCGCTCCTTGCCCGGGCGAAGCACGATCTTCTTCATCGCCGGGCCGCCCCAAGATGAAGAGCACCCCCTCGGGGGGCAGTGGCCACGCGAAGCGTGGGCATGTGGGGGCCAACAACTCTCATCGCTGCAGCACCCCGAAGGCATAGCTCAGCGACAAATGCGTCAGCGGTGTGGACTGGTCGCCACCCCGCAGCGTGCGGAACTGGCCCAGGCCGGCGCGCAGCCGCAGCCGCTGCGCCAGCTCCCACTGCGCCCAGACCTCGGCCTGCGTCACCGCGCCGCCACCCACCCTCACGCCGCCACCGCCGGCCGCGCCCACCAGCCATTCGGCGCCCACGCGCAGGCGGCCCCACAGCGGGTCGCTCTGCACGCCCAGGCCGAACAGGCCGAAGGAGTAGGCGCCCGCGCTGCCCGCAGCGGCGCTGCCGGCCTGCGCCGTGCCGTACAGCCGCGGCGAGAACTCGCGCGACATGCTGACCGCCAGATGGCTGACGGACTCCTGGCGGCCGTCCTTGAAGCGCACGCGCGGCAGGTGCAGCACGCTGGCGCCCAACTGCTGCACGCGCACCGTGCCGCCAATGTCATCGTCGAAGCGCACCGGCGTGCGGTCCAGCGGCATGGCCAGCACCGCGCGCAGGTAGCGGGCGCTGTAGGCGCCGCTGGGCGCATGCGTGAGGCCCGCATCCAGGCGCACCGTCGGCCCCCACGGCGTGATCCAGCGCAGCGTGGGCCCGGCGCGCAGCAGCCAGCCGTTGCCGGTGTCCACGTCGCCGCCGCCGCCCAGGCCCGCGCCCAGCTGGCCGCCGACGCGCAGCGCGGGCGTGCCGAACGGCGCCCAGTCCTGGCCGATCTGGCCCAGCACTTCCATGTAGCCGTCCACGCCGCCCTTGGCGGCGCCCGAGGCCTCGAAGCCCCACCAGCTGCCGTCGGCGACGTACTGGCGCAGCTCGGCGCCCGCCTTGCCGACCCGGCCCGCATAGGGCTTGCCGCTGCGCATGCGGCTGGACGCGCGCGGCTGTTCCATGCCACCGGTCAGCGCGATCTCGTCGAAGCCCAGGCCGGAACGCCGGCTGGCGCGCGCCGGCTTGCCGGCATCGCTGGGCGGGAAGCTGGCGAAGTCCATCGCCCGGCCCACGGTGAAGGCCAGGCCCACGCCGCTCTTGACGTTGCCGCTGGGGAAGCGGATCTGCGAGATGCCTACGCCGGTGTACCAGGCGCCGGTCTCGGTGCGCAACGACAGCTCGGGCCGCAGCATCAGTCCGCCGCCGAAGCGCATGGCCGCGCTGGACAGGCCGCCGCCCGCGCCCACGTACAGGCTGGCCGCCAGGTGCGTGTTGCCGCTCAGCCGCCAGCGCCGCTGGCCCGTGAAGCCGACCGTGAAGATGCCGCCGTAGTTGCCCTTGGCCGTGCCGTAGAAGCCGGGGCCGAAGCCCCAGTCGTCGTCGTAGGCCACCAGGTAGCTGACCGACGCGAAGGCCGTGCGGCCGCCGTCGGGCATCTTCATGCGCGTCCAGTTCGCCTCCACGGCGGCCGGGCGGATGGCGTTGATGCGGCCGAACGGCGAGTCATCGGGGGTGGCCAGCGCACAGGCCGGCAGCAGGGTCAGGAGCGTGACGAGTCGTCGAGTCATTTCTTGGCGCGCGGGTGGGCGGCGTCATAGATGCGAGCCAGGTGCTGCAGATCGAGCTGCGTGTAGACCTGGGTCGTCGTGATGTGGGCATGGCCCAGCAGCTCCTGCACCGCGCGCAGGTCGCCGCTGGACTGCAGCAGGTGAGAGGCGAAGCTGTGCCTCAGCATGTGCGGATGCACATGGGCCGGCATGCCGGCGCTGATGGCGCGGGCCGACAGCCTGCCACGCAGCACCGAGCCGGCCACCCGGTGGCCGCGCGCGCCCACGAACAGCGCCGGCTCGCCGGTCGCGGCCAACTGGCCGCGCACCGCCAGCCAGTCCCGCAGCGCCTCGGCGGCGGCACGGCCCAGCGGCGTGCTGCGGCGCTTGCCGCCCTTGCCCAGCACGTGCACTTCCATGGCCTGCAGGTCGACCCAGCCGGCGGCCTGACCGCTGGCCTGCGCGTCCAGCCCGATCAGCTCGGCCGCACGCAGGCCGGCGCCGTAAAGCAGCTCGACCATCGCGCGGTCGCGCGCCTCCAGGCGGGAGTCGGCGATCTCGTCGGGCACATGGCTGGCCAGTTGCACCGCATCGTCCACGCCCAGCGCCTTGGGCAGCGGCTTGGGCGCCTTGGGCGCCTTCAGGCCGTCGAAGGGGTTGAGCGCGACCCGCCCCTGCAGGCCCAGCCAGCGGTAGCAGCTGCGCCAGACCGACAGCAGCAGTGCGATGGACTTGGGCGCCAGGCCCTCACGGTGCAGCAGCGCCGCCAGCCGCCGCGCCTGGGCGATGCCCAGCGTGCGCGCATCGATGGCCGCATCGGCCAGCAGGCCTTGCAGGCGCACGAGGCCGTCGGTGTAGAGCTGCAACGTGCGCGGACTCAGGCGTTGCTGCACGCGGGCGTGCTGCAGGTAGTCGCCGAAGTCCTCCAGCAGCATCAGGTCAGCAACCCCGCCAGCCCGGCGCTGGCGATCTCGCCCACGCGGGTCAGGAAGTCCGTACCCATCTCGGCCGTGTAGCGCGTCGGGTCGGGCGAGCCCAGCACCAGCAGGCCGAAGGGCTTGCCGTCGTTGGCCTTGGGCTGCACGAGCGGAATCAGCGCCAGCGACGTGGCGATGCCGCCGCTCTCGCTGAGGCCCAGCCAGCGCGCCGCCTCGAAGCCCGAGTTCACGCCGCAGTAGGGCTGGCTCAGGCTGGAGGCAAAGCTCTTCACGTCGGAACTGACGGCCGCCGCGAACTCGGCCGCCTCGTGCGCGGGCGCCACGCCCCACAGGCGCAGGCTGGCCTGCGGGATCATGAACTGGTGGCGCAGCTCGGACAGCAGCACCTCGGGCAGCTGCGCCGGCGTGCCGGCCGCGCGCATGACCGCCAGCGTCCAGCGGTGCAGGCGGTCGGCGATGGCCACGTTGTCCTGGCCGTTGCGGATCATGTCGACGATGCGCAGCTCCAGGCCCTTGATCTTGTCGCGCAGCATCTCGGCCTGGCGCTCCTGCAGCGACACGGCGCGCGCGCCGTGCGGGTGCTGCAGCTGCACGCTGGCCAGCAGCGCCGCGTGGCGCTCGAAGAAACCGGGCGTGGCCGCCAGGTAGTTGGCGATGTCGGTTTCGGTGATGCCTTGCACCGCGTCGGCGGCCGGGTTGGAACTCACAGCGTGATCTCTCCGTCAAAAACTCGGGTCGCGGGGCCGGTCATCAGCACGGGGCTGCTGAGACCGTCTTGAAGGCCCGCCCATTCGATCTTCAGCTGGCCGCCGCGGGTCTGCACCTCCACGGCCGCGTCCAGCCAGCCCAGGCGGATGCCCGCAACCACCGCCGCGCAGGCGCCGGTGCCGCAGGCCAGCGTCTCGCCGGCGTCGCGCTCGTAGACGCGCAGCGCGATGCGATCGCGCGCCAGCACCTGCATGAAGCCGGCGTTCACGCGCTTCGCAAAGCGCAGTTGGTGCTCGATGACCGGCCCCAGCGTGGTCACCGGCGCGATCTCGACGTCATCCACGCGCTGCACCGCATGCGGGTTGCCCATGGACACCAGGGCCAGCTCCACGCCCTCGACCGGCCACAGCTCGAAGCCGTTGACGAGGCGCGGCACCAGGCCCTGGGCGTCGAAGGGCAGTGCCGCGTGGTCGAACACCGGCGCGCCCATGTCCACGGTGACCCGGCCGTCGTCCTGCAGCTTCAGCAGCAGGCGGCGGTTCATCGTGTCGACCTGGATCTCGCGCTTGTCCGTCAGGCCGGCGTCCACCACGTAGCGCACGAAGCAGCGCGCGCCGTTGCCGCAGTGCTCCACCTCGTCGCCGGTGTTGTTGAAGATGCGGTAGCGGAAGTCAGCGCCGACGGCTGTGCCGGGCTCGATGACCAGGATCTGGTCGCAGCCGACGCCGAAGCGGCGGTCGCCGAGCCGGCGCATCTGCTCGGGCGTCAGTGCAAAAGGCTGCTGGGTGGCATCGATGACGACGAAATCGTTGCCGGCGCCCTGCATCTTGGTGAAGCGCAATCTCATGGGACCGGATTATCCGGCGCCGCGCCGATATCCAGACCGCGCGGCTGCTTGAAACGGTGGTAGCCCCACAGGTATTGCCCCGGCGCGCGCCGGATCAGACTTTCCATCGCCGCGTTGACGACGGCCGCGGCGTCCTCGGCCGCGGCGTCTCGGGCAATCGCCGGCGCCGGCAGCACGTGCACGACAAAGCCCTGGCCGCCCGGAAGCCGCTCGCCGAACAGCAGCACCACGGCCGCGCCGGTCTGCTGCTGCAGGCGCGCGGCCAGCGTCATCGTGTAGGCCGGCCGGCCGAAGAACGGCGCCCAGACGCCCAGGCCGTCGGGCGGCACCTGGTCCGGCAGCAGGCCCACCACCTCGCCGCGGCGCAGCCCGCGGATCATCTGGCGCACGCCGGCCAGAGAGGCCGGCGCCGTCGCCAGGCCCGGGCGCTCGCGCGAGCCGGCCATCACGTCGCGCAGCGCCGCCTGGCGGGCCGGCCGGTACAGCACGGTGATGGGCGCCTCGGGCGTCGTGAAGCGCTCGGCAATCGCCTGGGCGCAGATCTCGAAACAGCCCAGGTGGGGCGTCATGACGATGAGGCCGCGCTTCTCGGCCAGCGCCGCTTCGATCAGCCCGGCGCCCTCCCAGCGCAGGCGCTCGCCGAAGGGCCGGCCCTTCTGCGCGATCCACAGCCAGGGCAGTTCCGCCGCCATGCGCCCGGCCGCGGCAATGGCCGGCCGGGCCTGGGCCCAGGGAATGCCGGCCTGGGCCACGTTGGCGCGGAAGCGCTGGCGGTAGACGGGCGACGCCAGAAAGACCAGCCAGCCCAGCAAGGCGCCCAGAGCGTGCAATACCGACAGTGGCAAGCGGGACATGCCGCGAAAAAGCCAACCCATGTTTCTTATACTTGGCGCATCGCCGAGTTAATGAACTACTTGCGGGGCGATTCACAAATCCTGCTAAAGCGTTCGCCGCACCTCCTGAGGTCAGGCAACGCCGACCCACAAGCAACCAGGAGTTTAAAAGTGGCCAACGACTTCCTCTTCACGTCCGAATCCGTTTCCGAGGGACACCCCGACAAGGTGGCCGACCAGATCTCGGACGCCATCCTCGACGCCATCTTCGAGCAGGACCCGCGCAGCCGCGTGGCCGCCGAGACGCTGTGCAACACCGGCCTCGTCGTGCTGGCCGGCGAGATCACGACCAATGCCCACGTCGACTACATCCAGGTCGCGCGCGACACCATCAAGCGCATCGGCTATGACAACACCGAATACGGCATCGACTACAAGGGCTGCGCCGTCCTCGTCGCCTACGACAAGCAGAGCAACGACATCGCCCAGGGCGTGGACCACGCCAGCGACGACCACCTGAACACCGGTGCCGGCGACCAGGGCCTGATGTTCGGCTACGCCTGCGACGAGACGCCCGAGCTGATGCCCGCGCCGATCTACTACGCGCACCGCCTGGTCGAGCGCCAGGCCCAGCTGCGCAAGGACGGCCGCCTGCCCTTCCTGCGCCCGGACGCCAAGAGCCAGGTCACGATGCGCTACGTCGACGGCAAGCCGCACAGCATCGACACCGTGGTGCTGTCCACGCAGCACGCGCCCGAGATGTCGCTGGGCGACAAGATGAAGCCCGAGTTCTACGAGGCGGTCATCGAGGAGATCATCAAGCCGGTGCTGCCCAAGGAGTGGCTGCAGGACACGAAGTACCTGGTCAACCCGACCGGCCGCTTCGTCATCGGCGGTCCGCAGGGCGACTGCGGCCTGACCGGCCGCAAGATCATCGTCGACACCTACGGCGGCGCCTGCCCGCACGGCGGTGGCGCGTTCTCGGGCAAGGACCCGTCCAAGGTCGACCGCTCGGCCGCCTACGCGGCGCGCTACGTCGCCAAGAACGTCGTCGCGGCCGGCCTGGCACGCCAGTGCCAGATCCAGGTCGCCTACGCCATCGGCGTGGCCCGCCCGATGAACGTGACGGTCTACACCGAAGGCACCGGCGTCATCCCTGACGAGCAGATCGCCAAGCTGGTCAACGAGCACTTCGACCTGCGCCCCAAGGGCATCATCCAGATGCTGGACCTGCTGCGCCCGATCTACTCCAAGACCGCCGCCTACGGCCACTTCGGCCGCGAGGAGCCGGAGTTCACGTGGGAGAGGACGGACAAGGCTGCAGCGCTGCGCGCTGCAGCTGGGCGGTAAGCCCACCGCGAAGCGGCTTGGCCGTTCTCGGGCGCAGTTCATATCGCTTGCGATGTGAACGAAGACCAACGCACCGATAAAGCTGCGGCCCTCAAGGCTGCAGCCGGCCTGTAAGGCCGCCGCGAGGACAGCCACAGACGGGCTCGTCTCGCGCCAGGGCGCGAAAAGCCGAAGCCCAGGCAAGGACTTGAGCTAGGACAAACACCGCCGTACAAGGCGGTGTTTTTCTTGGTGCACCCCTGATTCCGACATGTAGAGTCAAAGCACCAGCGGGGTGCGCCTGGGCGCATCCGCCGGCAACAATGACGGAGGCCGTGATGAAGATGCAATCCTTGCGAATTGGTACGAGGCTGGGGCTGGGTTTCGGGGTCGTGCTGGTCTTGCTCGCACTGGCGGTGGGCCTGAGCTACCGGCAGATGGCCACGGTGGGGCCGCGCATCGACCTGCTCATCGAGCTGCAACGCCAGCAAGACCTGGCCCAGGACTGGCGCACGGCCACCCAGCTCAATGTGACGCGCACCGATGCCGTCGCGCGCGCGGGCGGCTCCGGGCCGGTAGCCGACTTCTTCTCGCCGGTCATCAAGACCACCAGCGCCAGGATCAACGAGCTGCAGGAGGAATTGACCAAGGCCGTCGACACGCCCCAGGGCAAGGCCATCCTGGGCGAGATCGGCGACGCCCGCAAGACCTACGTGGATATCCGCAACGGCGTGTTCGCGCAGCTGAAGGCTGGCGAGGCCGAGGCCGCGCTGCAGGTGCTGGAGGGCAAGATGCGCCCCGCCGCCGATGCCTACGTGAAGACCATCAGCAGCATGGCCGACCACCAGGGCGCCCGCGTGAAGGACGAGACGCAGGCCGTGCGGGCGGCCGCCAGCCGCACGCAGATGCTGATGGTCGTGCTGGCCGCCATCTGCCTGAGCCTGGGCGTGGTCGCGGCCTGGCTGATCACGCGCTCCGTCGTGGGTCCGCTGCGCGCCGCCATCCAGGAGGCCGAGGAAGTGGGCCAGGGCGACCTGTCGCGCGAGATCCGCTCGGAAGGCGCCGACGAGACCGCGCAGCTGACGCAGACGCTGGCCAGCATGCAGCAGTCGCTGCGCCACCTGGTCAGCTCCGTGCGCCACAACGCCGATGAGGTCGCCACCGCCAGCTCGGAAATCTCGCTGGGCAGCAACGACCTGTCCTCGCGCACCGAGCAGCAGGCCAGCGCCATCCAGCAGACGGCCGCGTCGATGGAGGAGCTGTCGGCCACCGTGAAGCTGAATGCCGACAACGCCAGCGAGGCCGACAAGCTCGCGCACGACGCCAGCGAGGTGGCCCGCCAGGGCGGCGACGTGGTCAGCGAGGCGGTGCAGCGCATGCGCGGCATCGAGGAAAGCTCGCGCAAGATCGGCGACATCATCGGCACCATCGACGGCATCGCCTTCCAGACCAATATCCTGGCGCTGAACGCGGCCGTGGAAGCCGCCCGGGCCGGCGAACAAGGCCGCGGCTTTGCGGTGGTGGCCGGCGAGGTGCGCACGCTGGCGCAGCGCTCGGCCGAGGCCGCCAAGGAGATCAAGTCGCTGATCGGCGACAGCGTCGAGCGCGTCGAGCAGGGCGCCGACCTCGTCAACCGCGCGGGCGAGACCATGCAGCAGGTGGTGGACGCCATCGGCCGGGTCGCGCAGATCGTGCGCGAGATCAGCGCCGCCAGCCGCGAGCAGAGCACCGGCGTCAGCCAGGTCGGCCAGGCCATCGCGCAGATGGACCAGGCGACGCAGCAGAACGCCGCCCTCGTCGAGGAAAGCGCCGCCGCGGCCGAGAGCCTGAAGCATCAGGCCGAGGAGCTGGTGAAGCTGGTCTCGGCCTTCAAGACCTAAACGACGCCCCGTAGCGCGTCGTCCAGCACCTCCACCCAGTGCCGCACCGGCGTCGCGGTGCCGGCCTGCAGGTGCTGGATGCAGCCCACGTTGGCCGACACGATCTGCTGCGCCTGCAGCGGCGCCAGCGCCGCGAGCTTGCGGTCACGCAGCTGCTTGGACAGTCCCGGCTGCAGCACTGAGTATGTGCCTGCCGAGCCGCAGCACAGGTGGCTGTCGGTGGGCGCGCAGTCAATCTTCAACCCCAGCTCGCGCAGCGCGCCCTCCACGCCGCCGCGCAGCTTCTGCCCGTGCTGCAGCGTGCACGGCGGGTGATAGGCCAAGGCACCCGGCTTGGCCTTCAGCCGGCTCTTCAACACCGGCACCAGCTCGGGCAGCAGCTCGCTGAGGTCCTTGGTCATTTCGCTGATGCGCCGCGCCTTGTCCGCATAGGCCGGGTCTGCGCTGAGCAGGTGGCCGTAATCCTTGACCATCACGCCGCAGCCTGACGCATTCATCACCAGCGCCTCCACGCGCTCGCCGGGGCCCGCCACCAGCGGCCACCAGGCATCGATGTTGCGGCGCATGTCGGCCAGCGCCGCCTCGTGGTCGCCCAGGTGCTCGCGGATCGCGCCGCAGCAGCCAGCCTCATCGGCGACGACCGTCTGGATGCCGGCGGCGTCCAGCACGCGCGCCGTCGCGCTGTTGATGTTGGGCGCCAGCGCCGGCTGCACGCAGCCCAGCAGCAGCGCCACCTTGCGATTCAGCTGGCGCGTGGGCCAGTCGTGCGCGGTGGCCGGGGGCTTGGGCGGCACCTTGTCCTTCAACGCTGCAGGCACCAGCGGGCGCAGCGCCTGGCCCAGCTTCAGCGCGGGCTTGAACAGCGGCGAAGTCATGCCCTCCTTCAGCAGCCAGCGCACGCGGCGCTCGGCGGCCGGGCGCTCCACCTTGGCGTCCACCACGCGCCGGCCGATGTCGACCAGCTTGCCGTACTCGACGCCGGACGGACAGGTGGTTTCACAGTTGCGGCAGGTCAGGCAGCGGTCCAGGTGCAGTTGCGTCTCGCGCGTGGGCGCCGCGCCCTCCATCACCTGCTTGATCAGGTAGATGCGGCCACGCGGACCGTCCAGTTCGTCGCCCAGCAGCTGGTAGGTCGGGCAGGTGGCGGTGCAGAAGCCGCAGTGCACGCAGCGGCGCAGTATGGCCTCGGCGTCGGCGCCTTCGGGCGTGCCGGCGAATTCGGGGGCGAGGGTGGTCTGCATCAGAGGTCGGGATAGAGGCGGCCTGGATTGAAGACGCCGTTCGGATCGAAGCTCGCCTTCAAGCGCCGGTGGATGGCCGCCAGCGGCGCCGACAGCGGCGCGAACGCGCCGGGCGACTTGTCCTGCGCGCGGAACAGCGTGGCATGGCCGCCCACGGCGCTCGCAGCCTCGCGCACGGCAGCGGGCTCCAGCGGCGTGACCACCCAGCGCTGAGCGCCGCCCCATTCAATCAGCTGCTCGCCGTGCAGCTTCAGCGCGGGCGTGGTGCTGGGCAGGCTGAGCCGCCACAGCCGCGCACCGCCGGCCACGGCGCGCTCGGCGCCGACGAAGAACTCGTCGGCGTGGTCACGCAGGCCGGTCCAGAAGCCCGCGGCCAGATCTGCGGGAATGACGTCGCCGCCCAGCTTGGCGCACGCCGCCTCGACGGCCGCGACCGCACCGGCCAGGCGCAGCACCAGCGCGCCGTCCCACCAGGCGCTGGCCGCTATGGGCAATGGCTCGCCGCCCCAGCGGTTCAACGCCATCAGAGCGGCCGACTGGTCCAAGTCGAAGCGCAGCGTGGCCGTCGCGGCCGGCAGCGGCAGCACCTTCAGCGTGAGCTCGGTGATCAGCCCCAACTGGCCCATGGAGCCGGCCAGCACCCGGCTGACGTCGAAGCCGGCGACGTTCTTCATGACCGTGCCGCCAAAGCTCAGCAGTTCGCCCTTGCCGTTGATGAGCACGGCGCCGAGCAGGTGGTCGCGCACCGAGCCCAACGCCGCGCGGGCCGGCCCCGACAGCCCGGCGGCCACCATGCCGCCGATGGTGCCCTTGCCGCCGAAGCGCGGAGGCTCGAACGCAAAGCGTTGGCGCTGCTGCGCCAACAGCGCCTCCACATCGGCGATGGGCGTGCCGGCCAGCACGCTGATGTAGAGCTCGCTGGGCTCATAGGCCGTCACGCCGTTCAGCGCCAGCGTGGACAGCGGCTCGCCCTGCAGCGGCCCGCCGTAGAAGTCCTTGCTGCCGTGGCCGGTGAGGCGCAGCGGCGTGCGCGCGTCGCGGATCTGCGCTTGCAGGTCGTCGAATCTCAAAACCGCTCCAGTTCCGGAAACGCCAGCAGCCCACGCTTCACATGCATGCGGCCGTACTCGGCGCAGCGGGCCAGCGTCGGGATCTGCTTGCCCGGGTTCAAGGTGCCTGCGGGATCGAAGGCCGCTTTGAGTTGAAGCATCTGCTCGCGTTCCTCGGCGCTGAACTGCACGCACATCGAGTTGAGTTTCTCCACGCCCACGCCGTGCTCGCCGGTCACCGTGCCGCCCAGCGCGACGCTGCGCTCCAGGATCTCGGCGCCGAACTGCTCGCAGCGGTGCAGCTGGTCGGGGTCGTTCGCATCGAACAGGATCAGCGGGTGCAGATTGCCGTCGCCTGCATGAAAGACGTTGGCGCAGCGCAGGCCGTACTTCTTTTCCATCTCGGCGATCGCGATCAGGATGTCGGCCAGCCGCTTGCGCGGGATGGTCGAGTCCATGCACATGTAGTCGGGGCTGATGCGGCCGGACGCCGGGAAGGCGTTCTTGCGGCCGCTCCAGAAGCGCAGGCGCTGGGCCTCGTCGGCGCTGGCCTGGCAGCGCGTCGCGCCGCTGGCCTGCAGCACGGCCTCCATGCGCGCGATCTCCTCGGCCACCTCCTCGGGCGTGCCGTCGCTCTCGCACAGCAGGATGGCCTCGGCGTCCAGGTCGTAGCCGGCATGCACGAAGTCCTCCACCGCGGCCGTCATCGGCTTGTCCATCATCTCCAGCCCCGCCGGGATGATGCCGGCGGCGATCAGCGCCGCGACGGCGTCGCCGGCCTTGCGCACGTCGTCGAAGCTGGCCATCAGGCAGCGCGCCAGCCGCGGCTTGGGCACCAGCTTGACGGTGACCTCGGTGACGACGGCCAGCATGCCCTCGCTGCCGATGACCAGCGCCAGCAGGTCCAGGCCCGGGCAGTCCAGCGCCTCGGAGCCGAACTCGACGGCCTCGCCCTCGGCCGTGAAGCCGCGCACGCGCAGCACGTTGTGCAGCGTCAGGCCGTACTTCAGGCAGTGCACGCCGCCGGAGTTCTCGGCGATGTTGCCGCCGATGGTGCAGGCGATCTGGCTGCTGGGGTCGGGCGCGTAGTACAGGCCGTGCGATGCGGCCGCTTCGGAGATGGCGAGGTTGCGCACCCCACACTGCACGCGCGCCGTGCGGGCCAGCGGGTCGATGGACAGGATCTGGTTGAACTTGGCCAGCGCCAGCGTGACACCCAGTTCATGCGGCATAGCGCCGCCGGACAGTCCCGTGCCGGCGCCGCGGGCGACGACGGGCACGCCAAGCCGGTGGCAGGCCTTCAGCACGGCGGCCACCTGGGCCTCGGTCTCGGGCAGGGCCACGGCCAGCGGGCGCTGGCGGTAGGCGGTCAGACCGTCGCACTCGTAGGGCGTGGTCTGCTCGGACTGGTGCAGCAGCGCGTGCGCCGGCAGCAGCGGCGCCAGCGCGGCGACAACGGCGGCGCGGCGGGCGGCGAGGTCGGCGGGCGCGTTCAAGGGGTCTTGCGGCGCGGCCGGGTGGTCTTGGCGACCGGCTTGGCGGCCAGGCCCTTGGCGACGGCGCCGGGCATGGAGGCCGCGCGCTTCAGCGTGTCGCTGGCGGCATCGAAGCTCTGTTTGACCAGGCTGCCGGCCAGGTTCTTGGCGGCGTCTGTCGCCGTGTCCTTCATCGCCGTCGTGGCCAGTTGCGTGAACTGCTGGCTCAATGCCGTCCACCACTGTGTGGGGTCGATGGCGGCAGCCGGGTTGGCCGCGGCGGCCTTGGCGGCATCAGTGGCCAGCTTGGCCGTCTTGGTGGCGGCCTTCACGGTGCGCGTGACGGTCTTCGCCGCGGCCTTGGCCGCGGGCGGTGGCTCGGCCGGCCAGGCCGGGGCCTCGGGCAGCTTCAGCGTGTCGCGCAGCTGCGCCAGCGGCACGTTCATGGTCTGCAGCGTGGACAGCGTCATGCGCTGCACCTCCAGCGCCTGGATGGTGGCGGCCAGCATGCGCGCGTTCTGCTCCAGCCAGAACTGCACGGTGCGCAGCTCCTCGATGCGCTTTTCCAGCTCCTCGGGGTTCAGCGTGGGCGCCACCCACTGGCCGATGCCGGGCAGCGCCGAGCCGGCGTTCTTGACCAGGCCCTGCAGGAAGTCGAATCCGGGCACGAACTTGGTGAAGCTGTTGTCAGTCATGTGGGCCTCCAATGCCGGCCATGCTACTTCGCGGGGCGCAAGGCCTCGACGGTGAAACCCCGCTCGGCCAGCAGCCGCGGCAGGGCCTGGGGGCCGCTCATGTGCAGCGCGCCCACGGCGATGAGCAGGCGCTGGTTGGCGCCGTGCAGCGCATCGATGCGCGCCGCCAGGTTCAGGTTGCGGTCGTCGTTGAGGCGCTTGAACCAGGCACGCTCGGCCGGCGTGTCGGCGCAGGCGCACCAGCGCGGGTAGTCGGCCAGCGTCTTCAGGTCGCCGCGCTGCCAGGCGTCGGCCAGCTTGCGCAGCGGCGCGCGCAACTGGCCGCGCTGCAGCTGGCGCAGCGCGCCGTCCACCACGCCGTCCAGCTCGGCCGGCTCGGGCGTCAGCGCGGCCATCTGTTCCTCCACGCTCTCCAGCGACTGCACCGGTCGGCCCTCGGCCTTGGCCCAGGCCAGCAGCATCAGGTCCTGGCCGAAGCCGGCGTCGAAGCCGTCGCGGCGCGCCTCCAGCAGCGTCAGCAGGCTGAGCTGCAGCATGGCCGGCAGCGGGCTCAGCGCGCCGGGCGGCAGGCAGGCCACGCGGGCCTGGGCCTCCATGCGGGCCGCCAGTGGTGCGGGCAGTGGCGCGGCGCGGCCGGCGGCGGCCAGCGCGGGGCCCACGTCGGCGGGGTCCACCTCCACGGCCAGCACCTCGGTCCGGGCCCAGGCGGCGCGCAACGCCGGGCCGGGGTAGGCCCAGTCGGCCTTGCCGACATGCAGGCTGCCGAACAGATAGCTGCTGTGGCCGCCGCGGCTGATGCGCCACAGCGGCCCGCGGTCGGGCGCGCGGGCCGCCCAGGCGGCGGCCTGCGGCGCCGTGGGCTGAGCCGGCGTGGGCGGGCAGGCGGCGTGGGCGCCGCCGACGAACAGCAGCAGCAACAACAGGGTTCGGATCATGGATTGGGGGTGATGCGCAGTTCGCCGGGCTTCTGGCTGAAGTGCAGCCGGCCCAGCACGTCCATGCCCAGCAGCGGCGCCGCCAGGTTGGGCAACACGGTGACGGTCAGGCGGCGAGCCGCCACGCCGCCTTCCAGCGTGATGTCGGCGCGCGCCGCAAAGCCGTTGACCGAGCCGCCCGCCGTGTGGGCGCGCACGGCGCCCAGCGGCTGCAGGCCCGCCTGCTCGGCCAGCGCCTGCGGCAGCGCCGTGGACGTGGCGCCGGTGTCGACGAGGAAGTCCACCTCCACGTCGCCAACGCGGCCGGGCCAGTGGAAGTGGCCGTCGGGCGCACGCGTCAGCACCACCACGCCGCCGGCCAGCTGGAAGCGGCTGGCCTCGCGCTCGCGCTCCCAGAACTTGAAGCCGACGAAGATCAGCAGGCCGATCAGCAGCCAGATCGTCATCAGCTTGAAGGTGTGGGTCAGGTCGGGACGGGACACGTGGGCGGCCGCGAGGGTTTGCGTGGGCGTCAACGATAACCGCGCGGCGCAGAATTCCCAGCCATGAAGCTGATGGCCGCCCTCCTCCTCGCCGCCGCGGCCCCGCCGGCCCAGGCGCAGACCGACCCCTTCGCGCCGGTGGCCTGGCTGGCCGGCTGCTGGAACCCGCAGGGCCGCGAGGCCGGCTCGACGGAGCAATGGATGGCGCCGGCCGGCGGGGCGATGCTGGGCATGACCCGCATCGTCAAGAACGGCCGGGTCGTGGAGTTCGAGTTCATGCAGCTGCGCGCCGACGCCGAGGGCCGGCTCAGCTTCATCGCCCAGCCGCAGGGGCGGCCGCCCACCGAGTTCAGGCTGGCGCGCCAGGGCGAGGCCGAAGCGGTGTTCGAGAACCCGGGGCATGACTTCCCGCAACGCGTCATCTACCGCCGCACGGCGCCGGACCGGTTGCTCGCGCGCATCGAGGGCGAGCTGAACGGCAAGGCGCGCGGCATCGACTTCCCCATGCAGCGCAGCTCCTGCCCCTAAGGTATTGCTGGCGGCCGGCAACACGGCGCGGGCAGCTCTGTCATGCTGCACACATGTCCGCCCTGCTCCGCAGAATCGCCACCCTGCTGTCGCTGGCCGCGCTGGCCGTGCTGGTCGGCTGCTCCAGCCTGACGCTGGCCTACGGCCAACTGCCGCTGCTGACCGGCCTGTGGGCGGACAACTACCTGGACCTGGACCGCGACCAGCGCACGCTGCTGAACCAGCAGCTGCGCGCCTGGCAGGCCTGGCACCGCCGCGAGGAGCTGCCGCGCTGGATCGCGCTGCTGCAGCACGCCCGCAGCGCGCTGGACGGCGGCGTGACGGCCGCCGAGCTGGCCGCGCTGGAACGCGAGGCCCGCGACAGCGCCGAGCGCTGCCTGCAGTACGCCGCACCGCTGGCCGCGCCGCTGCTGGCCCAGCTGCGGCCGGCGCAGTGGCAGCGGCTGCAGCGCAAGATGGACGAGAACCGCGCCGAATGGCAGGACGAGCAGGCCGGCCGCGACGGCGTGCAGCTGCGCGCCAAGCGCTATGCCAGCGGCCTGGAGCGCTGGCTGGGCGACCTGGACCGCAGCACCCGCCGCCAGGCGCGCAGCGACGCCGAGGGCTGGCAGGTCGACGTGGCCGCGCTGGCCCAGGCCCGCGCGCTGCGCCAGGCCCGCACGCTGGAGGCACTGCGCGCCTGGTCGCACCAGGACCTGGCGGGCGGCACCGCGCTGCTGGCAGGCAACATGCTGCCGCAGCCGGCGGAGCAGGCCTACCGCGAGCAGATCCTCGCCAGCGTGCTGACGCTGCTGAACGGCCTGGACGCGGCGCAGCGCGAGCACGTGGCCCGGCATTGGGGCCGCTGGCTGGCCGACCTGCGGCAGCTGCAGGCCGCCTAGGGTTTGCGGCGGAACGCGCCCATCAGCTGCGCCAGCTCGCCGCTGCGCTCCAACTCGGCCAAGGCCTGGCCCAGCCGTCGCGCCCCGTCGGCATGGGCGGCGCCCAGCCACAGGTGCATGTCGCTGGTGCCCAGCACGCGGGTCTCGATCTGCGCCCCCGCAGGCACGCGGCCCAGGCCCGCCGTGCTGGTGTAGCCGGGCTCCACGCAGACGTCCACCCGACCCTGCACCACCATGCGCACGCAGGCATCGACACCTTCGACCAGCTCGCGCGCGGCCAGGCCCTGGGTCAAGGCCTCGATCCGCTTGAAACCGCGCGGCACGGCAACCCTAAGGGTGGCGAGATCCTCCCAGCGCGCCGGCTGCGGGCCGCCACGGCGCGTGACGGCCAGATCGAACACTGTCGAGTGCGTGGGTTCCACGCGCAGCAGCCCCGGCAGCTGTTCGTCGAAGCGCTGGTGGCGCGTGATGTCGCCGTCGAACTGCCCGGCGCGCAGCTCCACCAGCGCACGCTCGGCGGGCCGCTCGGTCAGCGCGTAGCGCAGACCGGCGCGCTCGAACACGCGGTCCAGCAGCGCGCGCAGCGCCTGGTTGTAGGCGCTGCCCAGCGTGTCGACGCTGACCAGGCGCAGCTGCCGTGGCGGCGGCGCCAGCACGGCGCGCCAGGCGGGGTCGGCCGCCAGCATCGGCAGCTGGCGCGCCAGGAAGTCGCGCAGCGCCGCCTGACCGGGGGCCGTGAACGCATGGCGGCCATAGGTGTCGCGCGGCTGGCGGGCCACGTACAGCCAGCCGTCCAGGTCAGGCAGCCGCTGGCGGAAATAGTCCATCGAGATGGCCTGCACCAGCGCCGCGTCCACCCGCCCCTGCTGCAGCAGCCCCAGGCCATCGAGCGCACGCGGCACGTCCACGCGGCGCAGCTTGCCGGCCGCCACCAGCCCGTCCAGGTCGACCAGCCTGTGCCCGGCCACGCTGGCGACGGACAGCCCCTGCAGCGAGCGGCCCTCCAGCAGATATTCGACCGGTTGCTCACGGCGCGAGACCACCAGATCGGCGCTCTGCATGAAGGCCGGCGTCCACAGGAAGCGCTGCCGGCGCGTGTCATCAAACCAGACCGGATTGGCCCAGACGACCGCGCCGGCCCAGCCCGGCTTGGCGACCAGCGCGTCCAGCGGGCCGCGCGGCAGCTGCGTGGGCACGAAGCGGTAGCGCCCCTGCGAGCGCTCGCTGAGCCACTGGGCCAGCCGCGTGGTCAGGTTGCCGGGCGAGCTCGCGTCCAGCGGCGGATCCGCGTAGGCCGTGTACAGCGGCAACGTCTGCGGCGCGGCGCTCAGCGGCCCGGCGAGCATGGCCAGGGCCATCGCCGCGATCACTGCCGAAACGCTTCGCCGAAGACTTGCCATCGCCTGGATCCCCCTGCGGGGATCATAGGAGGGCAGATGGCTAGGAGGGCTGCAGTCCGAACAACTCGGCCAGCGCCTCGCGGTACTGCGCCTGGCCCACCGCATTGGTGTTGTGGTGCGAGCCGCCCTCCACCAGCACGAAGCGCTTGGGCTCGCGGGCCCGCTCGAACAGCTGCTGGCCCAGGCGGTAGGGGATGAGGCTGTCGCGGCTGCCGTGCACCACCAGCAGCGGCGAGCCCACCTCGGCCACGCGCGAGGCGGCATCGAAACGCTGCGTGATCAGCGGCGACACCGGCAGCCAGCCCCAGCGGAAGGTGGACACCACGTCGGGAATGGACGTGAAGCTGCCTTCCACGATGAGGCCGGCCTCGTCGGCCACCGAGCTGGCCAGCTGCACGCCGATGGCGCCGCCCAGCGAGTGGCCGAAGATGAAGCGGCGCGCGCCGGGGTGCTGGCGCGCGACCCAGTCCCAGGCGGCGCGGGCGTCCTCGGCGGCCAGGGCCTCGGACGGCAGGCCCGGCGTGCTCTTGCCGAAGCCGCGGTAGTCCACGCCCAGCACCGCGAAGCCCAGCTCGTGCATGCGGCGCATGCGCGGCGCACTGCCGCGCACGTCGTAGCGGGCGCCGTGCAGGTACAGCAGCACCGGCGCGTCCGGGTCGGGCTGCGGCAGCCACAGGCCGTGCAGGCGCACGTCGGCACCGGCCGAGGGGCTGCGGAAGGGGATCCAGACGTCTTCCATGCCCTGCGCCGCCGCCAGGCCGCCGGACCAGGTGCGGTCGCCGGGCTGGAAGATCCAGCCGCGCTGGCGCTCGTCCAGCGAGGCGCAGCCGGCCTGCAGGCCCAGTGCCATCACGGCAAGCAATGCGATGCCGGCCAGGCGGCGGAACGGGGCGGTGCGATTCATGCCGCCATGGTGCCAGCCGGCGAGAGTCCGAGTGCGGTGCCCGGCCTCAGCTGCGCAGGGCAGCGACCGGCGACAGCCGCGCGGCGCGCCGCGCCGGCACCCAGACGGCCAGCTGGCCCAGCAGCCACAGGGACAGGGCGCCGGCCGGCAGATAGACCCAGGGCAGGCGCGGCAGCTCGTAGCTCTGCATCAGCAGTTGGCTCAAGGCCGCGGCGCCGGCCATGCCGATGACGATGCCCGTGCTCGTCAGCAGCAGGTTCTCCAGCTGGAAGTAGCGCCGGATCTGCCGCTCGGTGGCGCCCAGCGCGCGGCGCGTGCCGATCATGCGCGTGCGCTGCTGCACCCAGAAGCTGGCCAGGCCCACGATGCCCATGGCCGTCACCAGCAGCAGCGCCACGCAGACGCCGCCCATCAGCCAGGCCATCGCGCGGTCCTGCGCATAGAACTCGGCGCGCATCTGCGTCACCGGCCGCGCCTGGGTGACGACGCGGCTGGGGTCCGCCGCCTCCAGCGCCGCCGTGACGGCCTTGATCTGCGCCTCCAGCTGGCCCGCCTCGGCACGGATGATGTACGAGCCGCCGCCGCGCAACGGCAGGATCATGGCTGCCCCGCCGCCGTCGCCGCGCGCGCGGTGCAGCTGCGTGTGCGTGAGCGTGTCGACGACGCCGATGATGGTGGACGGCGAGCTGCCGAAGATGTAGACCGTCTTGCCCACCGCGGACTGGCCCGGGAACAGCCGCTCGGCCATGACCTTGTTGACGATGAGCTGGCCGATCTTGGGTTCGGGCACGCTGAACGCCTGGAAGTTGTCCAGCACCTCCTCGGGCGTGAAATTGCGCCCCTCCAGCAGCCGCAGCCCGAAGGTCGGCAGCATCTGGTCGTCGGACGCGTACTGCGCCGCGGACACGCGCAGGCCCCTGCTGTCCGGCTCCAGCGTCACGCCGCTGTTGTTGCTGTTGTTGCCGTAGGCGATCTGGTTGGCCACGGTGACCGACTTCAGGCCGGGCAGCGCGCGCAGCCGCGCGAGGTCTTCGCCGACGACCGACGCGACGCGCTCCGGCGCCAGCGGCTTGCTGCCGCGCAGGTTCAGCACGGCCATTTCCGACTCGGCCAGGCCGCTGTCGGTGTTCAACGCATCGACGCGGGTCTGGATCAGGTGCAGCGCGTTGGTGACGATGGCGCAGGTCAGCGCCACCTCCAGCACGATGAGGCCGGCCGCGATCTTGTGGCGGCGCAGTGTGGAGAGGATGGGGAAGAGGTCTTTCATCACTGCACCTTGAGCTGAACGGCGGGGGTGACGAGGGCGGCGCGCCAGGCCGGCAGCAGGCCCGCCAGCAGGCTGGCCAGCAGGGCCAGGCCCAGCGTCAGCGCGAGCATGGACGCGTCCAGCTCGGCCAGGCGGGCGTAGTCGTTGGGGCTCTGGCGCACCAGCCACAGGCCGGCCTGCGCGAGCAGCAGGCCCAGCAGCGCGCCGGCCAGGCCCAGCACGCCGGCCTCGACGACGAACTGCTGGAAGATGTCGCCGCGGGTGGCACCCAGCGCACGGCGCACGCCGATCTCGCCGCTGCGGCGCAGCGTCTTGGCCAGCAGCAGGCCCACCATGTTGACGATGCACACGGCCAGGAAGCCGAAGGCCAGCCAGGTCTGCAGCCGCACGTCGGCCGGCAGCACCTTCTGCGCGCCCAGCCAGTCCATCACGTTGCGCAGGCGCACATTGGTGGGCCGCTCGAAGCGGCCGGCCTTGCGCTGCGCCTCGGAGTAGGCCACCAGGTAGTCGCGGTAGGCGGCGGCGTCCTCGGGCTTGGCGAACTCCACCCAGTACTGCACCCAGGCGCATGCCGCGCTCAGGTCCAGCGAGGAGCCGCCATTGGCGCCGCGGGCCCAGCAGTTCATGTTGCCCCAGTGGCCCATCTTCAGCGCCATGGCGGTGGAGAACGGCAGGTAGAAGTCCTCAGTGTCGATGTAGCTGCCCAGCGTCAGGTCCCAGAAGTGGGGCTTCACGTTCCAGGGCTTGAGCACGCCGATGACGCGCAGCGGCTGGCCACGCACGATGACCTCGCGGCCCACGCTGTTGGCGCCGCCGAACAGCTTCTCGTTCAGCGCCGAGGAGATGACGGCCACGCGCGCCTCGGCCGCGTCGTCGGCCGCGCTCCAGCCGCCGCCGTGCTGCCAGGGCGCGTCGAACATGGCGAAGAAGTCGGCCGAGGTGTAGCGCACGCTGGAGAAGATGGGCTTGGTCTGCGCGTCCGGCAGCGACACGGCGGTGTTGAAGCCGCTGGACATGGACTGGCGCATGGCCTTGCCGTCGCGCAGCAGCGCCGTCGCGTCGAAGCGCGTCAGGTCGAAGGTGGGCTCCCCGCCGGCCTGCCAGCCGACCTTGTCGGCCGCGTCCAGCTGCACGTTGAACAGACGCTGGCTCTTGTGCGGTATGGGGTCGCCGGACAGCACGTGGTAGACGGTCAGCGTGGTCATGCAGGCGCCGATGCCCAAAGCGAGCGCCAGCACCATCAACGCGGACAGGCCCTTGCTGGCGAGGATGTTGCGCCAGGCGAGTTCGAGGTAGTGAAGAAACATCAGGGTTGCTCCAGCAGGGAGTTCACGGCGGCCAGCTCGGTGTCGCCCAGCGAGCCGGCGGCCTGGTGCAGGGCCAGCAGCGCCAGCACATGGCGGTGGCGGGCCTGGGTCTGGGCGTTCTGCGCGGACGCCAAGGTCTGGATGGCCAGCAGCAGGTCGGTGGTGGAGCGCGTGCCCAGCGTGAGGCCGGTGCGGGTGGCGTCCAGCGCGCGCTGCGCGGCGGCCACGGCGGCCTCGGTGGCGCGCTGCTGGGCCTCGCCCTGGCCCACGGCCAGGTGGCGGGCGCGCACCTCGCGCAGCACGGCGCGGCGGCCGGCTTCGAGCTGCTCGCGCGCGGCCTCGCGCTGGAAGCCGGCGCGGTCCGCCGCCGCGCTGGTGGCGCCGCCGGCGAACAGCGGCACGGTCAGCCGCAGCGCGACCTGCGTGGGCGTGCGGCCGGTCTGGATGTCGCCGCGCTGGCGCTGCGTCTCCAGCCCCAGGCTCAGCGTGGGCAGGTGGCCCGCCCGCGCCGACGCGAGGCGCTGCTCGCTGGCCTGGACCTCCAGCTGCAGCGCCTGCAGTTCGGGGTTGGCCTGCTGCGCACGCTGGCCCCATGCCTCGGCGTCGTCGGGCAGCGGCTGGGCGGACAGCGCGGCGCGCAGCGGCTGCAAGCGCTGCGGCGCGCTGCCGGTCAGCTGGGCCAGCGCCTCGCGCGCGTCGGCCAGCTGGGCTTCGGCCGCCAGCGTGCTGGTGCGGGCCAGCTCGCGGTAGGCGCGCGACTGGTCGGCCTCGACCTGGGCCGACAGGCCGGACTTGAAGCGCGTCTCGGCCTCACGAACCTGGCGGTCGAAGGCGTCCTCGTTGGCGCGCGCGGTGGCCAGCTGGGCCTGGGCCGACAGCAGGCCGAAATAGGCCTCGGCCACGCGCTCGCGTGCGGCCTGCTCGGCGGCAATCAGGCGGGCGGACTGCGCCGACGCGAGGCTGCGGCTGGCATCCCACTCGCGCAGCGCCGCCAGGTCGACCAGCGTCTGGCTGACGCTGCTGGTCGTGACGTTCCAGCGTGCGCCGCCGCTCTCGCGCAGCTCGCTGCTCTGCAATCGCCATTGCGGCAGCAACGCGGCACGGGCCTCGCGGGCGCTGGCGTCCTGCGCGCCGGTCAACGCGGCGGCCTGGCGCAGCAGCGGGTCGGCCGCGCGGGCCTGGGCCCAGACCTGCAGCAGGTCGTCGGCGCGGGCCGCGGTGGCGGCCAGCAGCGCGAGGACGATGAAGGGAACTCGCATCGTGTGGTCAGGCGGGCAAGGCCATCTTCAATTCGGCGGACAGGTCCACGACCTGGCCGTCGATGACGTGCACATTGCGCTGCGCGCGCGCGGCCAGCTGCGGGTCGTGCGTGACCATGACGATGGTGGCGCCGTCGCGGTGCAGCTCCTCCAGCAGCTCCATGACGCTGCGCGCCATCGCGCTGTCGAGGTTGCCGGTGGGCTCGTCGGCCAGCAGCAGGCGCGGCTCGCCGGCCAGCGCGCGGGCGATGGCCACGCGCTGCTGCTGGCCACCGGACAGCTCGTTCGGGTAGTGCTTGGCGCGCGCCGACAGGCCCACGCGGGCCAGCGCATCGGCCGCGCGCTTGCGGCGCTCGGGGCCGCCCATGCCGCGGTAGCGCAGCGGCACCTCGATGTTGTCCAGCACGTTCAGGTCGGGGATCAGGTTGAAGGCCTGGAAGATGAAGCCGATCTTCTGGTTGCGGATGCGCGATCGCTCGGCGTCGCCCATGCGGCTGACGTCGATGCCGTCCAGCTTGTAGACGCCCGCGCTGAAGGCCTCCAGCAGCCCGGCAATGGTCAGGAAGGTGGTCTTGCCCGAGCCCGACGGGCCGGTCACGGCGACGAACTCGCCCTCCTTCACCGTCAGGTTGAAGTCGCGCAGCGCATAGGTCTCGACCATCTCGGTGCGGTAGACCTTCTGCAGTTTTTCCATCTGGAGCATGGTGAGATGTCCTTGTCTTTGTCTAAGTAGCGGTGTCGTTACGCGTGACTGCCGTTGCCGGGAGTCCACCCCGGCGGGCGGGTAACTTTTCTCTGTCTTGCCAGAGAAAAGTCACCAAAAGAGAGGCGCTTAACCGCAAGCCATCCCGACGCCGCCATCAACGGCGCGCGAAAACGACCACCGTCATTGCGCACAGACGCGAGCCGCTTCGCTCTCGCCGCTGTCCCTGTGACGAGCCGGATAGATCGGACCTTCACGCCGCTTAACGCCGGCTGCACGCCGGGCTCACCAGCGAATGCGAATACCGCGTCGCTCGGGCGACGCCCCGGTGGATGCTGTGCCTGGGTCGCGGCGCCCGAGCGCCGCTGTGTTGGCTGTTCTGGTGAGCACGGCGTGCAGCCGCGCGTTAGGCGGGCAGGTGATGCGATCCATGATGCTCGTGACAAGGACAGCGGCGAGAGCGCAGCGGGTCGCGTCTGGGAGGCAGCCGTCCGGTTGTTGCACGGCGTTGTTTGTGCATGTGGTGCTGGAGTGCGGTTAAGGGCCTTTTCTTTGGTGACTTTCTTTTGGCCCCGCAAAAGAAAGTTACCCCGCCGCCGGGCGGGACTCCCGGCAATCTCACGATGAGCCGCATGTGTCGACCGAGCATCCATCAACAGCCTCAATCCGCAACGAGCACGCGGTCCGCGCCCTTGAAGTTGTCGGCGCCGGAGATGACGACGCGGTCGCCGGCCTTCAGGCCCGACACCACCTCGACCCGCTCCAGCGAGCGCGCGCCCAGCTTGACGGCCACCTTCTCGGCCACGCCGCCGCGCAGCACGTAGGCATAGCTGCCGCCGCTCTCGTCCACGAAGCTGCCGCGCGCGACGCCCAGCACCTGGTCGCGGCGGTCCAGCAGCACGCGCACGCTCAGGCGCTGGTTCTGGCGCAGCTGCTCCGGCTGCGCGCCGGCAAAGCGCAGCCGTGCGCTGACCTCGCCGTTGACGACCTCGGGCGACACCGAGCTGACCTGGCCCTGCCAGCGCTGGCCGTTGCCGCTGATCTCGCCGGGCATGCCGGGCTGCAGCTCGCGGGCGAAGCTCTCGGCCACCTGCATCTGCACCTCCAGCGCCGACAGGTCGATGACCGACAGCAGCCTGGCGTCGCGGGCCACGTTGGTGCGGTCGGCGATGAAGAGCTGGCCCACCTGGCCGTCCACCGGCGAGCGCACCTGCAGCTCGCCCACCTGGCGCTCCAGGTCGGCCACCAGCAACTGCTGGCGCGCCAGCGCGCTCTGCTTGGCCTGCACGTCCAGCTTCAGGCTGTCGGTCTTCAGGCCGCGCAAGGCGCTGGCCTGGTCCAGCGCCAGCCTGGCCTTGGCCAATGCGTCCTGGGCACGATCCACCTGCATGCGCGCGGTGGCGCCGGCCTCGAAGGCCTGGGTCTGGCGGGCCAGGTCGTTCTGCGCGGTCTGCTGGTCGATGCGGGCGTTCTCGTAGGCGCTCTGCAGCGCGGCGGCCTGCTGGCGGGCCTCGACCTCGGCGCGGGCCAGGTCGGCGCGCAGCGCGTCCACGTTGCTGCGCTCCTGCGCGAGGCGGTTGGTCAGCTCCGGCGAGTCCACGCGGGCCAGCACCTGGCCCTGCTTGACGGGGTCGCCCGCCTTGACCAGCAGCGTGGCCGTGCCGGCGCCCTGCGCGAACAGCGTGGGGCTCTGCGCGGCCACCACGCGGCCCTCGCCGGCCACGTCGCGCGTCAGCGGCGCCACGTCCACCGTCGCGATGCCCAGCCGGGCGACGCTGACGGTGCTGTCGGCGGACAGCAGGCGCTTGACGCGCGGGCCGACGGTGAAGGCCAGTACGGCCGCCAGCGCCACGCCGCCGGCCAGCAGCAGCGGCCAGCGCCGGGAGGGTCGGGCGAGCGGGCGGTCCTGCTCGGAGGTGTCACGGAAGCCGGTGTTCATGGCCGCTCAGTTCGCAAGCCACGTGCCAGCGGACCTGCCCTTGCGAATCAAGCACTTGGCGTCGCGGACGCTGTCCGCGGACAGTGTCCGGACAGTCCGACCGGGGCGGACCTCAGCCGGCCGGTTCGACCAGCCGGCCGCCGAAGGAGATGCGCCCGGCGCCGGCCGGCGCGTAGACCAGATGCACGCGCTCGGCCGGGCGGCCGCTGAGCCCGGCCAGCGCCTGCGTCAGCGTGGCGATCTCGTCGCGCAGCGCGGCACCGGTCGGCGGGCAGGCATGCAGGATGGTGACGAACAGCGGCAGGGCGCCCTGCAGCGAGCCTCCGTTCTCGGCGTAATGCGCGGCCGGCAGGTGCATGACCCGCACCCAGACGCGGCCCGGCGCAGCACCGAGCGCGTCGCCGATGGCGTCGGCGAAGCGCGGCGCCAGATCCGGGCCCGGCGCATCGCCGACCCAGCACACGTCCACGATGGGCATCAGGCGATGCCGGTCGCAACGAGGAAGCAGTAGGCCAGCACGGCCACCGCCGTGCACAGGCCGAAGGGCGAGAACGGGATTCGCGTCATGTCCATCTCCCCGCGAGAGGCTTGAACCGTGTCAGGCACGCACCAGCTTGTCCGCGTGACGCCAAGTCTGCGGTGACTGCGGAAACACTGTTGCCAGCGCGGTTTCCGACAGACCCAGGTGGCGCTGCAGCACCGGCGCCAGCACCTGGCGGAAGTCGGTGGTGACGGCCAGGTCGCGGCCGTCGGCCAGCGCGGCCTTGTCCAGCCCCGGCCAGTCGCCCAGCACCTGGCCGCCGGCCACGGCACCGCCCATCAGCCACATGACGTTGCCGCGGCCGTGGTCGGTGCCGCCGTTGCCGTTCTGGCGCACGGTGCGGCCGAACTCGCTGACGACGACGATGACCGTGTCCTGATAGGCATCGCCCAGGCCGCGAGCCAGCGCGTCCAGCCCTTCGCCCAGGCTGGCCAGCCGGTTGGCGAGCTGGCCGCGTGCGGCGCCCTGGTTGACGTGGGTGTCCCAGCCGCCCACGGCGGTGAAGGCCAGCTGGGTGTGCGGGTCCTTGCGGATCAGCGTGCCCAGCCGCAGCGCGTCGGCCGCGAAGCTGCGCGCGGACGGCGCGCCGGCGTCGGCCGTGGGATCCATCGACCGCCCGCCGCCGCCTGCCATCGCGTTGCCTGCGCCCATGCTGCGCGCCATGCCTTCTCGGCCCTCGGTGGTGTCGCGCAGCGTGCCGCTGAGCGGCGCGTCGCCCGCATAGAGCCTGGCCAGGCCCGCCTGCATCTGCGGGTTGTCGATGGCGCGGCGCTGCAGCGCGTTGGGCCCCAGGCCCAGGCTGGCGACGCTGGCCGTGCCGGAAAAGATGCGCGGCGGCGTGCTGCCCTGGCTGATCGCCCGCGTGGGTGCGGGCTCGCCGGGCAGCGCGGTCAGCAGGCGGTTCATCCAGCCGTCGGGCGTGGACTTGCGGCCCGGCGTGCCGGACTCCAGGTAGTCCTGCGCGTCGAAGTGCGAGCGCGTCGGGTCGGGCGAGCCACTGGCGTGCACGAAGGCCAGCTGGCCGCCGTCCCAGTGGCGCCTCAGCATGGCCAGCGACGGGTGCAGGCCGAACAGCGAGTCCAGCTTGATGAGCCCGTCCTCGGCGCCGGGTGCGGCCAGCGCGATCTGCGGCCGTCCCTCGGCGTAGTCGCGCTCGCCGTAGGGCGCGACGACGGACAGCCCGTCCACCGCGCCGCGCAGCATGACGACGACCAGCTTCTTCTGCGATGCGCCTTGCGCGCGCACCAGCGACACGGGCAGGCCGCCCAGCGTGAACGCACCGAAGTGCAGCAGTTGACGACGCAGCATGGCAGGTCCTATCGCTTCATGAAGTCGGGGGAGGCCAGCAGCAGCGCGACCTGCTGGCCGGTGGGCTCGCTCGCCAGCGCACGGCGCGTCGTATCGCTGACGGAGGCGCCCAGCGTGCTACCCAGCCGCTCGGCGCTGACGCCGCTGCGCTGGCCCAATGTGGTCGCCAACTGCACGCGCTGCGTCAGCGCCTCGGGGTTGCGCCAGGCGGCGGCAACGTTCTTGTAGCCGTCGGGCGTCTGTGCGCCATACAGCGGCTGGCCGGCCTGCTGCAGCGCCTGCAGCAAGGGCTGCGGCTGGGTCGCGGCCAGGTCCAGCGCCCGCAGGCTGGACACCAGGTACTGGTAGGGCGTCTTGAACTTGGCCTGGTAGGCCTCGCGGCTCCAGAACTCGTCGGACTGGATCAGCGTGCGCGTCAGCTCGCGCAGGTCGCCGCCGCTGGCCTTGAAGCTATCGGCAAGCCGCGCCACCAGCGCCGGCGGCGGCTGGTCCGCGACGAAGGCCTGCGCGAACTTGTACGCCAGGTGCCGCGCCGTGGACGGGTGCGCGGCCAGCAGGTCCAGCGCGCGCTCGCCCTCGGCCCGGCCGGCGGGCGTGATGCTCTGGCCCAGCCAGGTCTTGGCACCGCGGTCGTGGCGGCGCGCGTCGAACTCGAACGCGTCGCCCTTGCCGGCGCGTGCATCGACGCCCCAGCCGGTCAGCATGCGCGCCAGCTCGGTCACGTCGCGCTGCGTGTAGCCGCCGTCCACGCCCAGCGTGTGCAGCTCCATCAACTCGCGCGCGTAGTTCTCGTTCAGGCCGGCGCGGCGGGCCGCACCCGGCCGCGCCGCGGCCGGCGCCACGCTCTGCGCGTTGTCCAGGTAGATCAGCATGGCCGGATGCCTGGCCGTGGCCCCCAGCATGTCGCGGAAGCGCCCCAGCACATGCGGCCGTATCGCGTTCTGCTCGTAGTCGGCTACCAGCACACCCACCGCGTTCTTGCCGGCGAACACGTTGAAGTGGTTGAACCAGAACTCGGTCAGCACCTCCTCCAGCTGCGCCGGGCTCTGCAGCGCCCGCGCCAGCCGCGCGGTGCCGGCCTGCAGCACCAGCGGCCGCACCTTCTCGCGCACGGCGTTCAGCGCGTCGGCACTGGGCGTCTCGCCCTTGGCCTGCTCGCGCCGCGCCTCGCGGGCCGCGCGCACCGCCTCGCGGTAGCGGGCCAGCAGCTCGCCCTGGCTCAGCGTCAACACCTCCAGGCCCGCCAGGCGCGCGCTCAGCGCCTCGGGCTGCGGCAGGCGGCGCGGCTGCAGTTGCTCATCCAGAAAGCGCGCCAGCCAGCGCTCGGCGCCCTGCTCCGCGATGGCGGCGGCATCGGCCGGGCGTGGGCCATAGCCCAGGCGGTTCAGCGCATGCAGCGCGCGCTCGTCGGCGCTCAGCGGCGGGGCGGCGGCGGGCGCCACGGCCTGGCCGTGGCGGGTCAGCGCCAGGCCGGCCAGCGCGGTGGCGCTGCCCAGCACGAAGCGGCGGTTTTTCATCGGGCGTCTCCGGTGTCCGTCTTTGGACCGGAGCATCCCTCTATCTGCGCAAGGGCATGTGGCCCGAGCGCAAAGATTTGTGTCAGCGGCCCAGCGGTGTTGAGTTCCGTGCCGAGCGCCGGGCCGCCCCCAAGCCGGCCCGCACAGGCGATGTGCGAGCGGCTCAATGCCGCGAGCATCGCCGTCCCCTCGGGGGCTGAGCCCGGACACAGACAGTCCTGAGGACTGTCTGTGCCTGGCGAAGAGCAGGCGCTCTGTCGCCTGCGCGGTCTGCAAGACCGACCGGCGTCGCCTGCGTTCAGCAGGGCGAGGCCGGGCGAGGGGCTCACTCACCCACCCATCCAGCGCTCCAGACTGCGCAGCGTGGCGGCCACGTCCAGCGGCTTGGTCCAGAAACCGTCGAAGCCGCCGCGGCGGGACAGCTCGGCGGCCACGTAGTCGGTCTCGGCCGTGACCAGCAACGCCGGCACCGCCGCGGGCAGGCCGGCCGCACGCAGCTCGGCCAGCAGTTGGTCGCCGGCCCGGTCGGGCAGGTGCCGGTCGCACAGCAGCAGGTCCACGCGACCCGCACCCACGCAGGCGCGGGCCTCGGCGCCACTGCGCGCCACCCGCAGTTGGTAGCCCGGCCGCAGCTCCAGGATGCCCTGCATCAGCATCGCGCTGACCGGATCGTCCTCGACGTAGAGCACCACGCGCACCGTCATCGCGACACCTCAAGCCTGGCAAGGCCGGTGGCGCCGCAGGCGGGCGGGGATGTGGCGAGGCAATTCATGACGGCATTCCTTGAATTCTACAGTGATTATCAAATTTATTGATAAACACAGCGACAGGAACGCCCTCAACCCGGGGGTTATACGTCAAACATGCCGATTTGTGCGACTCAGGCGCCGCGGCGCACTCCCAGCTCGACCAGGCCGCGGGCCAGCTCGTCCCAGGCCGACGCCGCCACCTCGCCCCGGTCCGCGGCGGCCTCCAGCGTTCGCGCCAGGGCGGCCATGCCGGGCTGGCCGATGAGCTCCAGCACCGCCTTCAGCCCATGCACCACAGGCAGCAGCGCGGTGGCGTCGCCGGCGGCGACGGCGACGTCGCCCTGGGTCAGGTCGGCGCCGAAACGCTCGATGCAGCCCGCGCGGAAGCTGTCGTACAGCGCCTGGTCGCCGCCGAAATGGCTTTGCACCGGGTCACCCGCCGGGCCGGCCGCGACGCCCGACGGCGGCACCACACCGCGCCGCAGCAGGCCTGCGACGGTGCCCAGCAGCTCCTCCAGCGGCACCGGCTTGCGCAAGGTGCAGGCCACGCCCTGGGCGGCCAGCATCGGGCCGCTGTCGTCGTGCACGCCGGCGCTGAACACCACCCAGTGCGGCGCGCCGGGCCCACGCGCATGGCCCTCGGCCAGCAGCAGCTCGGCCGAGCCGTCGGGCAGCATCAGGTCGCTGATGACCAGCGACCAGCCGCCCGCCGCCAGCGCCTCGCGCGCGGTGGCCAGGCTGCGCACCAGGCGGAACTCCACCGCGGGCGCCTGGGGGTCGTGGTCGGGCAGCTCTTCCAGCGCCAGTTCGACGAAGCGCGCGATGGCGGCGTCGTCCTCGATGAGCAGCAAGCGTGCGGGCATGGCTGCGTGCAGCGCCGCTCAGGCGGCCGCCGTTGCCTGCGCCAGCAAAGGCGGCAGCGCGGTGACCAGCGCCGCCTTGTGCACCACCGGCACGCCTTCCAGCGCGAAGCGGTAGGGCTCGCGCTGGGCCTCGTCCAGCGCCGTCACGACGATGAGCCGGCTGGCCGCGAACTGCGGGTGCGAACGCAGGCTGGTGATCAGCGCCGCGCCGTCGATGCCGGGCAGCAGGATGTCGATGAGCAGCACGTCGGGCTCCAGCCGCCCTGCCAGCGCCAGGCCGGCGATGCCGTCCGACGCGATGTGCAGGTCGGCGTCGGGCAGCTCGCGCTTGACGACCAGGCCGATGAGGTTCTGGAAGTGCACCGAGTCCTCGATGAGCAACAGCGTCAGCGGTCGCCCGCCAGGCCCGGCCGCGGCCTGCGCCGCCGGCTCCGCGCCGCCGCGGGCCCGCAGCCACTCGTCGATCGAAGCACGCAGGATGCGGCGATGGCCGCCGGGCGTCTTCCAGGCCTGCAGCTCGCCGCGGTCCACCATCAGCTGCACCGAGCGCACGGCCATGCCCAGCTGCTGGGCGGCCTCGGTGGTGGAGCAGGTGTCGGGCGCGGACGGGGTGGGTTTCACGCGCGACATTTTGCCGAATTCATGGGGGCTTGCCGAATTTGGCTGATTTGATAGAAATGATCCTGTCGATAATTCGGGCAAGACGCCGGAGCCCAGCATGTCTTCCACCGCCACTCCCCCCTCCCTGCCCGCTCCGCCGCCGCTGCCGGGCCCGAACGGCCCGCCCGCTGGTTCGGACCAGGAGGCGCGCGCCCACCGCGTGCGCATCGGGCATCTGGCGGAGGCGCTGGGCCTGCACCTCGGGCTGGACGCCGACGCCGCCCAGTTGTTGCGCCTGGCCGCGCCACTGCACGACACCGGCGAATCCGCCCCCGCGGGCGCCGCGCTGCAGCCGCCCTGGCCGCTGAGCGCCGCCGAGGAACGCCGCCGCGGCGCCGCGCTGCTGGGCGTCTCGCGCCTGCCGCTGTTCGTGCTGGCGGCCGAGATCGCGCTGAACCACCGCGAGCGCTGGGACGGCAACGGTTACCCGCAGGGCCTGAAGGGCGACACCATCCCGCTGTCTGCGCGTATCGTCGCGGTCGTGGACCATTTCGACGCGCTGACCCAACGCCGCCGCTTCCGCCCGGCGCGCGCGGACGACCGTGCGCTGGCCATGCTGGCCGAGCAGGCCGGCAGCGCCTTCGACCCCGAGATCGTCGCGGTCTTCCTGGCCCATGCGCCGGCGCTGATCGCGCTGCGCGACCGCGTCGACGCGGCGCAGTCCGGAGGCGCCGCGTGAGGCGGCCGCTGGCCGCCGCCGTCGCGCTGTGCATCGGCGCCGCCGCGCTGGCGGCCGACACGCCGCCCGCCATTGCCGAGCGCTTGCGCGGCAGCGGCGAGCTGCGCGTGTGCGTCTGGCCGGACTACTACGGCGTCTCGCTGCGCAACCCGCGCACGGGCCAGCTGTCGGGCATCGACATCGACCTCTCCGCCGCCTTCGCCGCCGACCTGGGCGTGAAGCCGCGCTACGTGGACTCGTCGTTCGCCACGCTGGTGGACGACCTGCTGCAGGACCGCTGCGACGTGGCCATGTTCGCCGTCGGCGTGACCGAGCAGCGCAAGCGCCAGCTGCGCTTCAGCCGCGCCTACCTGGAGAGCGACATCTATGCAGTGACCACGCGCAGCAGCCGCGTGGTGCGGGCCTGGGCCGACCTGGACAAGCCCGGCGTGCGCATCGCCGTGCAGGCCGGCACCTTCATGGAGCCGGTGATGGCTGCGGCGCTGAAGCGCGCCACGCTGGTGGTGGTGCGCCCTCCCGACACGCGCGAGCGCGAGCTGGAGGCCGGCCGCGTGGATGCCTTCATGACCGACTATCCCTACAGCCGCCGACTGCTGGACAACGCCGACTGGGCGCGGCTGGTCGCGCCGACGGCGCCGTTCCACGTGCTGCCCTACGCCTATGCGGTGCGCCCCGGCGACAACGCCTGGCTGCAGGCGGTGAACGACTTCGTCGACCGCATCCAGCGCGACGGCCGGCTGCGCGCCGCGGCCGAACGCCACGGCCTCGGCGCCATCGTGCGCAGCCGTTGATGCAGCCGCGCAGCCGCTGGCGCCCGAGCACCATCACGGCCGGCGCCGGCGCCTTGCTGGCCGCCACCGTGCTGGCCGGCGCCGGCTACGGCCTGTGGCGCGAGGAGCGCGAGCTGCAGCTGGAGGCGTCCAACCGCCAGGCCCTGATGGTGCGGGTGCTGGAAGACCATGCCAGCCGCAGCCTCGATGCCGGCCTCGTCGCCCTGGTAGGCCTGGCCGACGTGGCCGCGCGCGGCGCGCCGCCCGAGGTGCTGCAGGCGCTGCTGGGCCAGACCCAGGCGAGCCTGAGCTTTCTGCGCGGCGTCGCGCTGCTGGACGACCAGGGCCGCGTGCTGGCCGCGGCCGACCCCACCGACCGCGACGTACACACCCGGCTGGAGGCGCTCGGCCCCTGGCCGGACCCGGGACGCGACGCCATCGGCGGCTTCGTCGCCGGCCGCAGCCTGGCCAGCCTGGCCGGCAGCGCCCCGGCCGACGACGCCGCGCCGCCGGGCGTGGGCTTCATCCCGCTGCTGCGCGCGCTGCGCCTGCCCGGCCCGCACGGCGAGCGCAACGCGCTGCTGGTGGCGCTGCTGAACTCCGATGCACTGGCCAACTTCCAGCAGATGACGCTGCGCGACGAGCAGGCCGCCGCCGCGCTGCTGGACCTGGACGGCCGCGTGCTGGCCGCCACGCAGGCCGCCGAGGTGCTGCCCGGCGAGCGCCAGGCCCGGCTGCTGCTGCCCGGCGCGCCGCTGGCCAGCATCCGTGCCGGCAGCGAGCATGGCCGCTGGCGTGGCGCGGGCCTGCGCGCCGCGCCGCAGCTGGTGGCCTACCGCGCGCTGCGCGGGCGCCCGCTGGCCGTCGTGCTGGAGCTGCCGCAGCAGTCCCTGCGCGACCAGTGGCTGGTGACGGTGCGCGACCAGGGCCTGCCGGCGCTGGTCATCGCGGCGGCGCTGATGGGGCTGTCCATCGTCGGCGCCGCGGCGCTGCGCGCCCGCGAGCGCTCGCAGCTGGCGCTGGACGACGCGCAGCGCCGCATCGTGGAGCGCGAGCGCGAGCTCAGCGCCATCTTCGGCAGCGTGCAGGACCTGCTGTTCCGCACCGACGCCGCCGGCCGCCTGACCTTCATCAACGAGGGCTACGCCCGCCTCAGCGGTCAGGCCTTGGGCCAGGTGCTGGGCCGGCCGCTGAGCGAGCTGTTCGGCGGCTCGCCGGCCGTCACGGCGCTGTTCGACGCCTGCGCCGACGACGACCTGCGGCCCCGCCAGCTGCGCGCCGACTGGATCGCGCCCGACGGCCAGGCGCGCAGCTTCGAGATCCACCTGGTGCCGCTGCGGCGCCGCCCCGACGAGCTGGAATGGGTGGGCAGCGCCGCCGACGTCAGCAGCCTGGTGCGCGCCCAGGCCGAGCTGCGCGGCCAGCTGGGCCTGGCGCGCTCGCTGCTGGCCAGCAGCCCGCTGCCCACCTCGGTGCTGGACGACGACAACCGCTACCTGGACGTCAACCGCGCCTGGGAGCAGTTCACCGGCCGGCGCCGCAACGACGTGCTGGGCCGCCGCGCCGCCGACTACCTGCGCCCCGACGAGGCCGCGCTGCACGACGCCCGCGACGCCGAGCTGCTGGCGCGCGGCGGCGAGATGAGCTACGAGATCGTCTGGCATGGCAGCGACGGGCGCCGCCGCGACCTCTTCGTCAGCAAGTCCACCTTCGACGACGCGCACGGCCGGCCCATGGGCATCGTCGCCTGCCTCATGGACATCAGCGACTTCCGCGAGGCCGAGCGCGCCACGCGCGCCGCGCGCGATGCGGCGCTGCAGGCCTCGCGCGCCAAGTCCGACTTCATCGCCAACGTCAGCCATGAGCTGCGCACGCCGCTGCAGTCCATCCTGGGCTTCTCGGCCATCGGCGCACGGCGCACGCGCGAGCAGCCCCGGCTGGCCGAGCTGTTCGCCGACGTGCACGAGGCCGGCCAGCGCATGCTCAGCCTCGTCAACGACCTGCTGGACCTCAGCAAGATCGAGCGCGGCGTGGAGCCCATGCAGCCCGAGCGGCTGGACCTGCGACCGCTGGCCGCCGAGCTCGGCCGCGAGCTGGCCCCGCTGCTGGCGGCACGCGATCAGCAGCTGCGCACCACGCTGGGCGACGCCGAGCTGCCGGTGCAGGCCGACCGCCGCCGCCTGCAGCAACTGCTGCGCAACCTGCTGGCCAACGCCATCCGCTTCTCGCCGACGGGCGGCCTCATCGAGCTGCAGGCCACGCTGGCCCCGGACGGCAGCGTGCGCGTCGACGTGTCCGACCGCGGCCCGGGCATCCCGCCGGACGAGCTGGAGACCATCTTCGAGGCCTTCGTGCAGTCCAGCGCCACCAGGGACTCGGCCGGCGGCACCGGGCTGGGCCTGGCCATCTGCCGCCGCATCGCCCAGGCCCACGGCGGCCGCGTCTGGGCCGCCAACCGCGAGGGCGGCGGCGCGGTGCTGTCGCTGATGCTGCCGGCCCCGGGCGACGGCGTGGCGCTCGACGGCTGAGACCCGGCTCCTGCGGCGCGCGGGCAGCGACACAATGCGGCCGATGCGATTGCTCCTCGTCGAAGACGACCCCATGATCGGCGACAGCCTGCGCGAGTCGCTGCGCCGCCAGGGCTTTGCCACCGACTGGGTGCGCGACGGCCAGGCCGCCGACGCGGTGCTGGCCAGCGGCGAGCGTTTCGACGCCGTGCTGCTGGACCTGGGCCTGCCCAAACGCGGCGGCCTGGACGTGCTGCGCACGCTGCGCGCCCGCGGCGACGCCACGCCCGTCATCGTGCTGACCGCGCGCGACGCCTTGGGCGACAAGGTCGCCGGCCTGGACGCCGGCGCGGACGACTACCTGGTCAAGCCCTTCGAGCTGGACGAGCTGCTGGCGCGGCTGCGCGCCGTGCAGCGCCGCCACGGCGGTCGTGCCGACTCCGCGCTGCAGGTGGCCGACCTGCGCCTGGACCCGGCCACGCGCGAGGTCACCCGCGCCGGCCGGCCGGTGCTGCTGTCGGCGCGCGAGTTCGCGCTGCTGCAGGCGCTGCTGGAGCGGCCCGGCGCCATCGTGTCGCGCGCGCAGCTGGAGGACCGGTTGTACGGCTGGGGCGAGGAGCTGGAGAGCAACGCCATCAGCGTCTACATGCACCAGCTGCGCAAGAAGCTGGGCACCGACCTGCTGCACACCGTCCGCGGCCTCGGTTATTACGCCGGCTACGAGAAGTCATGAAGCTGCTCTCGACGCTGCGCGGCCGGCTGTTCGCGCTGCTGGCGCTGCTGGGCGCCGTGACCGCGCTGGCCGTGGCCGGCGCGACCTATTTCAGCGTGCGCGCCGAGGCCGACCAGCTGTTCGACTACCAGCTGCGCCAGACCGCGCTGTCGCTGCGCGACCAGGGCCGCATCGCCGCCGACGAGGCCGCCAGCCTGGCCGACCCCAGCCTGGACTACGTGGTGCAGATCTGGTCGCTGCAGGGCCTGGAGCTGTATTCCAGCCGGCCCCAGGGCATGACCGAGCCGCTGCCGCCGCGCGCGGTGCTGGGCTTCTCCAACCAGCGGCTGGGCGGGCAGGACTGGCGCGTGTTCAGCGCCGCCACGCCGCTGCGCGTGGTGCAGGTGGCGCAGCCGCTGGCCGTGCGCCAGAAGCTCGCCGCACTGGCGGCGCTGCGCAGCGTGGTGCCCGTGGCGGTGGCGCTGCCGCTGGTGGCGGCGGCCGTGTGGTGGCTGATCGGCGTGTCGCTCGCGCCGCTGGCGCGCGTCACCCAGGCCGCGCAGGCCGGCGGCGCCAACGCGCTGGACGCGCTGCCCACCGCCGGGCTGCCGGGCGAGATCGCGCCGCTGGTGGACGCCTTCAACGGGCTGCTGGGCCGGCTGGCAGCGGCCTTCGACGCGCAGCGCGGCTTCGTCGCCGACGCGGCCCACGAGCTGCGCTCGCCGCTGACCGCGCTGAAGCTGCAGCTGGGTCTGCTGCGCGGCGCCGCGCCGGGCGAGGAGCAGGACGCGGCCATCCAGCGGCTGCGCGGCGGTGTCGACCGCGCCGCCCACCTGGTCGAGCAACTGCTGGCCCTGGCGCGTGCCGAACCCGGCGCCCCGGCGGCGGAGCTGCCGCTGGACCTGGGCGAGCTGGCCCGCCAGGCCGTGGCCGACGTGCAGCCGCTGGCCGAGCGCGCCGGCGTCGCGATCGCGCTGACCGCGCCCGACCCGCTGCCGCTGCGCGGCGACCCGCAGTCGCTGCGCGCCGCCTTGCGCAACCTGGTCGACAACGCGGTGAAGTTCGGCGCGCGCACGGTGCAGGTCAGCGCGCTGCGCGGCCCGGGCGGCGCGCCGCTGCTGCGCGTGGACGACGACGGCCCGGGCATCCCGCCCGCCGCGCGCGAGCACGTGTTCGACCGCTTCCAGCGCGGCGAGGACGCCTCGGTGGAAGGCAGCGGCCTGGGCCTGGCCATCGTGCGTGCCGCCACGCGCCGGCAGGGCGCGGACGTGCAGCTGGGCACGGCGCCGCTGGGCGGGCTGCGCGCCGAGATCCGCTGGCCCGGCTGAGGGTCGGATGATGGGAGTAAGCCGATGACGAAGACCAGCCTGGCCGCGCTGCTGCTTGCAACAACGGCCCTCGGGTCGCAGGCCGCGCCGGTGCTGGACTGCCCGCTGCGCGACGCGCCGTTCTCGGTGGACAGCCCGCTGCTGGACGTGCTGCTGTCGCCCGCCGCCATGGCCGCGCTGCAGCGCGAGTGGCCCGCGGGCGGCCAGTTGCCGGCCTGGCAGGCCAGGACCAGCCCGCCGACCTTCGCGGCCATCATCACGCTGCGATCCATGGCCGGCCAGCCCGGCTTCCCGGCGCTGGACCGGCTGGACACCCAGCTGCGCGCCGTGCCCGTGACCGACGCGGACCGCAGCGCGCGTTGCGCACGCTACGACGACGCGCCCCCGCCGGCCCGCGCGACCGCAGGCACGCCCCGGCTGCTGGTGTTCGAGAAGGTCAACGGCTTCCTGCACGGCCCGGCCATCCAGGCCGCCCGCGACACGCTGGCGGCCCTGGCGCAGCGGCACGGCTGGTCGCTGACCGTCACGGACCGCGGCGGCGCGATGACGCCCGGCTTTCTGCACCAGTTCGATGCGGTCGTCTTCAACAACGTCAGCGGCGACGTGCTGACGCTGTCGCAGCGCGCGGCGTTCCGGGCCTACGTCGAGGGCGGTGGCGGCTTCGTGGGCCTGCACGGCTCGGGCGGCGACCCCGAGAGCTTCTGGCCCTGGTACGTGGACACGCTGGTCGGCGCGCGCTTCAAGGGCCACCCGATGAAGCCGCAGTTCCAGGACGCCCGCATCGTCATCCAGGACCGCGCCCACCCCATCGTCGCGGGCCTGGGCGACGGCTGGACGATGAGCGACGAGTGGTACTCGTTCAAGAACAACCCGCGCACCGGCGGCGCGCGCATCCTGGCCACGCTGGACGAAGCCAGCTACGCGCCCGGCGACCTGGCCATGGACGCCGATCACCCCATCGCCTGGACCCGCTGCGTGGGCCGCGGGCGCTCGTTCTACTCGGCCATCGGTCACCGGCCCGAGGCCTATGCGGTGCCGCAGCACCTGCAGCTGCTGGAGCAGGCGGTGACATGGGCGGCAGGCCAGCGCTGCACGCCCTAACTTTCACCTCACCTTGGCCTCATCCAGCGCTCACCCGCGCTGCCTAGAGTGACCTCGTCGGCTGCGCTGTTGCAGCCCCTGATGAGGAGCACGCCATGACCCAGACCACCAAGTTCACGCTGACCGCCACAGCCGCCGCGCTGCTGGGCGCCGGCGTGACGCTGACCACCTCGGCGTCCGGCTGGACCCTGCCCGCGCTGTTCAAGGACAAGGCGCCGGCCGCGACCGCCCCCACGGACGCTCCCGTTGCCGCAGCCACCGCCGTGCCGGCCGCCCCGCCGGCACCGGTGCTGCTGCCCGCCGGCGCACCGCAGCCCAACTACCGCGCCATCGTGCAGAGCCAGGGCCCGGCCGTCGTCGGCATCACGGTGGCCGGCCTGCACAAGACCGAGGGCCCGACCGTCATGCAGCAAGGCCCCGGCATGGAGGACGACCCGTTCTTCCGCTTCTTCCGCGGCATCCCCAACCTGCGCATGCCGCAGCAGGGCGCGCAGCCCTTCCGCGGCCAGGGCTCGGGCTTCATCATCAGCCCCGACGGCCTGATCCTGACCAACGCCCATGTGGTGCGCGAGGCCAAGCAGGTCACCGTCAAGCTCAGCGACCGGCGCGAGTACTCGGCCCAGGTGCTGGGCAGCGACCCGGCCACCGACATCGCCGTGCTGAAGGTGGACGCCAAGGACCTGCCCACCGTGCGGCTGGGCGACCCCAAGCAGGTGCAGGTGGGTGACTACGTGCTGGCCATCGGCGCGCCCTACGGCTTCGAGCAGACGGCCACGCAGGGCATCGTCAGCGCCAAGGGCCGCTCGCTGCCGGGCGACAGCGTCGTGCCCTTCATCCAGACCGACGCGGCGGTGAACCCCGGCAACTCGGGCGGTCCGCTGTTCGACGCGTCGGGCCGCGTCATCGGCGTGAACGCACAGATCTACTCGCAAAGCGGCGGCTTCCAGGGCCTGGCCTTCTCCATCCCGGTGGACGTGGCGCTGAAGGTCAAGGACCAGATCGTGGCCCACGGCAAGGTGGAGCACGCGCGGCTGGGCGTGACGCTGCAGGACTTGTCCGCGCCGCTGGCCTCGTCCTTCGGGCTGGAGGCGCCGGACGGCGCGCTGGTGTCCAGCGTGCAGCCGGGCAGCGCCGCGGCCAAGGCCGGGCTGAAGGCGGGCGATGTCATCACGCACATCGACGGCGAGCCGGTGCGCGTGGCGGGCGACGTGTCCAGCCGCGTAGGCCTGGCGCGGCCGGGCGACAAGCTGAAGCTGGAGCTGTGGCGCGACAAGAAGCGCGTGGCCGAGACCGTGGCGCTGGGCCGCGCCGACAAGGATGTGCAGGAAGCCGCCGCCACGCCGCAGGGTGGCCAGCTGGGCCTGGCGCTGCGCCCGCTGCAGCCGCAGGAGCTGCGCGGCTCGGGGCTGGACGGCGGCCTGCTGATCGAACGCGTGAGCGGCCCGGCCCAGCTGGCCGGCGTGCAGGCGGGCGACGTGCTGCTGGCGCTGAACGGCAAGCCGGTGCAGAGCGTGGACGAGGTGCGCGCGGCGATGAAGGACGCACCGAAGTCGGTGGCCTTGCTGGTGGCGCGCGACGGGCAGCAGATCTTCGTGCCGGTGCGGCTGGGTTGAGGCCCACGGCCTGACCGCGCAGTGGCAGGGCATGCCGCAGAATGGCGGCCCCACGGCTCGTCATCTGCCGCATGCCCAAGCTGCCCCCGGCCACCCTGGTCGATGTCGACGGCCATGCCGTCGAGTTGGTGCGTGCCGGCTCCGGCGCGCCCACCGTCGTACTGATCAACGGCTCCGGCGGCCCCCTGGCGGGCTGGATGCGCGTGTTCGAAGGCATCGCGGCGCGCACCACGACGCTGGCCTACAACCGCCCCGGCATCGGCCGAAGCGCGCGCCCTGCCAAGGACCAGACCGCGAGCGCGATGGTGACCGCGCTGCACCGCCTGCTCGCCACGCTGCAGCTCTCACCGCCCTATGTGCTGGTGGGGCATTCGTTCGGCGGGCTGGCGGCGCAGCTGTTCGCGCGGCGGCACCCATCGGACGTGGCTGGCGTCGTGCTGCTGGAAGCCACGGCGCCGCAAGACCTGACGGCGCTGGAGGCGCACGAGAACGCACTGCAGAAAGGCCTGGCCTGGCTGATGCGCCGACTGGTGCCGCCGCCGCACTGGCACGAGACCGAGCACACCTCGCGCTCGGCTGCCGAACTGGCTGCGGCGCCACCCTTTCCGCCGGTCCCCCTGCGCGTCGTTACTGGCACGAAGCCGGCGATGAGCTGGGCCACCAGGCCTGCGCTGCTGCAGGCCCGTGCCGCGCACCAGCGCGGGCTGGTGGCCTTGTCGCCCCTGGGCCGCCAGGTGCTGGCCGAGGAGAGTGGGCACTTCCCGCAGTTCAGCGAGCCGGATCTCGTGGTGGCGACGGTGCTGGATGTGCTCGAAGTCCTTGGCTGCGCGGCACGGGACGGGCAGCAGCCCTTCGCGCCGGTGCAGCTGGACTGATACCGTAGGGATGGCTGCGCGAGGTCGGCGCTGCTGCAATGCCACGCCTCTTCGCTTGCCAGCGGCCACGCGGCCGCCCCACCCATGCCTCACCGTGTCTCTGGCCTGCAGGCCGCCTGCATCGCCGCCGCCCTTTTCGGCGTCACCCCCCCTGGCCATGGCGAGTGAGCCCGCGCCCAGGACGCTGGAGTTTCCCAAGGCCAGCCCCCTGCCTGCCAGCGTGACGCTGCTGACCCGGCAAGGCCAGGTCGGCCGGGACACCCCCTTCTACAGCGGCTACCGACCGCAGCTGCGCTTTGCGGGACTGAAGGAAGACGTCACGTGTGCGCTGAAGCTGCCGCCGCCGCGCGACAAGGTCGATCCCGGCGAGACGACCGATCTGACGGCCACCTGTCTGGACACCTTGAGGCTGCGCGAGGACCGGCTGGAGTTCGGCATCTACGAGGGCGGCCGCCAGGTGGGACGGGGCATGCTCAAGCCTGCGGGCTGAGCGCCTCTCATCAGTCCCTCAGGCCATGCCGTTGCCCACGTAGTCCGCAAACCCCGGTCGGGCCGCGAGGCGCTGCAGCCAGGCCTCCACCGCCGACAGCTCGACGCGTTCGATGGGCGCGTTCTTCCAGCGCTGGGCGGACAGGCCCAGCACCACGTCGGCCAGCGTGAAGCCGGCGCCGCAGACATGGGCGCCGGTACGCGCGAGCTGCGCGTCCAGCATGGCCATGTGGCGGTTCCAGTTCGCCACGCTGGCGGCGACGGCCTCGGGCGCGGCCGGCTGGCCGCGCACCAGCGCCATGAAGGCCACGCGCCACGAGTTGTTCAGCTCACCGGCCTGCCAGTCCATCCACTGCTCGACCTTGGCACGCGCCCGCGGCTCGGCGGGCAGCAGGCCGGTGTCGCCCTGCCTGGCGGCCAGGTAGCGGCAGATGCTGTTGCTCTCCCACAGCACGAAGTCGCCGTCGATGAGCACGGGGATCAGCGCATTGGGGTTGAGCGCGAGGTAGTCCGGCTCCTGCGTGGAGCGGAAACCCGCGCCCCAGTCCTCGCGCGGCAGGTCCAGGCCCAGCAGGCGAGCGGTCCAGGCGACCTTGCGGACATTGATGGAGGTGAGGCGGCCCAGCAGTTTCATGGCGCGGAAGTCCTTTGGCGTGCGGCCTCGCGGCCAGTGGGAGTGAGGTGGGCGGTCCAGCGGCCGGCGTCATCGCAGGCCATGCGCAGCCAGCCGGGCCCCGGGAGGCCGCCGACGACGGCATCGCTCAGCCCCGTGCCCAGGCGCAGCAGCACGCTGACGCGCTGATCCAGCCGCTTGGCCAGCCGCGCCAGCGCGACGCCCTCGCCCTGGTCCAGTTCCAGCAGCAGGCTCAGCAGCGCGTCCTCATCGCGCATGCGGGCTCAGCACGACCGGGATGGACTTGGACGTGGGCGTGCGCGCCACCAGCGAGAAGCTCTCCAGCGGCACCAGCGGGTTGGTCTCGGGGTAGTAGCTGGCCAGGCAGCCGCGCGGGATGTCGTAGGCCACCAGCAGGAAGCGTTCGGCGCGGCGCTGCTGCACGTCGTCGCTGCCTTCGCCGACGTAGAGGCTGGTGATGTCCACCCAGTCGCCGGCCTTCAGGCCCAGGTCGCGGATGTCGTCGGCGTGGATGAAGACCACGCGGCGGTGGCCGTAGACGCCGCGGTAGCGGTCGTCGTGGCCGTAGATGGTGGTGTTGTACTGGTCGTGCGAGCGCAGCGTGGTCAGCGTGAACACGCGCACGTCGCGCTGCCGCTCGGCGACGCGCTCGACGGCGAGGTCGGTGGGCAGGCCATGCGTGCTGAACTGGGCCTTGCCGGATGCCGTCACCCATTCGCGCTCGCTCGCCGTGTTGCGTAGCCGGAAGCCGCCCGGCACCTTGAGCTTCTCGTTGAAGCCGGCGAAGTCGGGCAGCACGGCGGCTATCTTGTCGCGGATGGCGGCGTAGTCGCCGGCCAACGCCAGCCACGGCGTGCGGCTGTTCGGCAGCGTGGCCGCGGCCATGCGCGCCACCAGCATGGGCTCGGACAGCAGATGCTCCGACGCCGGCGCGTTCATGCCGGCGGACAGATGCACCATGCTCATCGAGTCCTCCACCGTGACGCCCTGCGGGCCGCTGGCCTGCACGTCGATCTCGGTGCGCCCCAGCACCGGCAGCACCAGCGCCTGCCGGCCATGCACGACATGGCTGCGGTTGAACTTGGTCGTGATGTGCACGGTCAGCTCGCAGCGGCGCAGCGCGCGCCACGTGGCCGCCGTGTCGGGCGTGGCCGCGGCGAAGTTGCCACCCATCGCGATGAAGACCTTGCCCTTGCCGTCCAGCATGGCCTGGATGGCACCCACCGTGTCATAGCCGTGCTCGCGCGGCGGCTCGAAGCCGAACACCTCGCCCAGCTTGTCCAGGAAGGCTGCTGCTGGCTTCTCGTAGATGCCCATCGTGCGGTCGCCCTGCACATTGCTGTGGCCGCGCACCGGGCACACGCCCGCGCCGGGGCGGCCCAGGTTGCCGCGCAGCAGCAGCAGGTTGACGATCATCTGGATGGTCGCCACCGAATGCCGGTGCTGCGTGATGCCCATGCCCCAGCAGACGATGGCGCGCTCGGCGGCGACGTAGAGGTCGGCGGCCTGTTCGATCTGCTCGCGCGTCAGGCCCGAGGCTTCGACCAGCGGCTCCCACGGCTGCTCGCGCAGTTCGGCGACGAAGGTGTCGAATCCCGCCGTGTGCTGCGCGATGAACTCGCGGTCCAGCGCCTCGCGCTCGACCACGCGCTTGCACATGCCCTTCAGCAGCGCGAAGTCGCCACCCACCTTGAGCTGGAAGTAGTGGCTGCTGATCGGCGAATCGCCCAGCGTCGCCATCTCCAGCGCGTTCTGCGGGTCGGCAAAGCGCTCCAGCCCGCGCTCGCGCAGCGGGTTGAAGCTGACGATGCGCGCACCACGCTTGCGGGCCGCGCGCAGCTCGCCCAGCATGCGCGGGTGGTTGGTGCCGGGGTTCTGGCCGAACACGAGGATGCAGTCCGCCTGCTCGAAGTCCGCCAACGTCACCGTGCCCTTGCCGACGCCTATGGTGGGCTTCAGCGCCGAGCCGCTGGGCTCGTGGCACATGTTGGAGCAGTCGGGAAAGTTGTTGGTGCCGTACTCGCGCACGAACAACTGGTACAGAAAGGCCGCCTCGTTGCTGGTGCGACCCGACGTGTAGAAGATGGCCTGGTTGGGATCGGGCAGTGCCTGCAGTTCGCGGGCGATCAGCGCGAAAGCGGCGTCCCAGGTGGTGCGCTGGTAACGGTCGGTCTGCGCGTCGTAGACCATGGGTTCGGTCAGGCGGCCGGTGGCTTCCAGCTCGTAGTCCGACGCCTCGGCCCACTCGGCCAGCGTCTTCGCGCCAATGACCTCGGGCGTCGCCCGCCGCGCCGTCGCCTCGGCGGCCACGGCCTTGGCGCCGTTCTCGCAGAATTCGAAGGTCGAGCGGTGGTCGCGGTCGGGCCAGGCGCAGCCGGGGCAGTCGAAGCCGTCGGTCTGGTTGGCGTGCAGGAGAGTCTTTGCACCCTTCACGGCCACGCCCTGCTCGTGCAAGTGGTGGGCGACGCTCTTCAACGCACCCCAGCCGCCGGCTGGGCCGTCGTACAGCTCGATCTTTTGCTCGCTCATGGTGTCAGCCTACTATCCTCCGCCGCCATGCGACGAGTTCTGATCATCGACGACCACCCCGGCGTATGCCAGGCGCTGGAGTTATTGCTGTCCCTGCACGACATCGAAGCCAGCGTCGCCACCAGCCCTGAAGCCGGCCTGGCGCTGCTGGAGGCGCGGCCGTTCGGCCTGGTCATCCAGGACATGAACTTCACGGCGGACACGACCTCCGGCGAAGAGGGCGAACAGCTGTTCCGCGCGATACGCGCGAAGCGCCCCGACCTGCCCATCATCCTGCTGACCGCCTGGACGCGGCTGGACGCGGCCGTGGCGCTGGTGAAGGCCGGCGCGGCCGACTACCTGGCCAAGCCCTGGGACGACGCCAAGTTGGTGGCCACCGTCGAGAACCTGCTGGAACTGGGCGAGGCCAACCGCGAGATCGCGCAGCTGCGCGAGGCACGCGCCGCGCGGCGCACGGCGCTGGCGCGCAAGCACGACCTGGCCGGCGTCGTGTTCGCGTCGGACGCCATGGCCAACCTGCTGGAGCTGGCCGGCCAGATCGCCGCGGCGCCGGTGCCGGTACTGATCACCGGGCCCAACGGCGCCGGCAAGGAGCGCATCGCGGCCTTCGTGCATGCGAACTCGGCGGCTTCGGCCGGCCCGTTCGTCGCGCTGAACTGCGGCGCGCTGCCGGCCGACCTGATCGAGGCGGAACTGTTCGGCAGCGACAGCGGCGCCTACACCGGTGCGGCCAAGGCGCGCGTGGGCCGCTTCGAGGCGGCGGACGGCGGCACGCTGTTCCTGGACGAGATCGCCAACCTGCCGCTGGCCGGCCAGATGAAGCTGCTGCGCGTGCTGGAGACCGGCCAGTTCGAGCGGCTGGGTTCCAGCAAGACGCGCCAGACCCGCGTGCGCGTGCTGAGCGCGACGAACGCGGACCTGCGCGCGATGGTCAAGGCCGGCGGCTTCCGCGAGGACTTGTTCTACCGGCTCAACCTCATCGAGCTGAAGCTGCCGGCGCTGGCCGAACGCCGCGACGACGTGCTGCCGCTGGCCGAGCATTTCCTGGCCGGCCGCGCGCGGCTGAGCGACGCGGCCCGCGACGCGCTGCTGGCGCACCGCTGGCCCGGCAATGTGCGCGAGCTGAAGAACGCGCTGGAGCGCGCGGCGCTGCTGTGCCAGGGCGGCGAGATCACGCCCGCGCTGCTGGGGCTGGAAGAGGCCAACGGCAACGGCGGTGGTGCCTGGCGCAACCTGGACGAGCCCAGCCGCGACGCCGTCGTCGCGGCGCTGGCCGCTGCGGGCGGCATCGTCAGCCGCGCGGCGACGCAGCTGGGCCTGTCGCGCCAGGCGCTGTACCGCCGGCTGGAACGCTACGGCATCAACCCATGAAGCTGCTGGCGCCGCTGTCGCTGCGGGCGCGCGCACTGCTGTCGCTGGCGACGGCGGCGGCCGTGCCGCCGCTGGTCATCCTGGGCGTGCGCCGGCTGGGTCTGACGGACGCCGTCGCGCTGGGCGCCGCCGTCGCGGTGATGCTGCCGCTGCTGGCCTGGCTGGCCTCGCGCTGGCTGGCGCCGCTGCGGCGGCTGACGCGCGCGCTGGAGGGCGCGGTGCTGAGCTACCGCGACGGCGACTTCAGCCTCAACCTGGTGGCCGACGGCCCGCGCGAGCTGGCCGGGCTGGCGCGCCTGCACGCCGAGCTGGGCCTGGCCCTGCGCGAGCAGCGCCAGCATCTGGCCCAGCGCGAGCTGCTGCTGGACACCGTGGTGCAGAACACGCCCACCGCGCTGGTGCTGACCGGCCCCGGCGGCAGGATCGCCATCGCCAACCTGGCCGCGCGCCAGTTGCTGGGCGACGGGCGCAGCCTGGTCGGCCTGGACTTCGCGCAGGTCGTCGCGGCACTGCCCGAGCCGCTGCGCGAGGCGCTGGCCGGCGAGGCCGACCGCCTGTTCGCCGTCAAGCTGGACGAGGACGGTGCGGAGGAGACCTTCCACCACAGCACGCACGCCTTCCGGCTGCAGGGCCAGCCGCACCGGCTGCGGCTGCTGCGGCGCATGACGCGCGAGCTGTCGCGCGCCGAGGTCGCGACATGGAAGCGCGTCATCCGCGTGCTGAGCCACGAGCTGAACAACTCGCTGGCGCCGATCTCGTCGCTGGCCCACAGCGGCGCCGAACTGGCCCGGCGCGGCGACACCGAGCGGCTGCCGCAGGTGCTGGCCAGCATAGCCTCGCGTGCGGCCCACCTGCATGGCTTCCTGAGCGGCTATGCCAGCTTCGCCAAGCTGCCCGCGCCGCGACGCGAGGCGGTGGGCTGGCAGGCCTTCCTCGACCGGCTGGCGACGCTGGGCGAGTTCAAGCGCGACGGCGACCTGCCCGCCGAGCCGGGCTGGTTCGACGCGGCGCAGATCGAGCAGGCGCTGCTCAACCTCATCAAGAACGCGCACGAGTCCGGCAGCGACCCCGACGAGATCACGCTACGGCTGGCCACGGCCGGCGGCGAGCTGCGCATCGAGGTGCTGGACCGCGGCCCCGGCATGAGCGAGGCGGTGCTGGCGCAGGCGCTGCTGCCCTTTTATTCCACCAAGCGCGCCGAGCCGGGCGCGCCGGGCGGCACCGGCCTGGGGCTGGCGCTGGTACGCGAGATCGCCGAGGCGCACGACGGCCGCGTGGCGCTGGCCAACCGAGACGGCGGCGGGCTGCGCGTGATGGTCAGCCTGCCGCTGGAGCGATCAGCAGCGTCGCCAGCGCACTGAAGCTCAGGAAGGCCGCCGCCGTCGACGCCAGGATGATGCGGGCGATGCGCCCGTTGTCGGCGCCGTAGCGCTCGGCCAGCAGCGACACATTGCTGGCACTGGGCAGCGCGGCCGCCAGCGTCAGCGCGACGAGCTGGCCCTGCGACAGCGGCGCGCCCAGCCAGCGGGCCGCCGCCGCCAGCCCGAACACCAGCGCCGGGTGCAGCAGCAGCTTGATGGCCGCCACCGGCAGGTACTGGCGCAGCGGCGTCGTGCGGCCGGCGGCGCGGTTGGCGCGGCCCGAGCGGCTCAGCACCGCGCCGATGGTGAACAAGGCCACCGGCGAGGCCGCGTCACCCAGCATCGCGATCGCCTTGTTCAGCGGCCCGGGCAGTTCCAGCCCGCTGCCGCCGAGCAAGGCGCCGACCGCGATGGCCCAGGGCAGCGGGTTGGAGCCGGCCGCCTTCAGCGCCTGCACGAAGGCGGCGCGCTCGGCGCGCAGGTTGGTGCCGGCCTGGGCCAGCGCGATGCAGACCGAGCTGGTGACGAACAGGTCGGCCAGGATGGTGCTGACGACGACGCCACCGGCCGGGGCGCCCAGCAGCGCGACGATGAGCGGCACGCCCATGAAGCCGGTGTTGGGGAATGCCGCCACCAGCGCGCCCAGGGCCGCGTCCTTCATGCCGAGCTGCGGCGACCGCGTCACCGCGATCGTGAAGAACACGATGAGCAGCGCCGCCGCGAGGTAGACGCCCAGCAGCGCCGGGTTCAGCAGCTCCAGCAGCGGCGTGTCGCGCCCGAAGCGGAACAGCAGGCAGGGCAGCGCAAAGAACAGCACGAAGCCGTTCAGCCCCGGGATGGCGGCGTCCGGCAGCCGCCCGCTCTCGGCGGCCAGCCAGCCGCACAGCACCAGCGCGAAGAAGGGGAAGGTCGTGGCGAGGACGGCGAGCATGGGATGGCGTGGGTATGGCTATTGCGTGCCCGAGATCCAGTATCCCGGAGGCCGCCCGCCCCAGCTTTCGACAACGACCACCGTCGCGGTCGCCGTGAGCGAATGCGCGGGCGTACCCGGTTTGTGACAGCGTGGGATGGCCGCCTCCTCCGGGTCACCCCTAATATGCGGTGCATGCGCATGCCCAACGTCAAGCTGCCACCTCCCGCCGCCGCCGCCCCGCTGGACGAGGGCCAGGTGCTGGGCGTCTGGCGGCTGGAGAAACCGCTGCCGGACGGCGAGCAGGCCCACGCCGGCCAGTGGTACGGCGCGCACCACGGCATGGCCACGGAGCAGAAGGCGGCCGTGCTGGTGCTGGACCGCAGCGACCAGGGCGCGGGCGTCATGCTGCGCTATGCCGACCAGGCCGGCGACCTGGCCCGGCTGCAGCACCCGCACATCGCCGTGCCCAGCGACAGCGGCGTGACGCCCGACGCCCATCCCTATCTGATCATCGAAGGCGAGCACGGCGAGCCGCTGCTGCCCCAGCTGCATCAGTTGGGCCTGCGCCAGCGCATCGAGCTGCTGGTGCAGCTTTGCGAGGCGCTGCGCTCCGCCCACCAGCAGGGCTGGCTGCTGGCCGAGCTGGACCCCTCCATGGTGTGGCTGGGCCCCAAGGGCCAGGTGCGGCTGATGGGCCTGGGCCTGGCGCGCATTCCCGACCCCACCGATCCCTTCGACCGCGGCCTCAGCCTGGGCGCCGCGCCGGCCTTCGTCGCGCCCGAGCGCCGCGCCGGCGGCCCGCCCAGCCTGGCCAGCGAGGTCTACGGCCTGGGCGCCTTCGCCCGCGTGCTGATCTGCGGCTGGGAAGACACGCCCAAGGGCCCCGCGCCGCTGCGCGGCAGCGCCGGCGACCTGTGGCCGCTGCTGCGCGAGGAGCAACAGCTCAAGCTGGACGCGCTGCTGCGCGCGGCGATGGCCGAGTCGCCCGAGCTGCGCACGCGCGGCGCCGAGGGTATGGCCGACGAGCTGCGCGAATGGCTGGGCCTGGCCCCGCCGCGCAGCGCCGCCGCGGACCGTCCGGCGGCCAAGGCCGCCAGCCGCCCGGCGTGGTGGCGCCGCCTGCTGGGCCTGGGCACCGCCACGTCCTGAGCCGGCCTGCGTTCCGGGGGATTGTTTGGGGGTGCGCCGCGCACGGCGCTCGGCAACAATGCGGCCCCCATCCCGGAGGTTCGCCATGGTCCGTTCGCTGCCCGCATTCCTGACCGCCGCCTGCCTGACCCTGCCGCTGGCCGCCGCGGCCGCGGGTTTCGACTCCGGTGACGAGGGCTGGACGGCCCTCAACGGAGGTGCCCAGGTCTGGGTCGCCACAGGCGGCAACGGCGGTGGCTGGCTGCGGGTGACCGACACCAGCAACGACGACTTCCTGCTGCAGGCGCCGACGCCCTGGCTGGGCAACTGGTCGGGCTTCCTGGGCGGCACGCTGTCCTTCGATGCGCTGAACGTCAACAACGAGTCGCCCGACTGGGGGCCGTTCGGCGAGGTGGTCATCACCGGCACTACCGGCTCGGTGACTCTGGACATGGTGGCCGCCAACCATCCGCCGGCCGACGGCCAGTGGCATCGCTACAGCGTGCTGCTGGCGCCCGCCGCCGGTTGGAGCGGTGCGCCACTGGCCAGCGTGCTGGCCAACGTGACCAGCCTGACGCTCAAGGGCGAGTTCCACGCCGGTGTGACCGAGATCGTGGGCATAGACAACATCCAGGTCACCGCCGTGCCCGAGCCGGCCAGCGCCGTGCTGCTGCTGGGCGGGCTGGGGCTGCTGGCCGCACTGCGGCGCAAGCGCTGATGGCCGCCGTCGGCGCCACGCCGGCCGCCGGCCTGCTGGGCCTGGGCGAGCTGCAGCTCAGGCTGCCCAGCACCCGCACGCAATGGCTGGCGCTGGTCGGGGGGCTGAGCCTGGGCCTGGTCGGCGCCGAGCTGGCCTGGCACCACCCGCTGTCCGGCCCGCTGGCGCTTGCCGCCTGGGGCCTGGCCGTGCTGGCCGCGGCGCTGTTCTGGGTCAAGACGCCGCTGCTGCTGTTCGCGCCGCTGCCGCTGATCGGCCTGGCGCCCTGGAGCGGCTGGATCAGCTTCGAGGAGATGGACCTGCTGGTCACCGCCTGCGGTTGCGGCGGCTATCTGGCCTATGCGCTGCAGCTGAATGCCCGCGACCGCGCGCCGGCCTGGCGCCACGGCCTGGTCTATTCGCCGCTGGCCCTCCTGCTGGTGCTGGCGCTGGCGCTGTCCACGCTGTGGAGCGTCAAGCGCGGCTTTGCCGACGCCGGCGGCTTCCAGTTCGGCTGGTTCCATGGCTATCACGAGGCCATGAACTCGGTGCGCAACGCCAAGGCCCTGTTCCTGGTGCTGGCGCTGCTGCCGCTGTGGACGGCCGCGGCCGCCGCGCGGCCCCGCGGCTTCTCGCGCGGGCTGCTGCTGGGTCTGGTGCTGGCGCTGGCCGGTGGCTGCGCCGCGGCGCTGTGGGAGCGCCTGGCTTACACGGGTCTGCTGGACTTCTCCACCGACTACCGCACGACCGCGCTGTTCTGGGAGATGCACGTGGGCGGCGCGGCACTGGACGGCTTCCTGGTGCTGACACTGCCGTTCGCGCTGCTGGCGCTGCTGCGCACGCGCTCGCCCTGGCACTTCGCCATCGGCATGGGCATCACGCTGCTGGCGGTCTACGCGGTGCTGACGACGTTCTCGCGCGGCGTGTATCTCGCGCTGCCGCTGGCGTTGCTGCCCATGGTCATGCTGGCCGACGCGCAGCGCCGCCGCGCGGCCGGCTCCGGCCCGGAGAGCAGCAGCCACCCCGACAGCACGCTGGGCGCCGTGGACGAGCCGCTGCCGCGCCTGGCCAAGATGGGCGCGCTGGCCATGGCCGCGGCCTTTGCGCTGGCCGCAACACTGGTGTTCGGCGGTGGCGGCTACCGCGGCCTGCTGGCGCTGTTCTTCGTCATGGTGGTGCTGCTGATGCTGCCCGCCAGCCTGTGGCGACCCAGGCTGGGGCAACGGCTGACGGCACTGATCATGGGGGGCCTGCTGGCGCTGCTGCTGGGCGCGGCGAGCTGGGCGCTGTCCACGGCCGTGCCCAAGGCCGCCTATGTGCTGAACGTCGTCGCACTGCTGTGCTGCGCGGCGCTGCGCTGGCTGGACAAGCCCGACCAGACCCGGCCCATCCATGTGATGCTGGTGACCACGGCCTGGTTCTGGCTGCTGGCGACCATGGTCATCGTGGCCGACTACTGGGGCGGCACGACCGGTCGCTGGACCTCGCTGGCCGCGGGCCTGGCGCTGGCCGGCGTGTTCGCAGCCATGTTGCTGGAGCAACGGCTGTGGCCCCTGCAAGGTCGCGGCAGCACCGGCGCCGCCGGCTGGCGCAAGCGCGCGCTGCTGGTGGCCGGGCTGCTGCTGGTGATGGCCGTCGTGGCGGCACTGGGGGGCGGCGCCTATCTGCGTGACCGCGTCGCGACCTGGAAGGAGGACGGCCAGACCCGGCTGACGCATTGGCACGATGGCCTGCGCCTGCTGCACGGCGGGCGGCAATGGCTGCTGGGCAAGGGGTCCGGCCGCTTCGTGGCCAGCAACCTGTACGAGGGACCCGAGAACTATCAGGTGGGCGACTACCGGCTGCGCACCGACGAGAGTGAGGCCTTTCTGGCGCTGACCGCGGGCAAGCACATCCTGGGTCGCGGCGAGCAGTTCCGCGTGAGCCAGCGCATCGCTGCGCCGGCGCCGGGCCCGGTCACGGTGACGCTGGTCAGCCGCACGGCGCAGGACGCCGTCCTCGCCCTGCATCTGTGCGAGAAAAACCTGCTGTATCCGGACAACTGCGTCGGTGCCGAGACCCTGCTGAAGCCGCAGCGCGCCGCGAATGCGCCCGCGGATGCCCCCGCGTCCTGGCAGACCCAGCAGTTCACGCTGGGGCCGGTGGCGGCCATGGGTGGCGACTGGTGG
>CAMLKW010000002.1 GCA_946480605.1 uncultured Roseateles sp. | reverse complement strand
TGCAGCCGGAATTCGGCGCGGCTGGTGAACATGCGGTAGGGCTCGGTCACGCCCTTGGTGATGAGGTCGTCCACCAGCACGCCCAGGTAGGCCTCGTCCCGGCCGGGCAGCCAGGGCGCGTCGCCCCGGCACTGCAGCGCGGCATTGATACCGGCAAACAGGCCCTGGGCCGCCGCCTCTTCATAGCCGGTGGTGCCATTGATCTGGCCGGCAAAGAACAGGCCCTGGATCTGGCGCGTCTCGAAGCTGCTCTTGAGCGAGCGCGGGTCGAAGTAGTCGTATTCGATGGCGTAGCCGGGGCGCAGGATGTGCGCGTTCTCCAGCCCCGGCATGCTGCGCACCAGGTCGTACTGGATGTCGAACGGCAGGCTGGTGCTGATGCCGTTGGGGTAGTACTCGTGCGTGGTCAGGCCTTCGGGCTCCAGAAAGATCTGGTGGCTGTCCTTGTCCGCAAAGCGGTTGATCTTGTCTTCCACGCTCGGGCAGTAGCGCGGGCCTACACCCTCGATCTTGCCGGTGAACATGGGGCTGCGGTCAAAGCCGCTGCGGATGATCTCGTGCGTGCGCTCGTTGGTGTGGGTGATCCAGCAGGGCACCTGCTGGGGGTGCATGTGCGCATTGCCCATGAAGCTGAACACGGGCACCGTGCCCTCGTTCACGCCGCCGGGCATGCCGTCGCCGGGTTGCTCGGTGCACTTCGAGAAGTCGATGCTGCGCCCATCAATGCGCGGTGGCGTGCCGGTCTTCAGGCGCCCTTGGGGCAGCTTCAGCTCCTTGAGGCGCGCCGACAGCGACACCGCCGGTGGGTCCCCTGCCCGGCCCGCCGCGTAGTTGTTCAGGCCCACATGGATCTTGCCGTCCAGGAAGGTGCCCGCCGTCAGCACCACGGTGCGGCTGCGGAAGCGGATGCCCACCTGCGTCACGGCGCCCACCACGCGGTCGCCTTCCACCATCAGGTCGTCCACCGCCTGCTGGAAGAGCTGCAGGTTGGGCTGGTTCTCCAGCCGGCGGCGGATGGCGGCCTTGTAGAGGATGCGGTCGGCCTGGGCACGGGTGGCGCGCACGGCCGGGCCCTTGGAGCCATTCAGGATGCGGAAATGGATGCCGCCTTCGTCCGTGGCCAGCGCCATCGCGCCGCCCAGCGCGTCGACCTCCTTGACCAGATGGCCCTTGCCGATGCCGCCGATGCTGGGATTGCAGCTCATCGCGCCGAGGGTCTCGATGTTGTGGGTCAGCAGCAGCGTCTGCGCACCCATGCGCGCGGCGGCCAGCGCCGCCTCGGTGCCGGCATGGCCGCCGCCGACGACGATGACATCGAATTCCTTGGGGTAGAGCATCTCGGTCCTGGAAGAGCAGATCGCTTGGACGGGGCGCCCAGGCGAACCGCGAATTTTACGAAGGGGCTGTGGATAAGTCACCCCGTCCGGTAGGGCGGCGCAGGGACAATTCCGCCCTATGGATTGCCGCCCGCACTGCGCCGCTTGCTGCATCGCCCCATCGATCAGCTCGCCCATCCCCGGTCACCCCAACGGCAAACCGGCGGGTGTGCGCTGCGTGCAGCTGGACGACGAGCTGCGCTGCCGCATCTTTGGCCGGCCCGAGCGTCCGGCCGTCTGTGGCTCGCTGCCGCCGCACGAGGAAATGTGCGGCGACAGCCGCGGGCAGGCGATGCGCTGGCTGGGCTGGATGGAGGAGCAGACCGCCCCGAGCCAGCCGGCTCACAGCTCGTAACCCAGGCTCCCTAGAACGGCGGCCAGTGCCGTGGGCCGTCCCTCCTAGACTGCCGCCGCGCCGGTCGACGGCGACACATCAGGGAGCGACATGAGATTCACACGCCGCCACGGCGCCAGCCTGCTGGCCGCCGCCGCGCTGCTGGGCGCCTTGCAGGCCCAGGCCACCGAACTGCGACCCTATCCGCGGGCGCAGGAGCTGGGCCGCTACGACAACCCGCTGGAGGCCGGCGCGCTGCCGATCTCTCCGCCCGAACGGACCCAGGGCAAGAACGAGAGCCGCTGGCGCCTGCCTTACGAGGGCAAGGTGTCCATGCAGCAGTACAAGCATCCGTCCGACGACAGTCCGCTGCTGATCGGCCGCCATTACGCCGGCCAGCTGCGTGAGCAGGGCTTCGAGCTGGTCACCATCTGCGACATCCCCTGCAAGCCTCCCCGTGGCGGCAGAGATGCGTCGGTCTACTGGTTCCACGAGTTGGACCTGGCCAAGAAGCTGAGCTACAGCGCCTTTGGCGACTTGGGGCTGTACCTGATCGGCCACCGGCCGGACGCCGTCGTGGCCGTCCGTGTGGGCCAGGGGCAGGGGGCCTATGTGTCGGTGGTCAAGACCGTGACCGCCGCTCAGCTGGACCGCGCGCCCCTGCTGGCCTACGTCGAGCAGCAGCGTGCCCCGGCGGCCGATGCGCCGCTGCCGCCGCCGCCCGACCGTACCCGCGCGAGCCCTGCCGCACCTCCCGCGGTGGTCGCTGTGCCGGGCGTGGAGAACATCGCCCCTGCCGCCCTCGGCGCATGGGTTCGTGAGACCAAGGGCTGGGTGGTCGTGCAGCTCAGCTCCTTCGATCCCGGTTGCAGCTACTGCGTGCGCTCGAACCCGGTCTTCAACAGCCTGGCTGCGGCCGAGGCGCCCAAGGGTGGCTTTGCGTTTGCACGCACGGTCTTCCATCCCTGGGGGACGTTGACCCAGAACGACTTCGTCAACCAGTACGGCGTCGGCGGGCTGCCCGCCTTCTTCACCTTCAAGGATGGCCAGCTGATGCGCCGCCAGAACGGCATTGCCGACGAGGCCACGCTGCGACGCAATCTGCTGGACGGCTTGCGCTGAAACTCAGCCGGCGGGCTGCGGCTGGCGGTTGCCGGCGCTCCAGCGCGCCCGGAAGGCTTGGGCGCGCGGGTGGTCCCAGTACTTGTCGAAGAAATAGTGCAGCACCGTGTTGGCCAGCGGTTCGATGAAGGTCACCGCGCCGGCAATGGTGACGCTGCCGGTCAACGCATAGGTGACGCTGAAGGCTGTGATCAGGTGCATGACGCCGAAGCTGAGGGTCTTGGCCATGATGTCTATCGATTCTCAAGATTGAATAGCCAAATGCTAATTATTCGCATCGAGGCTGGCCATTCGCTTGTCGCTATCGCAGCGATGGCGGTTCGCTCGCACGAGGCTTCGTGCCCATGACGCCAACCGAGAGCACACCGCCGCCGGACAGTCTGCTGGCCCTTCTCGCGGCCGAGCGCCGGGCCTTTGCCGATGCCTACACGCTGGACCTTCCGCGCGTCGTCTCGCTGGCCGATTTCGTCGAGGCCTTCTACACGACGCGGCTGTTCAAGCTGGAGCGCTGGGTGCTGACGCTGCTGGGCCGGCCGTCCAGCGATAGGGCTGCAAGGGAACTGGCGCAAGGCCGGGGCCAGCGCTTTGCGGCGTGGACCACCCAGGCGCGCACCGACCACGAGCTGCTGATGCACGAGGACACGTGAGCCACGCGGTCCTGGTTCAAGACCGAGGTGGCCGAAGGTGGCGGCACGCGGCTGTGGTTCGGCTCGGCCGTCGTGCCGCGGCGCACGGGGCCGGATGGCGAGGCGCGCATGGGCTGGGCGTTCCATGCGCTGCTGGGTGTGCGCCGCGCCTACTCGCGGGCGCTGCTGGCCGCCGCGGCCCGGCGGCTCCAGGCTAGGACTTCGTGCCCTTGCCGCTGACCTTGTCGGTCACGGGCCGCTGTGTCGCCAGGTCCTCGATCCACGCCTCACAGGCGTCGGCCGCGATGCGGCCCGCCACCCGGTAGGCCTTGCCGGCCGCGGGCGTGAACAGCACCTCGCCGTCGACCTGGCAGGTCGGGTTCGTCATGGCGAGGATGGGTGCACCGTATTGCGTGACCGCCTTCAGGCGCACGCGCGCCGGGCGCAGCGGCACGTCGTTGGTCAGCGCGACCGGTGTCACCGAGAAGCCGCGGCCCTGGTTGGCGCGCACGGTGGCCATGCTGGTGGTGGCCAGGCGGCGTCCGTCCACCTGCGTCATCTCGAACACGTGCAGCAGTTGGCCGTTGACCTGCACCGCCTGGTCCGCCACGTTGACGGTGGGACCGGTGTAGTCGGCCGGCGCCGCGGGCTCCAGGCTGGCGCAGCCGGCCAGGGCGAGGGCGAGAGGGGCGATGAACTTCATTCGGAGACCGTGTGCCATGGGCGGAGCCTAGCGTGTGCGGGCCGGGCGCCGGGCCGCCCCAAGCCGGCCCGCCTTGGGCGACCGGGCACGCCTGCGTTCAGCAGAGCGCGACCGGGCGAGGGGCTCACCTCATCGCGCCACTGCAGCGCGCATGGAGCGCGCCACGTAGGCCAGCGCCACGGCCGCCAGCGCGAAGCCGATGACCACGCCCGGCAGCACCTGCTGCCAGCGCAGCGCTTCACCCTTCAGCACGGCCAGCATCAGCGTGTTCTGCGCCAGGCCTGGCACCCACAGGTACCAGGGCGCGTCGCCGCCGGGGTTCAGCAGGCTGACCATGGGCGCCAGGCTGACGGCCGTGACGATCAGCGTGCTGCTGGCCTGCGCCTCCTTGAAGGTCTTGGAGCGGATGGCCAGCGCCATCAGCAGGCCCGACAGGCCGGCCGCCAGCGGGATCTGCAGCAGCCAGAAGGCCAGCACCTCGCCCATGCCGAACTGGAACATGGCCTGCAGGCTGTCGCTCTTCAGCAGCCATTGCGCCGGCACGAAGCTCAAGCTCGACAGCAGCGCCACCACCATGCCCATCAGCGCGACGGCGCCCCACTTGCCCCACACCAGCGCGCTGTGCGGCACCGGGTTCATCAGCAGCGGCTCCAGCGAGCCGCGCTCGCGCTCGCCGGCGGTGCTGTCCAGCGCCGCGGTCAGCGCGCCGTACAGCACGGCCATGATGATGAACATGGGGATCATGGCGGTCATGCGCGTGGCGCGGGCCTGGGCGCTGGCGAGGTCGCGCTCCTCGACGTCGACGGGCTTGAGCAGTTCCATCGACACGCCGCGCATCGCCAGGTTCAGCGCGGCGCGCTCCTGGTTGAAGCCACCCAGCAGGCGGTGCAGGGAGCCCACGCCCGCGCCGGCGCGCTGGTTGGCGCTGTCGCTGACGATCTCCACCGTCGGCGCCTCGCCGGCCAGCAGCTTGGCCTCGAAATCGGCCGGCACCACCATGACCGGCTCCAGCAACGTCGTGGTGCGCAGCCGGGCTTCGTAGTCGGCGGGCGCGGCCTTGACCGTGAAGGTCTGGCGCTCGATGAAGTTCTTCAGCGTGGGCGCGGCCTCGATGCCCACGGCCAGTACCTCGCGCTTCTCGGCACGCTCCTCGAACGACGCGATCAGACCGGACAGCGCCATCAGCATCACCGGCCCCATCAGCAGCGCCGGGATCAGCATGCGCAGCAGTGTGCGCCGGTCGCGCAGCGCGTCGGCCAGCTCCTTGGCAAAGACGATCAAAGCCTGTTTCATGCTGCCACCTCGGCGGGGAAAGCCAGTTTCACGAACGCGTCCTCGAAGCGGGTCTCGCCCGCCTGTTCCAGCAACTGCGGCACGCTGCCGTGCGTCACGCTGCGACCCTTGGACACCACCACCACTTCGTCACATAACTGCTCGACTTCCTGCATGATGTGCGTCGAGAAGACGATGCACTTGGCTCCGCCCTCGGGGCTGCGCAGCCAGCGCAAGGCCTCGCGCAGCGCCCGGGTGGCCAGCACGTCCAGGCCGTTGGTGGGCTCGTCCAGCACGATGTTGGCGGGGTCGTGCACGAGGGCCCGGGCCAGTGCCGTCTTCATGCGCTCGCCCTGGCTGAAGCCGTCGGCGCGGCGGTCCAGGATGGACTGCATCTCCAGCAGCCGCGCCAGCTCGTCGGCGCGCGCGTTGGCGGCGTCAGGCGCCATGCCTTGCAGCCGGCCGTAGTACACGATGTTCTCGCGCGCGGACAGCCGTGGATACAGGCCATGCGCGTCACCGAGGATGCCCATGCGGGCCAGCGCCTTCAGCGGCGCGTCCTTCACGACGATGCCGTCGACGGCGATATGGCCGCTGTCCGGCGCGAGCAGCCCGGCCAGCATGCGCAGCGTGGTGGTCTTGCCGGCGCCGTTGGCGCCCAGCAGGCCGGTGATGCGGCCGTTGGCGGCCGACACCGTGACGCCTTGCACCGCATGCACGATGCGCTTGTCACCGCGCTTGAACAGGCCCGCGCCGGTGCGCGAGACGAACTGCTTGTGAACGTCCTGGATCTCGATCATTGCGCCGCTCCGGTCGTCGGGGCCTGGATGGGTTGGAAGGCGGGGGGGCGAGGGATGCGCGTCGCACAGCTGCCGTCCTGGGGCAGGGCGGTGGCGTCGGTCTTGGCGTCGATGAAGCGGAACATCAGGTCGCGCACGCAGCCCACCGCCATGACGCCGTGGCCGGCCTGCGGCACCACGAGGTGTTGCACACGCTCCGGGTGGCCGGCGCCCAGCGCCTTGGCGATGCGTTCGCCGTGGCGAGGCGGCGTGGCCGGGTCGGCGCCGCCGCTCATGACCAGCACCGGGCTGGGTGCGGGCGGCACCTTGTAGAAGTCCGCCGGCACGTCGCCGCGGGGCCAGGTCTTGCATGCGCGGGCATACATGTGCTCGGCCGCACGGCCGAACTCGGCACCGGGCTGGTCGGCCGCATCCGCCAGGCGCGGTACGTCCTCGGCGCAGATGACCGAGAAATGCATGCCCATGGCCAGGCGCATGGCCTTGCCGCCGCCGAAGGCCGAGGTCAGCCCGAACAGGCCCTCGAAGCGGCCATCCTTCGCGGCAGCCTGGATGGCGGCCGGCAATGCGGAGGCCAGCATGGGCTGGTACAGCGGCGGGCGCACGGCGCGCAGCAGCAGCTCGCGGTCCAAGGTGAAGCGCTCGGGCTGGCCGGTCAGCGGCTGGGCCACCGTGATGGTGCGCGGCAGCGAGGCCAGCAGCGCCTGCCAGTCGGCGCGCAGCGTGGGGTGGGTGTTGGCGTGCGCGGCGAACAGCTGGTCCAGTGCGGCCTGGCCGTCGGTGGAGAAGCTGGCCGGCAGCACCATGTCCGGCGGCGCCACGCCGTCGATGACGGTGCGGCGCACCTTGGTCGGGAACTGGCGCAGGTACTCCAGCGCGGCACGCGTGCCGTAGCTGCCGCCGACGAGGTTCCACTGCGGCACGCCCAGCGTCTCGCGCACGGCGTCCATGTCCTGCATCGCGACGGTGGTCGTGAAGAAGCGCAGGTCCCCGTAGGGCAGCTTCTCCAGGCCGGCACGGCACGCCTCCAGTCGTGCCATCTGTGCGGCCTCGTCCAGCTGCTCGGTGATGGGCAGCTTGCTGTCGTCGGGGCAGTCCAGCGGCGCGGACTTGCCGGTGCCGCGCTGGTCGATGAAGACCAGGTCGCGCCGGTTGCCCAGCCGGGACAGCCGCGGCAGCACGCGTGAAGCCACGTTGATGGCGCTCTGGCCGGGGCCGCCGGCCAGCATCAAGACGGCGTCGGGCTGCTTGTTGCGGGCCATCGCCGGCACCACCAGGAAGTGCACCTCGATCTTGGCGCCGTCCGGCCGCGCCGGGTCCAGCGGGCGCTGGATGCTGCCGCACTGCAGCTCGTTGGGGATGCCGGAGATGCGGCAGGGTTTGAGCGGCGGTGTCGCCGCCGTGGCCGTGCCTCCCAGTCCCGCTGCCATCAGGAGCGCCAGCGCGCCCCTTTGCCAATCACGCATGCCAATCTCTTCTTGTCGTTGGGATGGCGCTCAGTATCAGCCGCTCGCCGGGGCCGCCTGCACGCACACGGGCGAGCGGCGAAGGCAGGCGCGCGAATGGCGTGCTGGCCGGGCGAATGGCGTCTATGCTGTCGTGACGCCTTCGTCGTGCAGCCTTGAGGGCCCAGCGTGCAGACACTCGATGAGATGCGGGATCGCGGCCTGCTCACTTGTTCGCAGCATGCCGAGATCGGCGCCTGGGTCGGCCGGGCGCGCACGCCCGAGGCCATCATGGCCATGCCCGAGTCGCTATGGCGCACGCTGGAGCTGGCCAGCGTGCTGATGGACGTGGACGCCGACCTGCGGCGCCCACCCCCGTTTTCCTGCTAGCGCCGCTCAGCTCGTCGCCAGCGCGCCGGCCATCGTCAGGGTGAGCAGGCCCAGCGTGATGATCACCCAGTGCAGCGCCGCCAGCAGCGCGGCGCGCAGTACCGTCGTCCCCCAGCCGGCCGCGTGGACGCGCTTCAGCGCCACGATGGGATAGAGGTTGGACCAGGCCCAGACGGCAACGGCCACGATGCCCCAGGGCAGCAGCACCGCCAGCAGCAGCATGCCGTACCAGGCCGCGTGCAGGTGCATGGCAAACACGAAGTGGGCGCCATAGGGTTGGCGCCAGAACAGCAGCTTGAGCAGGCCAGCAAAGAAGGGCAGGGAGCACAGCACCGCGTAGGGCGCCAGGCCCAGCATGGTCGAGCCCATGGCGCGCAGCGAGCCCTTGGGGTCGGCGCGCCAGTGTGCTTCGGCGCGGTGGATGCGGTCCTGCGCGCCCTGGGGCAGCTGGGCGGCCAGATCGGGGCTGAGGATGGTCATGTCCGCGGTGCTGCGCTCGGTGATCTTCTGCTTCACCTTGGCGAGCTTGGCGGAAGCCTTCGACACTGCGGACGCTGCCGATGCGGGTTCGGCGGGCACCGCCTGCGCCACTTCGTCGTCCACCCCCAGCGTGTGCGTGCTGCCGGGCACGAACTTCAGCGCCAGGAAGAACAGCAGGCCCAGCGTCAGCAGCAGGCGCAGCGGCAGCACGTAGCGCTGCTTGCGGCCGGCCAGGTACTCGCGCGTCAGGAAGCCGGGCCGGGCCATCAGGCCCCACAGGCTTTTCCACAGCTTGCCTTCGACGGCGATGTAGTGGCTGACGAACTCGTGCGTGAACTCCATCAGCGACGGCGGATGGTTGGCCGTGTCCTGGCCGCACTGGCTGCAAAAGCGCGCACCGGGCGCCAGCGCGGCCTGGCAGTTCAGGCAGGTGGTGCTGGCCGCGTGGTGGCCTTTGCCGGCAGGCGCCGCGTTGTCGGCGGCCAGGCCCGCGAGGTCGGCCGAGGCTGCCGCCGCGGCCGCACCTCCCGTGAGACCGCTGATTTCGTCCATGGGGCGTCAGGCCTTCTTCATCAGGCCCAGGCAGGCCGATTTCGCCTTGGCGTCGCTGCCGTCCAGCTTGCCGCAGACACCGTCCAGCTGGGCTCGCAGCCGACCCACGGCCGCCGCCTGCGGGGCGCCCCTGTTCCAGCCGGCGAGCAGGTCGGCCACCTTCTTCAGCGAGCGCTCGCTGCGTTCGTAGAACGCGCCGGGGTCCTTCTCGGCCTCGGCGAACAGCTGGGCCGCAGCCTTCTCGATGCGCGGCGTGTCCTCCGGGCTCAGCTCCACCAGCGCGCCCAGGTAGTTGGAGCCCCACTGCAGCCGCGTGGCCGGGCCCTCGCTCTTGTTGAAGGCTTCCTCGTACCAGCGCAGCGCATCGGCCTTGCGGCCCTGCTTGCGGGCGTTGCCGCCCAGCTGGCTCATCAGGTAGTAGGGCGAGTGGCTGCGGGCCAGCGCGGACTTCAGCAGATCGTCGCTGTCCTTCCACAGCCCGGCGCGGCCCAGCACGTAGGCGGCCTGGGTGATGACGGCCTGGCGCTCGTAGCCGTCGGTGATCTCGCGGTTGGCGCGGGCGGTCTGCTCGCGGGCCTCGGCCAGCAGGGCCGCTGGGATGCCGGTGGGATTCACCTCGTCCTTGGCGCTAGCCAGCCGGGCCAGCTCGATGCGGGCCTGCAGCGCATTCAGCCGGTCGGCACGGGACAGTGTCGCGTCCGCGTTCAGGCGCTTCAGCGCGGCGTCGAACTCGGCCACCAGCGCGTTGCGCGCATCGCCGGCCTGCGGCGTGAGCGCCTTGACGAGGTCGGCCGTCTCGTTGGTCAGCACATCGGCCTGCGAGCGGGCCTGGGCGGCGTCGGCCAGCACGGCGCGCAGCCGCGGCAGCTGGCTGGCGTCGGCCGTCTTGCCTTCACCCAGCGCGCCGATGGACTTCAGCCACAGCCGCGTGGCCGTCTCGGCATCGGCGCCCTCGCTGGCCTTGGCCAGCTGCGCCAGCGTGGCGGGGCGCTGGCCCACCGGCAGCAGTTGCTGCTCGTCGGTCTCCCAGCCGTAGAAGCCCAGCAGGCGCCATTCGTTGGCCGACAGCTTCTTGCCCGCCTTCGCGTCGGCCAGCACGGCCTTCACCGGGCGGCCGCTGGACATGCCCAGCTGCAGCACCGACATCACCTGGGCCGCATCGGCCTCGCCCGGCAGGCGCGTGATCTCGTGGCCGTTGGGGTTGAACAGGATCAGCGTCGGGTAGCCGCGCACCTTGAAGCGCGTGCCCAGCTTCTGCGCGCCGGGCGCGTCGCCGTCGATGCTCACGGCCACGAAGGACTTGCTCCGCTCGATGAAGTCCGCGCGGTTGAACAGCGTGGCCTTCAGCTGGTTGCACGGCGGGCACCACTTGGCGCCCCAGTACAGCAGCACGGGCTTCTTGTCGGCCTTGGCCCGCGCGAACGCGTGGTCGATGTCGGCGTCCGCCGCGGCGGCCTGCCAGGACACGCCCGGGCCGGGGCCCGCAGCTGCGTGGGCGAGGGGCGCGGTGGCCAGCAGGGCTGCGGCAGCCAGCGCGGCGAAGCGAGGGGTGAGCTTCATCGGTGCAGTGGGTCGATCGTGTCGAAGCCGTCATTCTGCTTCGGCCGCGCGCCGCAGAATCCGTGCATGCCGAATAAGAAGTACGGAACCCGGGTGGATGAAGCGCTGGCCGCGCTGCGCGCCCAGGCCCGCCCCGACCAGCTGGAAGGCATTGCCCGCTTCGGCCTGACCGGCGCGGGGCGGCTGGGCCTGGCCGTGCCCACGCTGCGCGCGCTGGGGCGCGAGTTCGGCCGTGACCACGAACTGGCGCTGGCGCTGTGGGACAGCGGCATTCCCGACGCGCAGATCCTGGCCGGCCTGGTGGCCGAGCCGGCGAAGCTGACCGTCGAGCAGATGGACCACTGGGTCGCCGGCATGCGGGCCTGGGACGTCTGCGACCAGGCCTGCCTGAACGCCTTCGTGAAGAGCCCGCTCGCCTGGGACGCCATCCCGCGCTGGGCGGCCCGTGAACCCGAGTTCGAGAAGCGCGCCGGCTTCGCGCTGCTGGCGGTCGCCGCGGTGCACCAGAAGACGCGGCCGGACGCCGACTTCCTGGCCCGCCTGCCGCTCGTCGAAGCCGCGGCCGGCGACGAGCGCAACTTCGTCAAGAAGGCCGTCAACTGGGCGCTGCGCCAGATCGGCAAGCGCAGCCCGGCTTTGCGTGAGCCCGCGCTCACATTGGCGCAAACGCTCGCGCAGCGATGCGAAAAGTCCGCTCGCTGGATAGGCAGCGATGCCCATCGTGAGCTGAGCCGCATGCGGGAGTAATTGACTCCGACCCCATTTTTAATCCCTCTTTTGGGGGGAGCCGGGGGGATGTGGGGCGCTGGCCCCCTCTTCGTTCCGCCCTCTGGGTGATGGGCGGGAAAAGGCCTGGCGCCGATGCTGAGGGTGTGACGTTTTCCACGACGTCGGCCCCCTCAAACCGGAGACCGCCATGCAATTCTTCAGCTCCTCGCAGTTCCCCTGGGTGAATTCCAAGCTGCCGCAGGTCGTGCCGACGCGTCCCGTGAATGGCGCCGCCAGCACGCCCAAGATCGACTGCGGCTGGTACGACTCCAGCTTCGACCTGTCCCGAGGCCTGGAAGTCTCCGAGCAGGACTGCGACACGCTGTACCAGCTGTGGGAGCTCTCCCAGAGCTGAAGCCGCCGGCGGTCACAGCCGGCAGGCCAACTCGGTGCCCTGGCGGATCGCCCGCTTGGCATCCAGCTCGCCGGCCTCCAGCGCGCCGCCGACCAGGTGCACGCTGACTCCAGCCGCCTTCAACGGCGCCTCCAGCTCGCGCAGCGGCTCCTGGCCCGCGCACAGCACGATGGTGTCGGCCTCGATCAGCTGAGCATCGGTCCGCTTCTCGCCGTAGCTGACCCACAGGCCCTCGGCCGTGATCTGCTCGTAGTTGACGCCGGCCAACATGTCCACGTTCTTCATCTTCAGCGCGGCGCGGTGGATCCAGCCGGTGGTCTTGCCCAACCCCGCGCCCGGCTTGCCGGTCTTGCGCTGCAGCAGCGTGACCTGGCGCGAGGCCGCCTCGGGCGCCGGCCGCAGCAGCCCGGCCCGTACTTGCTCCGGGTCACCGACGCCCCAGTGCTTGCGCCAGGCGGCCGGGTCCAGGGTCAGCGAGTGGCCGGCCTCCAGCAGGTACTCGGCCATGTCGAAGCCGATGCCACCCGCGCCCACGATGGCCACGCGCGCGCCCACCGGTCGGTCGTGGCGCAGCACGTCGATGTAGCTCAACACCTGGCCGCGTGCCTGGCCCTCGGCCTGGCCCTTGATCTTCGGGTCGCGCGCGCTGACGCCGGTGGCCAGCAGCACCTCGTCAAAGCCCTTCAGGTCGTCGGCTGAGACGCGGTACTCCAGCTTCAGCGCGACGCCGGTGATCGCTATGCGCCGCCGGAAGTAGCGCAGCGTCTCGCTGAACTCCTCCTTGCCCGGCACGCGTTTGGCCATGTTGAACTGGCCGCCGATCTCGGCCGCGGCATCGAACAGCGTCACCGCATGACCGCGCTCGGCCAGCGTCGTCGCCGCGGCCAGGCCGGCCGGGCCGGCGCCCACCACCGCGATGCGCTTCTTTTCGGCCTTGACGGGCCGCACCACCAGCAGCTGCTCGTAGGCCGCATGCGGGTTCACCAGGCAGGTGGAGATTTGCTGCTGGAAGGTGTGGTCCAGGCAGGCCTGGTTGCAGGCGATGCAGGTGTTGATCTCGTCGGCGCGGTTCTCGCGCGCCTTCTTCACGAAGTGCGGATCGGCCAGGAAGGGCCGCGCCATCGACACCATGTCGGCCGAGCCGTCCGCCAGCACGCCTTCGGCCACCTCCGGCGTGTTGATGCGGTTGCTGGTGATCAGCGGTGTCGTGATGCCTTCGGCCCGCAGCTGCGCGCGCAGCTTGGCAGTGACCCACGCGAAGCCCGCGCGCGGCACGCTGGTGGCGATGGTCGGGATGCGCGCCTCGTGCCAGCCGATGCCGGTGTTGATGATGGAGGCCCCTCCGCGCGCCACGCGCCGGGCCAGCTCCAGCACCTCGTCCCAGCTGCTGCCGTTGGGGATCAGGTCCAGCATGGACAGCCGGTAGATGATGATGAAGTCCGGCCCCACCGCCTCGCGCATGCGGGCCAGGATCTCCAGCGGCAGCCGCATGCGGTTCTCGTAGCTGCCGCCCCAGTCGTCCGTGCGCTGGTTGGTGTGCGTGACCAGAAACTGGTTGATGAAATAGCCCTCGCTGCCCATCACCTCCACGCCGTCGTAGCCGGCCTCGCGCGCCAGCTTCGCGCAGCGGATGAAGGCGCGGATCTGCCGTTCTATGCCTCTTGCCGACAGCTCGCGCGGCGTGAACGGCGTGATCGGGCTCTGGATGCGCGACGGCGCCACGCACAGCGGCGAGTAGCCGTAGCGGCCCGTGTGCAGGATCTGCAGCGCGATCTTGCCGCCCTCGGCGTGCACGGCATTCGTGATGAGCTGGTGGCGCCGCGCCGCGCCCGAGGTCGCCAGCGTGCCCGCGAACGGCTTGGCCCAGCCCTCGATGTTGGGCGCGAAGCCACCGGTCACGATCAGCCCCACCTCGCCGCGCGCGCGCTCGGCGAAATAGGCCGCCATGCGTTCGAAATGCTTGCGCCCATCCTCCAGGCCGGTGTGCATGCTGCCCATCAGCACGCGGTTCTTCAGCGTCGTGAAGCCGAGGTCCAGGGGCGCGAGGAGGTGCGGGTAGTTCATGCGCCCGATGCTAGCCAGCGGGGTGACGAATGGATTGGAGTGGGCGCTCCAACGAAGCTGCGGGTTTTCCAGCAACAGTTCTTCACCCGGCGATAGACGGCGGTAATGGCGAGTTGTCTGGCTTGAGTTCTAATCGCGAGTCCGCGTTTCAGGCGATCGGCCCGGCGGTTTGGTTTTTTCGGAGAGTTTTCGATGCGATTCACCCCCTGGACCACCCGTCTGGTCCTGACGCTGAGCCTGTCGGCCACGGCCTTCCTGACCGCCTGCGGCGGCGGCGGCGGTGGCGGCAGCAACACGCAGGTGCGCCTGCTCAACGCCACGCGTTCCTACGCGCAGTTGGACCTGACGGTCAACGACAAGACCATCAACAGCAAGGTCGCCTACGCCACCGCCGGCGAGTACGGCAGCGTGGACACCAACAACACGGCCACCAAGGTGCTGACCAGCGACGTCGGCACCAGCATCGCCGCGACGACGCCCTCGCTGAGTGGCGACACCAATTACACCTACATCACCTACGGCTTCGCCGGTGCCGTGCGCACCACGCTGCTGCAGGAAGCCGAGACGGTGCCCGAGGCCAACAAGGCCAAACTGCTGGTGCTGAACCTGGCCCCCGACGCCGGCGCGCTGGACGTCTACGTGACGACCGCCACCGACGCGCTGGACACCGCCACCGCGCTGACCACCAACCTGTCCGGCGGCGCCGGCAGCGGCTACATCCAGATCAACTCGGGCACCTTCCGTGTCCGCGTGACCGGCTACAACAAGCGCAGCGACCTGCGCCTGGACATCCCGGCCGTGACCCTGGACTCGGCCAGCGTCAACACGCTGATCCTGACCGCCTCCGATGGCGGCGTGCTGGTCAACGGCATCACGCTGGTGCAAAAGGGCGCGGTCAAGAACTTCGCCAACACGCAGAGCCGCGTGCGCACCGTCGCGGCGCTGGCCAACGGCGGCACCGTCGGCGCCACCATCAACGGCCAGCAGATGTTCAGCACGGCCATCAGCCCGCTGATCAGCGACTACGTGACGACCGCCTCCGGCGCCAGCACGCTGAACGTCAACGTCAACGGCGCTGCGCGCACGTTCACGGCGCCGACGCTGACCGCCGGCAAGGACACCACGCTGCTGGTCTGGGGCGACCCGGCCGACCCCAAGCTGTCGGTGCTGGACGACGACAACCGCCTGCCCACCGTCAGCGGCAACGTCAAGGTCCGCCTGGTCAACGCCATTGCCACGCAGACCTCGGGCGTGTCGCTGAACGTCGACTTCAGCTCCGTCGCGTCCAACGTGCTGCCCGGCACGGCCTCCACGCCCAACAGCATCGGCTCCACGGCCGGCTCGCAGGTGGACGTGACGGTGCCGACCTCGGCCACGCCCATCTACACCAACACCGCGCTGGCCTTCCCGGCCAACAGCGTCTGGACCTTCTTCGCGGTGCCCAACACCGCCACGACGGCCACGACCAACTCGCCGGTGCCGGGCATGAGCGCCCTGCCCAAGCGCGAGCGCCCGTAAGCCACGCCGCTTCGGCAAACAGCCCCCGCGCCCACCGGCCGGGGGCTTTTTCAATTCCGGCGCGAAGATCACGCCATGCCCTCGACACCTACCCGCCTGCACCTGCAGCGCCTGCGCCAGCTCTGGCGCAGCGCCGGCTGGCCCTGTCAGGACCTGGTCGAGGTCGAGCTGCTGGCGGCCGGCTGGGCGGAGCGGCTGCAGGAGGCCGACGGCCGCGAGCGCCTGCGTGTGACCGACACCGGCGTGGCGCTGATCGCCGAATCGCTGACCCGCAACCGCGCGGTGCGCGATGCGCACGAGGGCCTGGTCGAGCGCGTGGCCACGGAGATGCAGCGCGCCGGCCGCATCGCCTGGCGCGGCCTTGCGCTGCGTGCCGGGCTGCCCGGTGAGGACGGCAAGACGCTGTGGGTCAACGCCATGCCCGACGTCTACTCCATCCGCCACAGCACGGTGGAGGACTACCTCGAACCCGCCATCCACGAGATCAAGGTCAGCCGCGCCGACCTGCTGGGTGAGCTGCGCCGCCCGGCCAAGTCCGCCGCCTACCGCGCGCTGTGCGGCCAGTGCTGGTTCGTCATCAAGGCCGGCATCGCCGAGCCCGAGGAGATCCCGGCCGAGTACGGCGTGCTGATCGGCCACGACAGCCACCTGGAGCTTGCACGACCGGCGCCGCGGCAGGCGTGCAAGCCCGATTTCCCAACCTGGATGGCGCTGGCGCGGGCCACGCCGCTGCCCCCGTTCGACGATCCACAATCGCCGCTCTGACCCGGAGCGCAGCATGGCCAACAAGACCGTCCCGACCGACGCCGACGTCCAGGCCTACTGCGCGGCCCAGCCCGAGGCGCGCGCGGCCGACTGCCGGGCGCTGATCGCGCTGATGCAGCACGCCAGCGGCCAGCCGCCCGTCATGTGGGGCCGCATGGTGGGCTTCGGCCACCGCCACTACGTCTACGACAGCGGCCGCGAGGGCGACATCTTCCAGATCGGTTTCGCCAGTGGCAAGGCCGAGATCAGCCTCTACCTGAGCTGCGACGCCAGCACGCACGCGGCGCTGCTGGCACGGCTGGGCAAGCACCGCACCGGCAAGGGTTGCATCTACGTCAAGCGCCTGTCCGACATCGACATGGGCGTGCTGGGCGAGCTTTGCGACGCCGCGCTGCGCGAGAGCCGCGCATGAGCGGCGTGCCGCTGGCCACCAGTTGCCCGCGCTGCGGTGGCGGCTTTGAATGCGGCGCCAATGCCGGCCAATGCGATTGCTTCGGCATCCGCCTGACCGAGCCGCTGCGCGCGCAGCTGGCGCACGACTACCCCGGCCAGTGCCTGTGCCTGCGCTGCCTGCGCGAGCTGATCGCGGCCGATGACCAGCGCCCGGCTGGGGCGGCGCGGGCATGATGGCCGCATGTCCCTGCTCGACCGCCTCGCACCGCCGCTGTTCATCTTCATCTGGGCCACCGGCTACATCGTCGCCAAGCTGGCCGCGCCCTACGCCGACCCGCTGACCTTCCTGGCCTGGCGCTATGCCGGCGTGGTGGCGCTGATGCTGGGGCTGGCCTTGGCGGCGCGTGCGGCCTGGCCGCCGGTGCGCCACATGGCCCACCTGGCCCTCGCCGGCATCGCCATCCAGGCGATCTACCTGGGAGGCGTCTGGGTCTCCATCCGCCAGGGCCTGCCGGCCGGCACCGCAGCCCTCATCGTCAACCTGCAGCCGGTGCTGGTCGCGGCGCTGGCGCCGCTGATCGGCGAGCGCGTCGCGCCGCGTCAGTGGCTGGGCGTGGCCCTGGGACTGGCGGGCGTGCTGCTGGTCATCTGGCACAAGCTCAACCTCGGCGCCGGCCTGGGCACGCCGCTGCTGCTGTGCCTGATGGCGCTGCTGGCCATCACCGGCGGCACGCTGTACCAGAAGCGTTTCGTGCCGCACTTCGACCTGCGCACTGGCCAGGTGGTGCAGTTCGCGGCGTCGCTGGCCGTCACGCTGCCGCTGGCCTGGGCGCTGGAACCCATGCGCATCGAATGGATGCGCGACGTGTTCATCGCGATGGCCTGGAGCATCCTGGTGCTGACGGCCGGCGGCATCAGCCTGATGTTCTACATGCTGCGCCACGGCCGCGTGACGGCCGTGTCCAGCACCATGTACCTGGTGCCCTCTGTCACCTCGGTGATGGCGTGGCTGCTGTTCGGCGAGACACTCGGCGCACAAGCCATCGCCGGCATGGGCGTGACGCTGCTGGGCGTCTATCTCGTGGTGGCCCGCAAGACGGAGACGACTGCATGACCCGCGCCCATCACCGGTTCTGGCCCGCCCGCGTGCCCCACGCCATCGCGCCGCCCGCGACGGCGCTGCCCGACAACCTGGCGGTCAGCGCGCGGCGCTTCCCGCAGCGGCCGGCGCTGCACTTCCTGGGCCACGCGACCACCTACGCCGAACTGCTGGCGCAGGTGCAGCGGCTGGGCGCCTGGCTGTCCGAGCGCGGCATCGGCCGGGGTGACCGCGTGCTGGTGGGGCTGCAGAACTGCCCGCAGCTGGTCGTCGCGCACTACGCCATCCTCAGCGCCAATGCGGTGGTGGTGCCCGTCAATCCGATGAACCGCGCCGCGGAGCTGAAGCACCTCATCGCCGACAGCGGCGCCGTGCTGGCCATCACCAGCAGCGACCTCACGGCCGAGTGGCTGTCTGCCGGCATGGCGGCGCATGACCTGCTCGTCACGCGGCTGGCCGAGGTGCTGCCCGATGGGCGCGTCGACGGCGCGTCACTGCCGCCCGGCTGGGCCGACTGGCTGAGAGCCGATATCGCCCTGCCCGCCGGCGCCACGCCCTGGGCCGACGCGCTGGCCTGCACCGGCACACCCCCCGTCACCGAGGTGGGTGCCGACGACCTCGCCCTGCTGCCCTACACCAGCGGCACCACCGGCCACCCCAAGGGCTGCATGCACCGCCACAGCAGCCTGCAGCACAACGTGTTCGCGGGCAGCCTGTGGGCCAATGCCTGCCACGAGGACGTGGTGCTGGGCGTGCTGCCGATGTTCCACATCACCGGCATCGTCGTCGTCATGCACGGCGCGCTGGCCTGCGGCGCCGCGCTGGTGCTGATGCCGCGCTGGCAGCGCGAGTACGCGGCCCGCCTCATCGCGCAGTACCGCGTCACGCGCTGGACCAACATCCCCACCATGGTCATCGACATGCTGGCCAGCCCGCAGGTCGACCAGTTCGACCTGTCCAGCATCGTCACCATCGGTGGCGGCGGCGCGGCCATGCCGCAGGCGGTGGCCGAGCGCCTGTGGCAGCGCTGGGGCCTGCGCTACATGGAGGGCTACGGCCTCACCGAGACCGCCGCGCCCAGCCATGGCAACCCTTACGACGCGCCCAAGCAGCAGTGTCTGGGCGTGCCTTACCTGAGTTGCGACGCGCGCGTCATCGACCCCGACACGCGTCAGGAGCTGCCGCCCGGAGAAAGCGGCGAGATCATCGTGCACGGCCCCATGGTGTTCGACGGCTACTGGGGCCGGCCCGACGCGACCGAGGCCGCCTTCATGGACTTCGACGGCAAGCGCTTCTTCCGCACCGGCGACATCGGCTACGTGGACGCCGATGGCTATTTCTTCATGACCGACCGGCTCAAGCGCATGATCAACGCAAGCGGCTTCAAGGTCTGGCCCAGCGAGGTGGAGAACCTGATGCACGCCCACCCGGGCATCGCCGAGGCCTGCATCGTGTCGGCGCCCGACGCTTACCGCGGCGAGACGGTGAAGGCCATCGTCGTGCGGCGCGCGGGCCACGAAGCCTTGAGCGCCGACGCGCTGCGCGCCTGGTGCCGCGATCACATGGCCGCCTACAAGGTGCCCGCCGTCGTCGAGTTTGCCGACAGCCTGCCCAAGAGCGCCACCGGCAAGGTCATGTGGCGGGCGCTGCAGGAGCGCGAGAAAGCCTCTTGAGCGAGCAGGATCGCGTCAAGGCGCTGGTGCGCGCCACGCCCTGGTTCATGGCCGCGCTGCGCGCGGGCCGCGAGCTGGGCCTGGACTCCTGGTGCATCGGTGCCGGGGCGCTGCGCAACCTGGTGTGGGACGCGCTGCACGGCCATGTCCGGCCCAGCGCGCTGGCCGACGTGGATTTCGCCTACTTCTGCGCCGCCGACCTCGATCGCGCCCGTGACGCCGCGTTGCAGCAGCGCCTGCAGCGGCAGGGTCTCGACCTGCCCTGGGAGGTCACCAACCAGGCCGGCGTGCACCTGTGGTTCGAGCAGCATTTCGGCCATGCGGTGCCGCCGCTGCGCTCGCTGGACGAGGCCATTGCCAGCTGGCCCGAGCCCGCCACGGCCGTGGGCGTGTGGCTGGACGCGCGGGATGCGCTGCACGTCATTGCGCCGCTGGGCCTGGCCGACCTGCTGGGCATGCGCGTGCGGCGCAACCCGGCGCGCGTCAGCGTCCAGACCTACCGGCAGCGCTGCGCGAGCAAGCGCTACGCCGAGCGCTGGCCGCGCGTGGTCGTGGAGCCGGCCTGAGCGGGCGGGCCACGGTTCAGGCCGTCGCCTCGCGGCCCGGCCGCGCGCCGGCTTCGCGCGGTGCCAGCAGCAGGTACAGCAGCGGCCCGAACGAACCGGCCGTGAGCGTGACGAACGCGTAAGGCCACAGCGTGCGGCCGGTGTGCCGTGCGTCGCGGGCCATGTAGCCCACGAGCAGCAGCGACGTGATGACGAAGTCCAGCAGCAGCTGCCAGGTGCCGATGTTGGCCATGCCGGCCTGCCAGATGCCGAAGTAGCCGATCTCCCACATCGCGTACAGCGAGTAGGCACCGAAGGCGGCGAAGACGAGGATCAGTGCGGGTCGCATGGCTTTCTCCATGAGGGTTGAAGGTGGCGTCATGCTCGGCAACCGCGCGCATCGCCGCAATGACCTCGGAGGTCATCGCCGTCGCGCGCCCGCGCACCGCAGAATGCGCCGCATGACCGCCACCCTCGCCACCCTGCGCAAGTCGCGCCGCGTCAGCCAGCTGGAGCTGTCGCTGCGCGCCGGCGTGTCGCAGCGCCACCTCAGCTGCATCGAGACCGGCCGCGCCCGCGCCGGCCGCGAGACGCTGATCGCGCTGCTTGACGCGCTGGGCGCCTCGCTGGAAGAACGAAACCAGGCCTTGCTCGCGGCCGGCTACGCGCCCGCCCACGCCGAGCGCGCGCTGGACGCGCCCGAGATGGCGCCGGTGCGCGCCGCGCTGGAGCAGCTCATCCATGCCGACGGCGCCGCGCCGGCGCTGGTGCTGGATGGCGAGTACAACGTGGTCATGGCCAACGCCGGCGTGGCGCGGCTGCTGGCGCTGATGGGCCCGCAGGCGGAGGCGCTGCTGGGGCAGCCTATGAACCTGCTGCGTGCCATGTTCGTGCCCGGCGGCCTGCGCGCGCTGTGCGTGGACGAGGCCTGGCTGTGCAACGAGATGTGGGCCCGCGCCAGCCGCGAGGCCGAGCACCTGCCGCGGCTGCGCACGCTGCTGGACGAGTTGCGCCCCACGCTGCAGCCCTGGGCGGCGGCTGAAGGCAGCAGCAACCTGCCGGTGCTGGCCTTCCGCCTGCGCGCGGCCGACGGGCGGACCTTGAGCTTCTTCTCCACCATCACCAGCTTCGGCACGCCGCTGGACATCACGCTGGCGTCGCTGAAGGTGGAGCACCTGTTTCCGACGGATGACGAGACGCGGCGGGCGCTGGCCGATGTGGCACGGTCGTGAGTCCAGGCAATTCCGGCTGACAGTGCAGTTATCGTTCGGGCTTCATGGCATGACGACTGTTCGACGCATGGACCTTCTCCGCCGGCTTTTCAACCCTGTCCTCTACGTCCAGCTGTCACCGCGACGGCTGAGGGTCCGAGATCCCAACTCCGGTGCCATGTTCGACGACGTGCCCGAGGTGGCCATCCACCGGCCGCCTGGACGGCCGGCCACCATCCGAGCCGTGGGCGACGAGGCGCGCGCGCACGCGGCCGAAACCGATGTGGTGGTCGTCAATCCGTTGCTGCATCCGCGCACGCTGGTGGCTGACTTCGTCATTGCCGAACTGCTGCTGAAACATGCGGTCCGCAGCCTTTACGGTGGCCGCGCGTTCATGCCCTCGCCCGAGTTCGTCATGCATCCGATCGATGACTACGAGGGCGGGCTGACGCAGATCGAGATTCAGGCATTGCGGCAACTCGCGCTCGGCACCAGGGCGCGCAAGGCGCAGGTGTGGCAGGGCCCCACGTTGAATGACGAGGAGATTCGACATCGCCGCTATCCCGCCACGGGGAAGCTGCTGGCCTGACAGCGAGCAGCCGCCGGCGAATGCATGCGGCGTGTGAATTTCTCCAACCCTGCACCCGCCATGCCCCGCTACGTCGCCCTGCTCCGAGGTGTCAGCCCGATGAGCTGCCGCATGCCCGAGCTGCAGCGCAGTCTGGAGGCCGCCGGCTTCACCAACGTGAAGACGCTGCTGAGCAGCGGCAATGTCGCGTTCGACGCGCCGCGCGCCGCATCGGCTGCCACGCTGCGCAGGCGCGTCGAGACCGCGATGCAGCGAGGCATGGGCAAGCACTTCGAGACGCATGTGCGCTCCAGCCAGCACCTGCAGCAGCTGATCGCCGCCGATCCGTTCACCGCGTTTCAGCTGCGCGCCGGGTCCAAGCGTGTCGTGACCTTTCTGCGCGAGCCGCTGAAGGCCAGCCCCATCGAACTGCCGCACATGCACGGTGAAGCCTGCATCTGGGGCCTGGACGGCGCCGAGGTGTTCTGCAGTTATGTGCCCGAGGCCAAGGGGCCGGTCTTCATGCAGCTGCTTGAGAAGACCTTCGGCAAGGACATCACCACGCGCACCTGGGACACCGTCGCCAAGTGCGCCAAGGCCTGAAGGAGCCGCCATGCCCGCCCGGCTTCCAGGTCAACACCTCGGTGGGCGGGCGCATCGTCTGCTGGCGCGAGCCCGACGGCCACGCCTGGGAGGCGCTGACGCAGAGCCATGCGCGCCAGGCTTGAGGCTGCTTGCATCTGTTGCATTCGCGGCCCGCACCGTTGCGTGGCGGCACATCACCGCATCACCCGTCATGTAACGGTGGGGCAGGCGCGGCCTTCTCCTACGGGCCTGATTTGCCAGAGGCCTAAGGTGGGCATGGCGACGCCGCGAACCGGCGTCGTGCATGTCAACTGAAGGAGTTCTTCCATGTCCAACGTGAACCAGAACCAGCAGCCCGGCAACGGCAACAAGCAGCAGCAGCAGCAGCAGGACCAGGGTCCCGGGTCGCGGCAGAAGCAGCCGGGCGGGTCGCCCAGCCAGGTGTCGCAGCAGGGCGGTGGCCAGCGCGAGCCCTCGCGCGACCAGAACAACGACATCAGCCGCCAGGGCGGCCAGGGCAATCGCTGAAGCCGCTGACCGGGCGCCTGGCCCGCCGCTGAAGCGGTGACGCCATCGCCCCAGCCAGAACGCCATGCCGCGCGCATGGCGTTCGTTGGTGGCAGACATTTGAGTTCTGCGCTGGAGGGTTTACTAAGTTGTTGATTTTTATAGACAGGCGTGCAACTGCGAAAACGGCGCCAACAAATGGTTCTGCGCTGGGGGCATTACATCGTCCCTGAGGGACAGGCAAACGGTCCTGCGCTGCAGCCTGCGCGAACTACAAATGGTTCTGCGCCGGTCGGCCTTGCTGGCCGCCTTCAGCGCGAGTTCCCCATCTCGCGCATCCTCTGCAAAGTCTCCGGTAGCTGGGTCAGCTTGCCGCTCTTGCGCCAGACCTACGCGAGCTGATACGCAGCCTTGTGAGTGAGTCCCAAACGGCAGAGTTGGTGGAAGAACGCGTTCTTGCCAGCAAAACAAGCCATCTAAGTCTTTGTGTTTAAACACTTTCCACCGACCACGCGCAATTTTGTCCAAAGTCGGTGGAAAACGCAGCCCGCACCATTTTCGGGCAAAAGAGTACGTCGCCAACGGGAAGTGCTTCCCGACACCGAAGCGTGCCGGCGCTACCACTATGGAAAATTATGGCGGAAACCATAATTGTACTTTTGACCCATAACGCGCCTAAGTCATTGTCACAGCACACTTTCCATCATGTACGCGCAAATCCGTCCAAAGATGATGGAAAACGCAGTGCCGAGCCGTCCGGGCGTCCGTCATCACAGAAGCACTTGACATCAACGGAGTGCTTTTCATATACATATGTATATGTCAGACGACAAGCTCATCCTCCGGACCATCTACCTGGACCCTGCGGTGGATGACCTGCTTCGCGACCGCGCTGAAGAGCGCGCAGTCTCCAAGGCCGAGCTACTTCGCACGTACCTGCGGACTGGCATGAACGCGGTGAAGGCGGGAACGATGTCGCTCGATGACGCACCGCTGTCGGAGAACATCCTGGTACTGCGAACATGCCACATCGACCCCAAGGTCGACAGTCAACTCCGAGTCGAGGCGTTCCACACACCGACGAGCAAGAACGACTTGTACAGGCGCTACATCGCCCTCGGCATTCGTGTCGAAGCAGAGAGCGGGAAATCGCTCAAGACCGGGCCGAAGAAGGGGAGTGGACTGTCGTGACGACAATCAGCCGGTGAGGGCGGTTCAAGCGTCTCTCCAGGACGCAGTGCGCTACAGGCACTCGGCGGCGCGCAGATGTACGCGCATTCTCTGCAAAGCCTCCAGCAACTGGGCCAGCTTGCCGCTTTTGCGCCAAACGTACGCGAGCTGATACGCAGCTTTGTTCAGCGACGCTCCCTCGTACCGCTCAAGATTCCAGGGCTCACCAGTGAGCTCTCGCTGCAGGATGAAGTCGACTGACTCGCGCAGGTCGTACTTTCGATTTCTGTGCTGGCTTAGTCCGAGCCTACGCAAACTGGCCCACTCTTCATCGCTCAGGCGTGCGTAGCTCTTGGCCACGGCATCCCCAGACCGAGTCGGTACATGCGGCGCCCGGTCGCTGAGGTCAGCAGTTCGGGCCGATATCACGCGCACAACCGTGTCCCACTTACCGGTCTGGCGCCACGACGCCAGCTGGCGGCTTGCAGTGGAAAAGGTGCCAGCCTTGTAGACAACATCGCGCCATGGGATGCCCGTACATAACTTGGCAAGGATGCCGTCAAGTATTTCCCTTTCGTCGTATCTCGTTCTTCGCCTCGAGCGCAGGGTTGCCTCCAACTGCTCCCACTCGCAGTCAGAGACATCGCTCTGGCCATCGCGCAGGGGGAGTGACTGGCCAACTTCCAACTGCGGAGTCTCGTCTCCCAGCTCCGATGACTCGCTACGGAGGCGCTCTTTGCTGACAAAGGAAAAGTCGCGGGTTGTCAGGTGTTCAGCATGGGGCAGAGGCTCTTCTAGTGCCTCTACGGACGCTAGGTTGACGTGAGTGACCCAAAAGGCTGAGTCTGTTTCAACGCCTCGAACGGAGAGGCGGGCCTTCGCCCGCGGCAGCTGGATTGAAATCCGACCGGCCAGTGCGTGTTGGTACACGCTCCCTGCCATCTGCCTGGCAGAAAGGAACGAGTGCATCCACGTGAAGGGCTCCACGATTGCCGCCAACGTGGCGAGGTAGTTGGTAGACGTGAGGTGGTAGTTGAAGGCCACCCCGCCCGGGACAAGTCCACAAATTGCATCAAGCCCCTGGGCCTGGAACAGTCGAGGAAGCGCCTTTGTCTGTGGTCGGAAGACGGCCCGCATCAGCGCCAGTGCCGGTAGGACGTACCGGCGACCTCCGATGCTGAACGACCATGCCTCGTGCTGTGTGACGTCCAACGCTGGACCGCCGAGGACATGCACGAGCTCTCCAAAGTCAGCCGTCTCGAAGTCCGCGAAGTCCACCGAGATGAGTCGGAGACGAGGTTGTTTTGAGGGCAGCCCCTTTGTCAGAAGCGCGTCCAGCGGCGCCAACACTCTCGACTCGTCTTCACGCTGCATGACGGCACAGAGCCGCCCATCGCATCTCTCGATGCCCACCGCCCACCATGTGGCGTCCCCACCTTGCTTCCCACCCTCTGACATGCGCGCATTCTGGAGACACCTCGGATGGGCCTCAGGCGCGAGACCCCAGCGCAGAACCATTTGTTCACGAAATCAGCCATGCCTGTGGACAGTCGAGCTGAACGCTTCCAAGCCCTTGATTCGTCTGGGCCGGTTCTCTCACCAGCCACCGCTCAGACAAACGGTTCTGCGCCATATGGGGCGAGTTGCAATGAGTTCTGCGGCAGCGTCACCGCTCGCGCCGCTAGGCCCCAGCTACCGCGCGGGCGCCCGATTGCCTTGCTCGTCGTAGTTCAGCGAGCCTCTGAGTCCGCAAGAATGCGCCATCAAGTCAAACACTGGCTTCAGTGCGACCTCGGCTGCGACGTCCGTGGGCAGTTGAACATCGGGCAGCACGACATACTGCCTATCGAACAGCCCATTGCTTCCAATGTCGAAGTACATCTGCGACAGACCAACTCGAACGCGGTCCGCGAGCAGGAGCGTCAGCATTGACGTCATCTCCAGGCTATGGCCAAGCTGGGTCAGCGTGCAGCGGTATCCCCGCGGCCACGCGAAGCGCTGGACTCCTTGACGGCTACGGCACCACGCCCACCCCTTTGCCGCCATGCCACGTCTGATGCGCGGTACTCCTCAAGAGCCGCGACGGTCGCTGGGAACCGGTCACGATGTCTTTTGAACGAGTGCCAGTATCTGGTGTGCCCCATGACTTGGTCGACCGATAGCCGAACTTTCAGGCGTTGCGCCTCGGCCACCCGTGCGCGCATTCCCTTCGCGAGTTCTTGGTCAATCGCATTGAATTCGCGCCTTCGGCGGACCGGCGTTCTGTAGTCGAGCACCGCGCTCGCGGGCGACGCAGCGGCGAGGAAGCTTTGTAGAAGTACGTGACGGACAGTGGCGAATGCGACGTTCAATCCTGGCTGTACAAGGCGGGCCGGCCATGCTTGCTTCGCGGCGGTCGAGAACAAACACCCCAGTTGAGTGAGCACATCGACGCCGAAGTACAGCCGCACGTCACGAGCCAGCTGTCCCGTAGCTACGTTTCCTGATGACAACGCGTATCCCAAGTCGAGCGCCCGCGCACGATAGGCGCGACGCACGTTGGTGTGACATCCCCGGCTCGACAGGAGGTTGGCAGTTCTATCGGCGAGGTCTTCAAGAACCTTCGTCGGCATTTGCTGCGGCGTTCGATGTCCGCCCTGCTGATGAGGTAACGGCATCAGGAACGCGCGGTCGAAGCTTGTGACCGCGACCTCGAGCAAGTCGCAGCCGTGCCTACTGCAAACATGCACAGCAGGAAGGTTGTGGCTGCGGTGCCAGTACGACTCCCCCGCTTCTTCGACCTCCCGCGCGCAGCAGCGCGGACAGAAGCGCAGTGCGTTCAAGCCCAGCGTGCTCGACTGAACCAGTGAGCTCAACGAGCTGCATTCGGTGGTCGAGTCCTCCAGCGCCTTTGCCTTCAAGCGCTCGACCTCCGTCTGCGCCATGAACGCCGTCACGTAGGGGAAGACGGTGTGGCCCCAGAGCAGCTGCTCTGCGCTCATGTCCAAGGCCCGAGCATAGTGGGGCAGCCCGCTGGGAAGAAAGAACGACAGCGTCCCGATGCGTCGACCCAGGAAGCGGTTCACGAACGTCGTAGTTGGCAGCCCCATGTACACGAGGCCGCGGGCGACGACGCTGCCGAGCAGCTCGTCCTTGTAAGGACGTGGAAGCTTCATCAGTTCAGCGGCACCAGTTCGTCGGCCGGCTTCGCCATGCCCAGCTCAAACAGCTTGGCGAAGACAGTCCCGCCTTCTGTTCCTGCCTTCGATATCGCGTTTCGGTAGTCCATCGGGCGGTCGTCGAACGCGCCGGGTGTTGTACCGCCAGCCACTGAGGCCTTCGTTCTATGCGGCGCCGTCACCTTGGCCACCATCTGCTTGGCCGCGTCCAGCATGTTCTTCACCTTGCCCTCGGCCTCCACTTCGGCAGCGACCTTCGCAGCATCTTCGGCGTTGAGGCCAAGAGCGATGCCAGCTGTAGCCAGACGGGGCTTGAAGTCCTCATCGCCTGGGCGCACCGAGGCGGCAAACGTTCGCTTGCCCCGGTACCGACGAGCCATGTCGTTGACCAGGTCCTCAAGCTCAAGTGGTGCGATGTCCTCGAACTTTGCCAGCGCCTTCAAATCATTGCGCCACAGTGCGTTGACCATTGGGTGCACCAGCTTCATGTCCGTGGCGAACACGTCAGCGACCAGCTCCAAGCTCAGCGTCTCCGAGCCATCGACCATCGCCCGCGCCTGGGAAGCCACGAACAGCTTGATGGCCAAGTCGATAACGCCCTGAGTGCAGCTGTAGAACAGCTCCAGCATTTCTTCAACGAGCGGCACGGCGTTGCGCGTCCATTGGAACTCCCAGAGCACCTCGATGAACTCGACCCACTCCCCGGGCTTGCCGTCCTCGTCAAGCCTGCTGAGTGCATTCCAGTTGCCAATGCCGAAACCAAGGGAGCGCCGCGCCTGGCGGAAATCGAGGCTCAGCACCTTATGTGCCTTGTTTGTGCCGATGAAGAGGATGGGAACCTGAAGCTCGTTGCAGGCGCCGACAAGTTCCGTCATAAGAACCTGCTGGCCCTTCGGCGAGTTCCCCATGTTCTGTACCTCGTCGATGACCAGGAGGCCAACGCAGTGCATGTTCATCACGCGGGCGACACTGCGCATCAGGGCATCAGCCCCGGTGCGGCCATTGCAGAAGTAGTCCCGGTAGTAGTTCGCGTCCGGTATTAGCGCGTCAAGCTTTTGAAGGATGGCCGCGGCCAGGCCCTTGATGCTCTTGCCATCGCTCGACATCTCGATGTGCAGCCACGGCACCTGGTAAAGGTTCAGGTCGGGGTGATGAATGACCTGCGGAATCTGTGCCAGGAAGCGCTTGGCGGTTGTCGTCTTACCCATGCCAGACAGACCAATCAGCGCGGTCGACAGCTGCGGCGTAATCGTCGAGGCCTGCTGGCGGAAGGTCTCGCCGGCCATCTGCTTGCGATAGATTTCGTGGAAGATGGCCACGTGCTCCTTGGACATGGGTCGGCGTCCGACGTAGCCCTCGCGCATCATCGAGTCCAGCGCACGAGCCAGCCGCACATGCGACTCCATCGGAACCATGAAGTTGGTCAAGCTCACCAGTTGATGGAAGCGCTCATGAGTCTCCCATTCACGCTGGTCAGGCGTGAACTCAGGCTTCAGTGTCAGCGACTCCATCACTGCCAGGTCGCTCTTGGAATGGGGCAGCGCTTCGATGAGTTCGTTGCCTTTGTAGCGTGGAATGCGCTGCTCCTTGTAGTCAGCGACAACGATGGGACTGGAATGACCGTTGGTGTTCGATTGCAGGAGTGTTCTCCTTGGATAGTTAGGCGGCTGCTGCCAGCAGCTTCTTGCGTTGTTGCGCAGCAATTTCTTTCAGCGACAGCGAACGGGGTGCGGCCGCTGGGACTTCGATTTGGTTTGAGGCCACGACGGGTGCCGGACGCGTTGGCTGCTGTGCTGGCGGCATTGGTATCGGCGGTAGAGCCGGCATGCCAGCTTTGTTGGCCCGTTCCATCGACAGGTCATTCAAACGAGCGGAGCTAACGTCTTTCTTGCGGGCGCTTCTGCTGAGGCGATTACCACCAGTTGCGGCTTTCAGGCGCTCTTCTGCGGCCTTCACAATCGGCGCTGAGTGCTGATGCAGTTCGAACTGGTTTTGTCGTTTGATTGGCTCAGCATCGGCCGTTAGACGCGCCTTGGCATCGGTGTGTCGCTTGACGTCCGCGAACGACATGCCGCTGAACTTCTTACAGCCATCAACGAGTTCAGCGATATAGACCTTGCCCGGAGCGTCGGGGTCATGCACGATGACCTCATCGCACATTCGGTAGTCGAGTGAAACGTCGACGCTGAAGCGCTTGCGGCGGGCCTGGACGAACCAACCATTCTTCGCGCCCTCCGTGAACGTGTACAGGCAATTGCGCAGCACGATGCCTTCGAGCGTGACCGTCGCCTTCTCTTGGGGCAACAACTCCATCCGGACTGTGTTGGCATCGAAGCGTGCGAGTGCGCCAACTCGGTTGCGTGCTTCGAACGTCCACAGCTCCGTGGGGATGGGCCGGACGCCGGCGGCAACTTGCTCAATGGATGAGTCGAAGTTCACCTGCATCGTGTTGTTGTGGGTGACGATGGCCTTGACGATGAGCGCTGTGAAATCATCCAGAGTCAGGCAAGCATCTCGGTGATATGCCTTCCCGCGGCGGCGCTTCTGATTTGACGGGGGGTCGTATGCCGGAAGGCCAGGCGAAATCAGCTGATGAATCATCTTGAAGCCGCACTCCACCAGTGGCTTCCAATCCGGTCGCAGACCAGGCACGTTGCAGACCATCGAGCGTAGGCCCGAGGAGATGCGGCGCGCGTTCTTGGAAGCCATCTCGCCCTGGTCTGCAAGGAACAACTCAGGCTGGATACCGTGCGCTGGCCAATCTGCAGGGTCGTACTTCACCCCATACCGTTGACAAATCTCCTCCTTGTTCTCGGCGATGCTAAGAATGGCCTGCATGGCCGCTGACCAACACGCGTTCTCGAATCCCACATACCAGCCGACGATGAGCCGTGTTGCCCGGTCGATGATGAGATAGAGCGTGGGCTTGCCGACGATGGCAGTCGGGTCGCTGGATGAGACCAGGTACGAGTCCACAATCGTTGCGTCAATCTCGAACATGTGGCCCGCACCATGGCAGTCCAACTGGATGGAGCCGAGGCTGTGGCGGTGGTCGCGCTCGAAGTCCTTGTTGCCTTTGCGAGCACGCAGACGGTGCTCGAGCGAGTAGTTCTTCTTCAGCCACAGCTGAAGCTGACGCAGGGATGGGCGTTCCTCTGGAGCCTTGATGAACGAGTCGTTGTTGCCGTCCTTGAAGGTGTAGTGGCGCTCCAGCATCCATTGATAGGCGTCCGTGAGCGTGTGGTACTCCTTCTTCAGGTAGTAGCCGGTTATTGCCTTGTCCAGCGCCTTTCGGTCCGCGTCCGTGAGAGCAAAGGGTGCGCGGCCGTCGGCTGTTCGACGGCCGGCTGTTGCTTGACCGCGGTTCGAGTAGTCCGGCAGCAGCGCATCGAGGTTCTGTCCCCGCTGCCAGTAGCGACGCAGATTCAAGAGCAACGTGTTCTCAGAGCAGGCCAGTTCTCGGGCGCGCTGGCGAAGCAGTTGAGCTCGCGCGGTTGGTTCGAAGATGCGCGCATTGGCGACCAGGGGTGCGATGCGCTCCCAAGCAACGTCACGACGCTTCAGCGCCTTCGCAGATGCGGTTGCAGACTTGGTAGTGACAAGGGCGCTCGTCGCCTTATCCGAAGGCGTTACCTGCTTGCAGTTTGCAGAGAGCCACGTATAGCTGACCTTTGCAGGGAGCGCGCAGCGTTCCTCCGTAGCAATCACCCATGCGTCCTGGCCCGAGTTGGTCACAGCGAGGATGCGGTGGCGCAGGCCGTCGGGCATGACGACCAAGTCGTTCAGAAGCAGCGTGTTCATTTGGCACCTCGTTCTTGAACGGCCTTGGACCACGCAACGGTGAACTGCGAGATGTGCGCTCGTTCAGGCGCTGGTAGACCGAGGTCGAACCGGATGTGCCGGCGCGCCATCAGCATGCGGGCTATGCGCAACCCGGTTCCGCTGGCGATGCCGGCCTTGCTGTCGAACTGTTTGCAGTACTGCGCCAAGCTTCCGTCAAAGCGAGTTGCCGCAAGGTCGCTGGTCATTGCGAGCATCTGGTCGTCGAAGAAGCCTGGATAGAGCTCCTCCTCATTGGGCCGACGCTGGCCGCCTCGTGCCCACGCGATGTTCGTTACCTGTTGCGCTGGGATGAGCGTGTCGAAGACCAGGTGGTGGGGGATGCTCATGCGCGCCAGGGTCTCGCGTTGGACCTCCAACTTCAGCAGCGAGCCGACATCCTCAGCCTCCGACGTCGGCTTGACGTTGAAGGCCTCGAGGAACTCCTTGCCATCGCGGCGGCGCGTGACCATGAAGTCGACCGTCATCACGGTCGGAACGTGGGTGCCTGGGTAGAAGGGGTGCTGAATGCCCAGCTCCATTGCCACTTCCATCGTCTTGTCGCGAGGAAGCGGGAACTGCTCGCGGATGTCGATGACATCGTCTGACCATTCAAGCATCAAGAAGAAGTCCCGCTCGTTGTCTGAGAAGAGCTGATGCGGTCGGTTCGTCTTGATGCCGTGTGGGTCGTGAGTTCGACCCAGCGAAGAGAAGTCGCCGATGTAGAGCCACGGCTGGTAGCTGGCGCCTTCTCCTTTGCCGCGGCCTTCCTTCTCGAAGCGTTCGATAACCGCTTCAGTCCATTTCTGTATTCCTCGTCCCATATCGTTCTCCTGCATCTGTGGCGCACTGAATTTATTGTGAGACGTGTTTGGATGTATTACAAATACACAAACAAATGGTTACAAATTGGGCTGGCCGGGCGCTCATTTATGAGCGACGTTCTGTTTGTTTGTGCTTATGAGTGACGAGCATTCATGTAATACAAACAGACAATTCGCCTAGACTGCCGACAGGAGAAGTTCATACATGCCCAGAAAATCGCCAGGCGGAGCACGTGACGCCGTTCTCAACGTACGGGTTCCCGCCCGCCTCAAGTTCGGGCTCGACCTCATCTCGCGCCGCTACAGCGAGTCCATTTCCGACGTCATCATTCGCGCGCTTAACGAGAGCCTCACCTCGGAGAACGGCGGCTTGCTCGTGTATCTCGACGGGACCGACCATGCGGTGGACCTGCTGCGCCTCGTCTGGGACGACATCGAAGTCGTGCGCACCGTCAAGCTGGCTCTTCTTCAGCCGACCTTGCTGAACAGGACCGAGCAGCTTGTTTGGGCAGCGGTTAAGGCCGACGACAAGTATTGGGCCAAGACGCCAGGCTCCAAGAAGGCAAAGGACGGAGCTGCGCCGGCCCGCCAGTTGGAGGCTCTCCAAGTCGAGGTTCTCCAGGCCGATTGGGCTGAGCTCGTTCGGCGCGCATCGGCCTGACTTTTCGGTTTCGCGTCGGATTCATCGCTGAAAGTCTGAAAGCCCGATGTGGCCGGGAGCAGCTCTTCCCTCTTTCCTTCACCTGGGTCAAAATGTGTTTGCTCACAAAAGACAGCAAACATGTTCATCACCTTTGAAGGTCTTGAGGGTCGTGTCCCCGTGCAGGCTCGCGATGCCGGTTTTCAGTATTGGAGTGCCGCTGTGCTCCTGAGGGCGGTGCCTTGGTACCTTGTGAACATCCGGCGGCGCACCACCGACCGGCAAGAAACAGTCTTTGTCGCGTGTGAGTCCATGCTCGTGGACCTACTCAATGACCTTGAAGGCGACTCTGTCATCGGCCTTATGCGATTCGACACCGACGGGCCGACGAGTGACTGGAAGATTGCGCGGGTCGAGGAGGTGTGGTGGGACTACATGCTCGCCGAGGGCGAACGGTTGTTCTTCAAGTTGCATGACGAGCCAACGCTGCGAGACGCGCACCTGCAGTCCAGCGCGGCACGAGAGCGGGGGTGGCTGCTCGCCAGGGTTGCCCAGCCGACGCTGTTGGCGGCTTGAGCAGGTTGCGCGGAGCAGGGGCGATGGCGTGAGCACAAGGGTAAGCATCAAGTCGCGAGACCCATCCGCTGGACTCCCCAGCTTCCATCTTTACGAAGACGTCCTCGACAGCTTCGGGATGGAAACGGAAGTCGAGCAGCCTGTCTATCTACAGCTCGATGGGGTTGATGTTCGTTTCGAGACGACGAAGACCGGAGCCGCATCAGTGACCGTTGTACTGCCGCGAGCAGTTGCACGCGAACTCGGCTTGCTGGCCAGTGACACCCGCACCTCGAAGTTGCATACAGATGGGCCATGGGAAAGCTCGTAGTGCACGGACCACGAACCTCATGGAAGCTCGCTGCCCCATATACGTGGGCATCAGCTTGAGGCGGGGTGTTCGGCTCTCGGTGATATCACCTCGGGCAGCAGGCGGCCGTTCTTCACAACGGCGAAAGGCTTGCTCGCGGTTGCATCCAGTCGAGTGCGAACCGCTCCGGAGTCGCTGACGAATGGCGACGTGGAGGGAGCACTCCCGACCGCGGCCGGCCGGGCCAGCCTGGGTTGCCCGCCTAGCGCTGGCTCAGTTTGCGGGCGGATTCCCTTCAGCGCAGTCCGGGGTTCGGTGGCCATATCGGTGTTGGATGCGCGCGGTGAGGTCCGAGAGGCTGATATCGAGTCCATACGCCAATCGGTAAAGGACGCTCAGCGTTGGTTGCTTCTGGGCGACTTCAATCAGCGAAACATATCCACGGTCGAGTCCACTCTTTACCGCGAGGTCCTCTTGGGTGCAGCCCAGCTCAGCTCTTCGAGCCTTGATTTCAGCGGCGAGGGCTTCGACGAGGCCGGGAAGTCTGCTTGGTTTCATCGCGGGCGCAGTGTTCCCGCCTTGCTTTCAAAAGACACCTGTCAATTGTTAGCAAGGAATTACACCCTGTTGAGAAAACGCGGCTACTGAGCCTTGCGCGAAACCGCCCAAAGTCCGATGGCACAACCCGTGGACGGTGGTTGACCCGCCCATTGCAAGGATGCGGCTCGCTACCTATACTGTGAATATAAACAGCCATAGAGCTACCACGTCCGGGGAGAGGTGACGACGCATGCCAAAGAAGTCGACAACGCTGGAAGTGGCACTCCCGAGATGCCGGTTCTGTGGCCGCTTTTGGCAACCTGCGGAAGGGGTGTCCGCGAGCCACTCGTACTGCGATGCGTGTGCCGACGAGCGCCGCGCCGCTGCCTTCATTGCCTTTGGTGGCAACGCTCTGGACGCGAAGCAGACTATGGGCGCGTACCTGCTACCCCGTCATCTGCGTCGCAGTTAGCACCCGTCAAAGAACTCTTCGAGCTCCTTGATGGTCTGCCCTGCACCCTGCAACGAGGTACTTCCGCCTAAGGTCATCTTTCGGCCAGTCGCGCCCAGCGGCTCGGACCATGCTGACCATCGGTGTTTGCGTGCCGATTGCCACGCCCATTCAACGACCTTCCGTCTTTTGTCGGTCGTGAGTTCCCAGCGCACTGAGTCAGCATTCACCTGAAGTCGCCAGGCTGGTGTCTCAAGTTGAGATAGGGCGTTGAGTACTTGCTGCGCAGACTGATAGCGCAGCGTCGTGTCGTCGTTGAGCATCTTGCGAATCATGCGACGCCAGCCGCTGGGCACGTGCGGCAGCCATCGCAGCTTGTTTGCGTAGCCGCCGGCGGGAACGGTCGTGCGCGGCGCAGGGTCTGCCTGATACCACCGCTGGCCATGAAGCAGCCGGTACAGCGTCATACCGAGCGCCCAGATGTCGGACTTTGGGCTGGTCACCAAGGTCGCCCAAACTTCGAAGGCAATGTGGTCGCTGTAGCCGGCAGCGGAGCCGTAGCCAAGCAGGAGGCGGTCTGTCACCAGGCCAAAGTCGCCAAGCAAGGCAACGCCCTGAGCATCCAACAAGATGTTGCCGGGCTTGATGTCGCGATGAAGCATGCCTCGCGCGTGAAGCGCGTCCAGACCGAGCGTTACTTCAGTGGCAATCTTGCGCACCGCATCAAGCGAAAGAGGTCCATGCTCGTAGGCCGTTTGAAGTGAGCCGCCAGGGCAGTGCGCCATGCAGAGATGGATGCTGTCGCCGCCGTTGGTTTCGGAAATGCTATGAACCCGCACCACGTTCCGATGCTCAGCCGCAGAAAGTCTCTGCGCTTCAGCTAGCAGGCCGGCCTTTCGCTTGTCCCAATCCGCAGGTGTCTCGGTTGGAGACTGCGACATCACCTTGACGGCAACACGTCCGTGAACAACGTCCTTGCCCTCGAACACCTCGCCGAAAGCTCCTGCCCCTAACTTGCCCAAGAGCTGCAACGGCGGAACAACGGACGTAGCCATCAGAGTTCCCTAGCGGCAATGATGAGCATTGCGGCCTCGCGACTTCCAGTGCGCAACGACTCGCCCGACAGCTTGGAGCTCCAGAAGCTGTCGTCCTTCAAGTACTCGTCGACTTTGCGGTCGCCGTACTTGCGGCTGATGACGCCCTTGGCCAGAGAGCGAACTTCGGTTACAGAGGCTGCGGCGGCAATGACGACACCGCGGACCTCTGCGCTGTGCAATAGCGACAACGTGGCAGCTGAGCGAGGCGGTGCACTGGCCTTCAAGACTACCAATGCGACCTGCTTCTCCTTGAGGAAGCTGGCGCAGCGCTGGTGCAGCATGCAGAGGGCTGGCTCGCGCGCCCCAGATTGCAGCTTCCACGTCTGGTCGTATTCAATCGAGATGGGGTCGGCTGGGTCGGCGGGCACCTGAGCCACAACCACCTTGACGTCATCTCCCGAAACTACGAAACCCGCTAGTCTCTTGGACACTTTGTTCTCCTCCACTGACGCGCGGGATATTACCCAACGGAGCCGTTGCGCTGAGCACGCGACACGCTGAGCTTGGGGCGCTCCGAGGAGCCAGCCGGTCACTGCGCTGACTGCTGTTCCTGGTCGGCTTTCCTTCCTCCATCACCGTCGGGGCGCCCCTCAACGGCCTCGACCGCATCCGTGATTGCATTGAACCGCGCGAAGCCCATCAGCGCGTGGTTGATGCGCTCGAACTGGACTTGCCAATGGTTCCCCGCCTTTCCTCCCTGGGCGGGAGTCCTGACGTGATGACAGCGATGGGACTTTGCAGCCCCGGCCATCGAGCCGGGGTTTTGCTTTGGGCAAGTTGAAAGAAGCTTGAAGGTGTCACAGGTCTAAGCTAAGTTGTCGGCGCGACCGCGACTACCTTATTGACCTCATCCACTACCTAATTTGTGCGAACGACGGCTCGGCGTCGGCCTGGCCGTCGGCGTTGCCTCATCGCCTGGGCTTCGTCGGCAGGGTGAACTTCTGCACTGGCGCTCTTAAGCCAGTTTCAGTGGTGCACGAATGCCTGCGAGTGCGAGACACGCTCGCTGAGGCGCTGGCTGATGCTTGCAATGACGGCGAGAAACTGGTCGCGATGTGGTGCGACCAGGTTGGCATCGACGACTTGAACTGACGCAGGCGGTCCCCGGTCCAGAGGGCGAAAACCTGCCTCTGCGCCGGCGCTCGGTGTGGCGGCCGAACTAGCGAATGAGCGGCATGGGCTGCACGAGACATCAGCAGTTCCAGACCAAGACTAGACTGCCGAGCAACCAAACTCGGAGTGCCCGATGGCCAAGACCGTAGACCAAATTCGTGAGCAAATTGCCAAGCTGCAGGCGCAGGAGCAAGCTCTTCTGCAGAAAGAGGCGCAGGGCGTCATCGCGAAAATCAAAGAAGCGATAGCGCACTACGGCATCACGGCCGAGCAGATTTTTGGCTCCGGTAGCGGCCCCAAGTCTTCGGTAGGTAAGCGCGCAGTCGCACCGCGCAAGGCGGCCGCGAAGGCTGCGAAGAAGGTTGGCCGGGCAAAGCCGGTCAAAGCAGTGAAAACGTCAAAGCCGGCAAAGGCAGCTGCCCCGGCCAAGAAGGCTGCCACCGCAAAGGATGCAGGCACGACCGTCAAGAAGGTCAGCCCTGCAAAGGGCATCACCGTTGCTCCGAAGTACAAGGACGAGACCGGCAACACGTGGACCGGGCGAGGTAGTCAGCCGCGTTGGTTGCGAGCAGCTATCGAAGCCGGCAAGAAGCTCGAAGACTTCCTTCTCGCCTGACACTGCGCTCTTTGACTATCACGCGACGATGGCCCTGGACCTGTAGCTGTCCCCTTGGTCCCGCTTGAACGGCCGAAGGCTCAAGGAGCGGCGGAGGCAGCGGCGTGTACCCAGAGCGGGTGCCAGCTGAGACGCGCCATCCTCTGGCCGATTTCATCGCGGTACCGCTCCGGCTCTGGCGGCTGCTTTCGTGTGTGCCGCGTGTGATTGCAGTGATAGCAGGCGGCGACGATGTTGGCGGATGTGTTCTTGCCGCCATGACTGCGAGCAATCAGGTGCTCGGCCGTGCACCGAAGGCGATAAGCGGCGGCCTGGCTAGGGACGAACGTCTGGAGTTCGAGCGGCGACGCCAGCCACATGGGCGACCTGCAGTACCAGCACATGCCGTGCTGAAGGCGAAAAGCTTGTCGACGAAGGATGCAGATTCTTGATGGCATAAGGACTCCTGGTGGAAAGTCCCCGTGCTTGCTTTATCTGCATCGCTGCGGGCGCCAGTGCTCAGCTCCTGGCTATGCGGTCCGAATTGGTACACGCGGGTCGAACCTCCCGGTTCGACGCAGGTCGAGTTTGCCATCAGCCGGGGGCTCTTGCAACCCGATGCGCCGGAAGCGTGCAAGGGCGGCCGGCTGCGCTCACGAGACGGGAGCCAAAACGCTACTTCGCGTTCGACGGTGTGGCCCCGTCCTTATCCGACGCACAAGTCGTACCGTTCGTCAGGTCAATCAGCGTGGGCAGCTTGACCACATTGGCTTGGACTGCACCCATGAACGCCCCGACGAGCGTCAGAAGTCCAATGGCCAGCTGCAGCCGGAAGTTGTCGCGGTGCTTGCGGTCGGTGTCATCGCTCTCCTCAAGCGTTCGGTATGCCTGGCCGGTGGGGACGAAGCGAACACCGTCATCTGCCCGCCGGAGTTCTCCGGTATCAACGAGCCCATCCAGTTGGCGATTCAACGCGCGGTGATGCGCCTGCCAGCCAGGGTGCCCCGCCCACCTGTCTCCATGTCTGATGCTCATCAGTGCGAAGGCATCCATGCCTTGAGCCCCATCGCTTACGGCGTGAACCACCTGGCGCAGGACAGCCAACCGTGCACCGGCCTCAAGGTCGCGCTTGTTGAACAGCCATTGGCCTACGCGGTTTCGGCCGCGCCGCAGTCGTCGCAAGATGTATGGCAGCGGTAGTCGTCGTGCTCGCTGGAACGCGCGTAGCCCAACGAAATCCAACTCGTCCGTCCCCAGGTAGTGAGTCACCACGACTTGGTCAGCCTGAATGTCAGACATCGGCAACCGGCGAGGCGCGTCGAAGCTAGTGCCGCTCCATTCGTCCGCGGTTACCGAGCCATCCTCTACCGCGCGGAGCATGAGATACGGCTGGCCATCCATTGGAATCATTACGCAGTAGCAGTCAACCGCCTCGGCTCGTGGACCGGAACGAGGAATGCGGTCCGGTGCAACCCGCTCCGGCGTCAGCAGCCAGCCGAGCAACTCTTGAATCTGTTGTTCCTTCATGACGGCAGCATAGCCAGCGGCGAGGTCAAAAAGGGCGCTTGCAGCCGATGGTCGAGCATGTGGCCTGCCCTTCACCGTATTGCCGCCCCGGCACCCATCTAGCCCTTCCAGCGCTGTAGCAGTCGACTTATAGTCCGCCCGAAAATAACACCCAGGACTGGCGGTAAGAGGCACGGCAGCGTGGCCGGGGACGTTTGACCCGAGCTGCAGTAGCGCACCTGCTCGAAGACTGTGCGGTCTCTGGGGACAAATCAGTTCTCTCAGGGAGGAGCTGCATGGCGAGTAGTTCAGGTGACCAGTTTTCTGCGGGTGCGCAGGGGCTCGGCTATATCTTCCAACCGCGCTTTGCGCTGTTGCGGCTCATTGAGGCTCCTGGAGATACCTCGGTCTTCATCGAGAAGGACGACGACCTCGACTTCGTTGCAGCCGCAGGCGGGAAAACGCTTGCATCGCTGAAGCACAAAGCGGAGGGAGACCGCCTAGCGGACCTTTCGACCGACTTCTGGAAATCTGTGCGCATCTGGCTGTCGAGGTATGAGCGCGACGGCCGTGTTGCTGCAAACCTTCAGTTTTATCTGTTCACCACGGCGACGGTGTCCGACACATCTTTCCTGCAGCGGCTAGTTGATGGCGCTGCCGTTGAGGAACGAGGTGATGTGGCAGCGGAGGCGCTCAAAGCGCTAGCGTCGTCGGAATCAAAGCTAAGTGAATTGCTTCGCGAGGAGTTCAAGAAGCTGAGCGAACAAGAGCAGGAAGACTTTTTCGCTCGAATAGTCATCTTCGATGCCACGCCTCGCATCGGCGACATCCCGGCGCTTGTAAAGGCTCGCATGCGTAGCACTAGGCGCGAACACCGCGACGCCGTGTTCGAACGGCTCGAAGGCTGGTGGAACAATGAGATTGTGAGCTTGCTAGAAGGCAAGCGCATCGAAGCGCTTAGCGGCATAGAGCTAGACGACAAGCTCTCATCCATCTCAGCCGAATACCAAGCCGACAACCTGCCCATCACGTTCAGACGCGCAGAGCCAGCAGAAGGCGTGGATGCTGATAGCGACCCGCGACAGTTTGTGCGGCAGCTCAGAGCAATTGGCATCTCTTCTGAGCGAATTCGAAACGCGATTCTTGACTACTACAGGGCGTGGGAGCAACGCTCTTCCTGGGCGCGAGAGTACTTGCTGGTTACCGGAGAACTTGAGCAGCACGAGGAGCGCCTTGTCGACGAGTGGTCACGATATAGAGACGTGGTCTTCGAGGAGCTCGACGATGCAAGCGCAGAGGACGTGCTGCTGAAGGCAGGACGTGCGCTCTACCTTTGGGCGGACTTGGAAAGCGGCAACATCTCCTCGCTACGTATTCGCGAGCGGGTTGTAGAGCCCTATGTGGTGCGCGGTGGCTTCCACATTCTTGCCAACTTTGGACCGCCGCCGAAGGTGTATTGGCATCCGCACTTCTTGACGCGCCTTGAAAAGGCGATAGGGGCGACGAAGTGAGGCCGTGGAACGAGCGACCTTTCGAGGTAAGGAACCTATTCAATCCAGCGTTCTGCGGTCTTGTCCTGTTCAAGGCGCTGCATGGATACGAGGAAATCGACCTCCGAGGCATGCCTTTTTCTCTAGCGCTTTTGGTATTGCCGCTATGCCTGCACAAAGACTCACGGCAGACCCTCGAGAAGGGCAACAGAAGCTACTTTCTCAGAGTAGTTGAATCCAACCCGAAGCTCCTTGTCGGACTGCCTGCAAGGGCTACAAATCTCCTGCCATTTGCACTTGAGGCCTTCGGCATGCTCGTCGAGCGTGGGTGCATACGAATAGATGACAACGGTCGCGTCCAGACGGTACCCAATCTTGTGCGGAAGTCCGACGTGGGTACCTCGGAGTCCATTTCATGTCAGCGGGTTGCCCGCTTTATCGGCAAAGAGTTTGCACGCATTGACGACCGAGTCACTGTGTATACGACCCTGGGAGTTCGGCCTTGAAAATCAAGTCTCTGCACATCTACAGCAAGGAAGGTGACCGTCGCGATGTGACGTTTAAGTTGGACGGTCTGAACGTCATCACCGGTCGCTCTTCTACCGGCAAGTCAGCCCTCTCCGACATCATTGAATACTGCATGGGGCGGTCGACCTTCAATGTCCCGGAAGGCGTCATACGCGACAAGGTGGCGTGGTTTGCCGTGGTCTTTCAGTTCGCCCACGAGCAAGTTCTGGTCGCCAAGCCAACCCCGCCTAACGGAGGGGAGAGCTGTAGCTTGGCTATGTGCCGACGCGGTGCATCCGTCGCCATTCCGGAGATGAACGAGCTCGTCGCCAGCACCGACGATGAGGCGGTCGAGTCGCTTTTGTCCCGACTGCTTGGGATTCCAGAGAATCGGACCGACGTGCCTACCAACAGCTCGCGGGCGAGCTACGACGCCAACATCAAGCACACACACTTCTATCTGTTCCAGAAGCAGACACTTGTGGCGAACAAGGACCAGCTGTTCTATCGACAGAATGAGAGCTTCCAGCCGCAGACCATCCGCGACACGCTTCCGATTCTGCTTGGGGTTTCATCGAGCGAGCGCTTTGAACTTGAGGCAAAGCTGCGCGCTGCACAGCGGGACCTCAAAATCTCAACGAAGCTTCTAGAACAGGCACGCGAGACCATAGATGTCGCGCAGCAAAGGGCTATCAGCCTCTACTCGGAAGCGAAGGCAGTAGGTGTCTTGCAGAGTCTGACCGCGCAGACAGACAACAGCGACCTGGTGGCCATGCTGCGTCCTGCGCTTCAGTGGAAGCCTACATCGGTACCGGATGCCGACAGTGGTCGCATGGGTCGGTTGGAGCTGGAAATTGGGGACCTGCGGAGCGAGCGCCGCGAGTTGCAGGCTCGGGTTGATTCGGCGCGTCAGTACGCGAGGAAAGCCGGTGGCTTCGAGACTGAAGCCTCTGAGCAAAGGGACCGCCTCGCATCTATCAAGGCTTTTCCGAAGAATCCTTCCACGGGCGAGTGGCAATGGCCCTTTTGCGAGCAGAACCTGGCTATGGAATCGCCGCTGGCGGCAGTGCTGCTTGCGGAGCTGAGCAGTCTCGACGAGGAGCTAAAGGTTGTCGTGGGCGAGAAGCCAAAGCTGGATGCTTACGTCGTTGACCTCGAGAAGAACATTGGGGACCTTTCCCAACGCATCGAGAATAAGGAAGTGGAGCTTGCCGCTGCAATTTCTGCGAACGAGCTTCTGGCTCAGATGGGGTCTCGGAACAACGCGGCAGCTCGTGTCGTTGGACGCATCAGCCTGTTCCTTGAGAACCTGGTGTCGAACAAGGAACTACTGGAGCGGGAGGCCGAGCATCGCCGGCTCAAGGCAAAGGTAGACGACCTGGAGGGCAAGATTGATGCGGACAACAGCCAGGAGCGGCTGACATCTATCTTGAGCAACATCTCGGCGCAGGTCTTCCGATTCATTGCGCAGTTTGAAGCTGAGTTTAAGGACGTCCCTGTCAGGCTCGACCTTGCGCGGATGACCGTAGTTTTTGACCGACCAGAGCGATTCGTGCCAATGAGTCGCACTGGCGGCGGCGAGAACCACTTGGCCTATCACCTCTCGGCACTACTAGCGCTTCACTGGTTCGCCGCGAAGAACGACCGTCCCATCCCGCGCTTCCTCCTCATCGACCAGCCGACGCAGGTCTATTTCCCATCGGAGGACATCGAAAAGGGCGACGGCACTATCGAGAAGACCGAGGAAGACGCCGACTTGTCCGCGGTGCGACGCTTGTTCGCGTTCTTGCTGTACTTCACCCAAAAGGAAGTTCCAGGCTTCCAGATTATCGTCACGGAGCACGCCAATCTAAGGGATGACTGGTTTCAGAACGCCCTCGTTGAGAAGCCTTGGACCAAGCCACCGTCGCTGGTTCCGGAGGAGTGGCCAGACCTGTTGCCTCCCGTTAATCACTGATTGGAAGGTGGCGCCGTCGCAGGGGTTTGCTCGACCGTCGCTTGCGCGCCGCCCAGCCAGGGCAAGGCTTCAAGCCGCTGGAGTAACGGCGCGGCGTACACCGGGTCAACTGCGCGAGCATGGTCAAGCAGACCTCGAAGATGCCTATAGAGGCCACCTGCGGACTCGAACGCGCGCCTTCGAACATGCGCCTCAATGCCGCACTTCTCGAGGTAGTGAAGGTGCTGCCTCAGGTTGTCGCGAAACTCACGAGTCAGACGGGGCGCAAGCCCATCGACAAGTAGGCCCAAGACAAGTCTGCGAGCGCCGGGATGAACTACTGTGGTCTTGCCGCGGTTAGGGTATAGCCCACGTGCCTTCAGCACACCTGCTACCTCTTCCACAAGTGCGTAGGCACGGGCGCGGTCGAACTCTCCGACGGTCGAGAACGTGAGGTCATCGCTGTACCGGGTATAGACGAGCCCGAACCGTGAGGCAATCTCAGTCAACGTCTGGTCCGTGCCGACCATGGTGAGGTTCGCGAGCATCGGACTGCTGGGAGCTCCTTGGGGGAGGCGGCCAACGAACTGCTGGCTGTACTCTGGAATCGCATGCCGCAGGTAGTGGCGTTGCCAATTGCGAAGCGCGTACTTCGCGGATTGCGCCGGCAGCTCGGTACAGATTCTGGCGAGTTCCAGGGAGACCAGTCGGTTGTAGCCCAACCGCACGAAGACCCGAAAGACATCAATTTCGTTGACGCTGCCGAAGAAGTCGGCAATGTCCATCTTTATGAGCCAACGGGCGCCGGCATGCACCTCGGCGCAGCGCGCGATGCTGTCGCCCTTCTTGAAGGCGTGGCTTGCCAGGTGGACAGCCGCTCGCTGGAGGATGTGGTCCGCAATCCAGCTTTGCACCGCGCCTAGGGTCGGCTCCGGCACGCAGATGCGGCGGATGCCACCGGAGCGCTTCCGAATGCGAAACCGCCGATAAGGCTCAATGGCCTTTCGAGTGACGTACGCCCTCAACGAGGCGTAGGGAACGCCCGTGCGCTTGGCAAGATGACAAAGGGTAAAGAGTATCGGCAGAGCATCGGGTCGATGACTCGCCAGGCGCCGTCCCTGCTTGACGGCCTCCTGCAGCAAAACCGGGCTTCGACCGAGCTCGAGGCCACGCTTTAAATAGTGTTGAGATGACCACATTGCTAGCTACATCTACTCCGTCGAAAGGCGGAGGGGAGACGCAAGTCACGCCCGAGACTTCGAAGGTTGCTTGAGTTGCGTCTTGCATCCGCCAAAGCCTGGGCAATTTCAGAGGGCAGCGGCAATCCGCGCCCCAACCAGTGCCGCTGAAAACACGGGTCCAGGTCAGCGCTAACCAGCAATGCGGCCTCTCAACGAGCGTGGATAGTAGCTGTCTTCGCCAAGGGGGAGCTTGCGATATCCGCGCGCGGGCGCTGCGTGCGCCATCCCTGCCAGCTCTGCCGCACCCTTTTCAGTGAGCCTTCGCTTTGGTGACACAAGGCCTGCCTCAATGCATCGCTCAAGAAGAAGTGAGCATTCAGTCGAGGTCATTCCAGTGGCATCTGCGACAGCCTCCAAGCGATTCAAGCCTCGACGAAGGAGGGACAACAACACGACCATATCCGGCGCAAGTGGACGGTCTGCCACTGTCGGCAACGCCTCCGCCATTCGCTCGGCACCGGCGGCGAGAAGCACGCTCACCGGTTCTCGTGCAGCCAACTCGCTTGGAAAAACGCTTGCAATCTCTGCAGTAGCTGCCCTGCCAGGAAAAAGAGGTAGCCATGCCGATGGGTCCTGTGAATAGGCCCAGAAGATGTTCGGCACATTGTTGGGAATGCCGTGCTCGAACACGAGCAGCGCGCCAGTCTGCCCAAAGCCAAGCGGAGCCCCCCTGAGCTTCTTGGTCCTCGCGTACCTCATGCACAGGTCAGTGACCTTCCGTTTAAGCTCACGGCGCCAGGGTAGGTTCTTCAGCACAGGGCAGTGCCGATGTATCTCGACATGGGGCTTGCAGGGGTGCGACTGAACGCGACGAATACCTGCCTCCGTGGCTGCGTAGGCTAGAACAGTGAAGCGGACCTTCCCGTAGGACCACCAGGACTTGATGCTGGGGTCCTTCCAGAGCTCTTGCAGATAGGAAAGAGCTCGTTCACCGGAGCCAATGATGTCGTCCACGACGACGATGTTCCGAACTCGCTTCTTGAGCAGCGTGTCAATATCCGGCTGCCGTAGAAGCTGAGATGTTTGGGTACGGCAGATTTGGCGAGTGATGTGCGCAATACGACCTTCGCTACCTATGTCGCTTCCGGATGCAACGGCGTCCAGACCATTGCCTCCATGGCGGAAGTTGAGGCCGCCATTCTTGGGAACCTCGCGGACCGAATAGAGAGCCAGCGGGCCGGCGGAGTTGCTTGAAAAACGCTCGACCAATCTTTGAAGAGCGCGTTCGAGCTCCATGACTGATACGAGAGAGATGGCCTCAGTGAGCTGGCGTACAAGCGCACGGTCGTGCTCAGCAAACTGCTCAAGCCAGAGCATGCCGCGCTCGGTAAGCAGGAGGTGCGAGGACTGAGTGGCAGGCTGCATAGATGCTGTGCCTCTATCCGAGCCAGCGCGATGCAGGACGGAAGGCTTGGGGGTGAATCCAGATTTCGACGCCGTCGGAACCAGGCACGTTCGCGACTTGTTGTCGCACGCGACGAGCCATGTGTTCTGCCCGTTCTCCGTACAGAAGATAGATGGCCCTCTCGTAGCCAATTTCTTCAGTGGAGAACAGCGCCAACGTTGCAAGGTCTTTCCTGATGGCCTTCGCGCTTGCGTGGCAAGGCTTCACTTCGATGACGGCGAAGTTGCCATCCATATTTCCGGGGGTGTGCACCAAGAAGTCCGGCTTGCACCTGTCAGCCTGCCACTGTCGTAGAAGCCTATGGCCGGCCTTGTCTACCTCGCCGTTCAACTCGAAGGGCGAGCCATCGGGCCAATCCTTGCGAAGCTGGTGATAGAGCTCATAGCAATAGACGCGCTCACGGAACGCAGCAGGCTGTCCTTGAACAGGTAGCAATATGAACTGCGGGCATATGGCTGCGGTCGCATGCGCAATCCGTTGGTCCAGGTCGTCCATTTGATGCGGCAATGATGGCTTGCAACGATGCTAGCTTCGCTGAAGCCGTCTTGTGAACTTGCAGCGTGGATAGTGTGTGCAACCCATGAAGGGCCCCCATTTCCCCTTCCTCGGCACCAGGAAGCCGACCCCGCAGCTGGAGCACAACTCTGCGTTGCTTTCGTCCCCTTCGACGTTCAGCACCTTGATGGCGTGGTCGCGTATGAGCTCGGAGATGAAGGCCGACTCCTTGCGCTCGATGGTGACCAGCGTCACGGTCTTTCGGGCCCGGGTCAGACCCACGTAGAACAGCCGGCGCTCCTCTGCGAAGTCGTGGCTGTCACCGCCAGGCATCGCCAAGGTGAGCACGGGGTCGTCGACGATGCGGCAGGGGAAGCCCATGGTCTCGGAGCTGAGGCCTGGGATGATGATGTGGTCGGCCTCGAGTCCTTTTGCCGAGTGGACGGTCATGAACTGAAGGTCCACGCCATCCATCGCGTAGTGCGTCGGCAGGTGGGTCCGGTCGCGCTTGTAGCGGCCGAGGAGGTAGACCGACTGCTTCGCTCCAGGGTGGCTCTCGATGAGACGGCTGATTACTGTCTCGATGGCAGACTTGGTCTGCTGCTCGTGGGCGACGCGGACGATGCGGATGGGGTCAACGACCTGCTCCCGTGGGGAGCGGACGGTCTTTCGCAGTTGGCGTGGGTTCTTCTGGATGAACTTGCTGGTGATGTCGCAGAGGGACGGAGGGCAGCGGAAGGTGGTTTCGAGCTTGAGCGTGACGGCCTTGCCGAAGTGCCTCTCGAACTCGGCCATCACGCCAAGGTCGGCACCGGCAAAGCGGTTGATGGACTGCCAGTCATCGCCAACGGCGAATAGGTAGCGGCCGGGTTTGCTGACCAGCGCCGCGACCAGCCGCGCGCGGGCTTGGCTCGCGTCTTGGAACTCGTCGACCATGACGAGCTCGTAGGGGCTCTGCCATTGGCCGCGCTCCAGACAGTCGGTAGCCATGTTGAGCATGTCTTCGAAGTCGATGACTCGTTCCGCGCGCAGCCGTTCCTCCCAGCGCTCCCAAAGCTTCTCGAACAAGCCCAGGAACATCTGGTGGCGGAACCTGAAGGTGCCGGCGACACCGGTATCCAGGCGGCTTCGAAGCTCCGCCATGGAAAGGCGGTTGTTTTTGACGTGGGTGAGGAAGGCGCGAATGGTTCGAACCAGCCGAGGGCTCTCGATAGGCTGGCGACCAGGCGCCGGCCGGTCGGGATTGGGGTCGAGCTTGACGCCGAGGGAGGTGAGCTGACTCTCCAGCTTGCTGAAGAGCTGGCCCGACCAGAGGTCGGCCATCGTCGTCTCTAGAAGGCGAGTTCCGTTATCAGCATGAACCTGCCGCTTCCAGGCCATGCCTTCCTTGTAGCCAACAAACTCGGCCGGCGCCTCACCCTTTGCGTTGACGGCCCAATGCTCCAGGTAGGCATCCGCATCAGGGAGGTAGAAGTCGGGCACGTACTGGCGGTGCTGCGGTGTCGCCGTCTCGACTTGGTAGGGGGCCTCGTAGACGTAGCGGATGCCGTTGTAGAAGAGCCAGTTCGCTATGACGAGCTCGCCGCGGCTTCGGACCACTTCGTTGTTGAGGGTCCAGAAGCCATCCCGGTTGCCGGCGCGGTCCCAGGAGTCGGGGTTGGAAGCCTCTTTGCCGAACTCGGGAAGGTCTTGGCCGAAGACCAGTCGGAACATGTCCCACTGGGTTCGGAAGTCGGGGTCTGAGCCTTTGAGGTCGTCGACCATGCCGAGCAGCGCTTCAAGGTCCTGCCCATGGTCGAGCCAACTGGCCACGGAAGGCTTCCTGCCGGTGGCCTGGCCGATGATGCTGAGGCCGAAGGCGTGGAAGGTCTGGGCGGCGACTCTGTGGGCGGGAAGACCAAGAGGTCCCAGGCGGGCGTCAAGGCGCTTTCGCAGCTCGTCCGCGGCATCGCTGTTGAAGGCAAGAAGCAGGATGCGCTCAGGCTCGAAGTACTGGTTCTTGAGCGCGTAACCGGTCTTGGCGACCATAGTCGCGGTCTTGCCGGAGCCGGCTGCGGCGACCAGGAGGACGCGGTTGTCGAAGCAGATGACGGCCTCGGCCTGCTCTTTGGTCAGTGGCGACTTGTCGACTGTCGCCAGGAACTGGGCCGACGCTTCGAGCTGCCGCTCGCGCTGACGTGCGTTGATGGCAAGGGCTGTCGTCGAGAACGGCTGACGCCAGTCGCGGACGGCTTCCTGGACCTCGATGGTCTGCGCTCGCAGCAAGCCTTCGAGTTCGGGTTCTACGAGAAGGGCGGACAGGGCGGTGGGCTTGCTGGCGGAGAGCGCGTCGACAAGCTCGCGGTCGAGCCATCCACGTCGGCGCAGTCGGTCGACGCATGCCTTGTGGCTGTCCAGCTTCCAGGAAACCACCTCATCCAACGCCGGCGCAAGCTGCTTGGTGAGCGCTGCGATGTGATGTCGTCGGTGGATGACGGCCACTGTCGCCGCCAGCTGCTCTTTGAGATGCTGGGCACGTGCGTTGGGGATGCCATCGAGCGGGAAGACTGCATCGTCCGGACCAGGGACGTGCACCGTCGCCCAGAAGGCGCCAGGCACTACGTCCAGCTGGTCCAGTTGCAGAACATCGCCCGTACGCGCCCGTTCACCGACCTTCAGTGTGAAGGTCTCACCGTCGACTGCCAGCAGCCATGGCTGACTTCGGGTGAAAAACTGGCCGAGCGCGGTTGGTCCCCACGTTTGCCTCAAGGTCCTTCCCTCCCTGTTCTGGGACCGATTCCGGGGCGGGTTGGATTATGCGGATGAGCGCGGTCAAAGCGGTGGCGTGTGACGGCGCGCGCAAGGCCTTGGAGTTTCGGTTGTCAGGGTGCCTATACCTCGAAGGTCAACTTCGATGGATACACGATGCCTCGCAAACGGCGCACCGGGGGCAACGAGCTCACGGCAACACTATCTGTGCGCATCTCCAATCCCTGCCGGTTGGGCTTGCCGTCTTGAATTGCGCGGACCGCAGCGCCTAGCTCCTTGACGTAGCTGGTGCCGCCGTTGGAGATGAACGCTGGGGTGCCGCCGAGCTTGGGTTTTTGGTGTAAGGCTGCTCGTAGATGAGGCGCAGGAGCTGGTCGAGTCCCTCTCCATACCGCTCGTCCGACGAGACGTCGATATAGATGAGGCCTTTCATGAAGACCGGCAGGCACGGCTGGCCTTCGTCGTCGTGCTCGCAGACGATGGGGATGAACTTGGTCTGCTTGACCTTGCCGTAGAGCTCCTGGGAAATGATTTGCGACTCGGTGCCGACGCCGCTGGCTCGGCTGTTCGCCTTCTCCTGGTACTTGCGGTCGCACATGACGAGGACCTTGAGCACGTCGGCATCGACGACCATGGACTCCATGAAGACGTACTTGTCCTGGCCAGGCTTGAGGTCCCACTTGTCCAGGATTGCGTCCACACCGTGGTTTCTCAGGGACGTCGCCAGCTCCAGGACGAACTGCTCGTGCTCGACGCTGGTCCAGCTGTACGAGATGAAGACTTTCGGTTGCTCGGTCGTCGCGCTCATGTTGTCTCCCTCTTCTGTGTGCACTGATTCTGTCGTCACGACTAGACGACTGGTGGTGTCTTTGATGCCTTGAGCGGCTAGATTGGCTCGTCCAGCACTCCGGGGAATAGAACGCGGACGAGGTCATCGTGCGAACGGTCCGGGGTGAAGCGTTCGTCGTTGGCTTCAAGGAGAGGGGTGTACTGCTTCACCTTGTCCCGCCACCTCCGCTTTGTGTCCTCGAGCAGGATTTGCTCGCCGCGGTTGTAGACCTGCAGGGCGCGCCGGAAGATGCGGAAGTACTTCCTTTTGCTATGCACATGGTGGAGTACCTGCATGAAAGTCCCGAAGTACCACCCTATGGGCCGCCCATGCTTGGCCGAGTACAGCGTCTTGAGGAGGTTGTCCGGCAAGTCCATGGGATACCAGGGTAGCGGCACTCCTTCGGCCTCGAACAGGTCCCTGAGAGCTGCGTATGCCGGGTCTTCCGAGGACGTAGAACCGCGGTTCTCGATGTACCAGCGTTCGAAGCCGTCACGCAACGGCGCCAGGCGAGCGAGCTCATCGTCTCGGATGGCGTCCAACATCCGTTCACGGTCTGCATCGAAGTCAAAAAAGTAGGCGCGCTGCTGTTCCGTGTCCAGGGTGAGCTCTTCGAACGGCACTACCTGTCGCTGGAGGCCATGCGACGGGGGCGCGAAGGCATACGCCCAGATGCACTCAAGGTGGAACGACCAGCGCTCGATGGAAATGTTTCGGGTCGCCTCCGATACGACGAAGGCGTTGCGGTTGTTGTTGAAGAAGACGTCGTCTTGCGTCAGGCGTCGCGGGCCTTCGTCGAACTCCGCGAACACCCAAATCAGCATCGCGCCCTCGCGCTGGTAGAAGCTGCGCCTGGCCGTGATGACGTTGAGGTAGGTGGTCGAAAGCTGGATTTCGAAGACCACGGGCAGGCCCTTGTACAAGGCACGCACGTCGGGCTTGCGCCATTCGCCGTTGAACTTGCCAGTCCATCGCTGTTCAACTTCGACATGACTGAAGTCCAGGTCGGCACGCAGGCTTTCGGCGACCAGCTTCTTCATGTTGATGTGAGCCTGGCTCTCCTTCACCCCGTTGTAGCGCCTGGCGTTGATTTCGTCCTGGGACAGGAGCCCACGGGTCTTCGCGGAACATCGCCCGTCCTCCAGGGTGTGCCGGAAGTGGAACTTGCGCTCCTTCTGCCGCGATATCAGGTAGACCGACACTCCGCACATGGAGCAGGCGTATACCGGCGCGTCCCGCTGGATGCCATCTTGCAGCGCACTGCGCAGCTTGATGACGCCCTCGTAGTCAGTACCAATAGCCTGGTCGTGCCTGAGGATGGCGCCGGTACGAAGGTCGAGGACCTCCTCAACCTCGGGCTTGCCGACCCAGAACTCCCCGAACTCCATCGTTGGTGGCATGTGGTGTCAGCTCGTTTTCGGTTCTATGGAGCAAGCCAAGGGGCCGCTTCGCCGGATGAGAAGTAGCGCCGGGTTTCGGCGATGACGCCGACGCTGCGAAGCACGCTCAAGACTTCCTGCGGGTTGCCATCGGCGTTTTCGAAGGCCGCGCTCACCTCTTCGAACGAAGGCGGCACACGCCGGCGCAGAAGCCAGCCCACGAACCAGTCAGCGTCGAACCCATCTCCCCCGTCGCACGCCTCAGCCGCCCAGTGACGCAGCCGCTCTTCGTCCGGCCAGGTTCTGAGCCAACGGATGGGCGGGTAAGAGCTCGGGGCAACAGGCGGTTTGGCGACAGGTAACGCAGGCGCCGGTCGTGTCCTTGGCATAGGCGCGACCTGGTCACGCGTGACGAAGAAGTCGCCGTCTTGCCACTTCAAGAAGCCACACGCCTTCAGGTAGCCAAGGTAGGCACGCGCAGTCGTCCTGGCAGCTTGGTCGCCGCCTCTGGCTCCAAAGCGCTGCGCCAGCCAGACGGCGAGGGCTCCTTCGCGAGGCATGCGCTTCCCGACGTTGCTGTCAGGTGGTGTGCCAAGGATGAACTGCGCGAACACGGCGCCCTGCCAGAGGCCGTTGTCGGCAAGAACGATGCCTCCACCCTGGCGGAGCTCGACGCGAAGGTGGCTGGGAAACTGATTGCGTTGAAGGCCAAGCTGCTGTTCCAGCCGGCGCCACTTCTCTGGTTCGGGGAGCGCCCGGTACTTCGCGTTGGCGGCTCGGTAGACGTCGGTTTGGGTGGGGCGAGCTGCGGCCGGAGGTGATGGCGGTGGCCGGCGTGCCAGCTCGGCGAGGCGGGCTTGGCGCCATGCCTCGAAGCCTGAAAGCAGGAAGGCCTCCCACTCGGCTTGTCGCGGGTGGAAGAGCCAACGCTTGTTGACCGTGGACCTGATGACGGCCTGCTCCAGGGCTTCGAAGGTAAACAGTCGACCAACGAGTGGGGATAGGTCGACTTCAACGCTGGGGAGCCCGAGCTCCGCAAGGTGGGCCTGCTTGTCCTCGTCCACCGCGTGGGTCACGCGTATCTCGACGCCATGGGCGCTGTCGCCGATGAAGCCGATGGCATCCGGCCTTGTGGGGCCAAGAACCATCTCCAGGGCGACCCTGTCGAATTGCCAGGTCTCCGGGTCAGTGAACGAACGGGTGGCTGCAAAAAGCCCGCAGTTTGGGTCCGTCTTGGAGACGCGGACAGGGCATTCTGGAAGGCGAATCGAGAGGCTGTCGGCAACCAACTGCTTGGCTGCAAGATGCAAGGCAGTCTCGGCACCGGTCGCGCAGTCGGCGCCGGGAAGGTGGGAGAAGTGCTGGACGTTGACCGCGCCCTTCTTCGCCAACAGGGGCTCGCCGCACCCCGGGCAACGACAGTTGCAAGCAAGGCCTCGTTCGACCTGGCTGACCTCCACCAGCCGCCCGTCGGGTCGCATGCCAAAGGGGATTTGCGAGACGGCGGGCATGCCGGAGCGTTTTAGGCGTGTGGCGAATTGGGCGGGCCTGCTACTGGGCGTTCTTGATGAAGAGGTCCCAAAGGAACTCAGCTGCGCCTTCGGGCGATAGCTGCTTGTCCCGCCCGCCGCCTCCGAACGACATGCCCATGGTGGTCAGGAACAGGGATTGGTCGTCCGACTTCACGCTCAGAAGCTCATTGAACGAACCCTGGCGGACCGACGCGTCGTGCGAGAACGCGATGCCGTTGTCGCGGCCAAAGCCATCCAGTCGCACAGAGCATTCAGCGATTTTCTTGCCGCCCCGGTACAGGAAGGCGGCCATGCGCCTGGAGTCGATGCGTTCGAAGCGGCCTTTGACATCGGAGTTCCGTTCGCAAACAGCCTGAATTGACCCGTCGAAGAATTTGGCGACGTATTCGAAGGTAGACAGGAGGAACTCGTCGCCGTCTTGCTCGGTGAACTCCTTCTTCAGCCGCAAGTTGCTCGAGCGAGGCAGTGAAGCGATGGTGCTGGGGGCTGCCGCGCGTTGGGCGACCGGCGGCCTGGCGACGGTCTGCGAAGGTGACCCTCCGGCGCCGGCGGCTTCGACCGCCTTTCGAATCTGCTTGGCGACGTCGGCAAGCGCTTCGTCGCGGTCGGGCCACGATGTCACCGGCTTGCCATCCCGCGGAGCGGCCATGAGCTTGCCGAACGGGGCCACGTGCCAGTCGCAGTGGCGCAGGATGACCGGGATGACGCGGGCCTCGCCAGCGTCGTGGCGTTCCATCGCGCGTTGCATTTCCCGTGAGTAGCAGTAGGTGGAGCTGAGGAAGTCGGAGCTGACGAGCAGCAGGATGATGTCCGCGGTCTCGAGTTTCTCGAAGATGCTGTCGTCAACGTCGCTGCCAGCAATGATTCTGCGGTCGTACCAGGCGTCAATCAGTCCCTGGTTCTTCAGCATGGCCAGGTGGGTCTCAAGCTGGTCGCGCAGAGCTTCGTCTTTGTGGCTGTACGAGAAGAAAACGCTGGCCATTCCCTGCCTTCAAGTCTTTGTGGACTCGATTCTCGCGTAGCCCTTGGCCGCAAATAGTCAGTTATCCACAGGAACGAGGGTGTGCTGCCGATGGCTCTTCATCAGCTTGGCCGTCTGTCCTGGCTCAACCGTCCGTGTTCGTTGGGCTCGTCAACTTCTGCATCACTGCGGAAGAGACCGATTTGCGTTCGGACGAGTGCGTGTGCGTTCGCGGCACCCATGTCGAGGCCGTGGCCGACGCCCGAGCTGACGCCGAAAAGCTGGTCGCGAAGTAGAGCGACCATGTCAGGATTGGTGAGCTGGATTGACGGGCTCAGTGGTTCCAGCGGTCAGCGCAGAACTCAATGTTCGCCCGGACCGGCTGCTCGCAGGACTCAATGTCTGGAGCTGCGTTAAGTCATTGATTTGTCTGGGCGGGGAGGCGACCGTTACAACTCGGCCGGGCATCCGCATCGCGCTCCTCAGCGGGTGAGGCGAAGAGCCGGGCGGAGGGGGCGTTCAACGTGCTAGCCTGCACCGTCCCCGCCGCGAGGAAATTCCTCGTGAAATCAAGGGCTTGCGGAGGTCAGCGCAGAACCATTTGTCTGACGTCTAGGCACGCCTTGGGTCGCAGCGCAGAACTAGTTGTCCGAAGGCGTCCAGCGCAGAACTAGTTGTCTGGGCGCAGAACTCAAATGTCTGCGGGCATCGTCGTTTCACTCGAACAGGTGGCCCAGGTCGTGGTGGCCCATGGATTCGGCCTTGGTGCGCAGGTACTTCTCGTTCTCGGGGCCAGGCCGCGTCAGCGACGCCTCGCGCTCCACCACCTCGATGCCGAACTCGGCCAGCGCGGCCATCTTCAGCGGGTTGTTGGTCAGCAGCCGGACGCGGTTGACGCCCAGCGCGCGCAACATGCAGGCGGCGGCGTCGTAGCGGCGCGCGTCGATGGGCAGGCCCAGCGCCGCGTTGGCCTCGATGGTGTCGGCGCCGGCGTCCTGCTCGGCATAGGCGCGCAGCTTCTGCACCAGGCCGATGCCGCGGCCCTCGTGGCCGCGCATGTAGACGATGGCGCCACGGCCGACGGCCGCGATGCGCTTCATCGCGCTCTCCAGCTGTGGCCGGCAGTCGCAGCGCAGCGAGCCGAACACCTCGCCGGTCATGCACTCCGAGTGCACGCGCACCAGCGGCGGCTCGTCGCCGGTCAGATCGCCCAGGCTCAGCACCACGTGCTCCTGGCCCCCGTCGTCCTCCCGGAAACCGTGGATGACGAACTCGCCGTAGGGCGTGGGCAGGCGGGTGGAAACGATGTGTTCGATCTTCATGGCGGGCGCTGGCGAGGCCGGATTGTCGCCCCTCGGCAGAAACCCGCCCTTGCCGGGCCTGTTTGCGGCATTTTCCCGGGGCGGCCACCCGAATGCGGGTGAGGGTGGGGCAGGCACGCTCCCTAGAATGACAGCCTTGTCACCCTCTGGACTTTCCGGCACCGCCATGCGCCTTCCCGCCCTGCTTGCTGCCCTGGTTTCCGGTCTACTGCTGTGCAGCGGAGCGCAGGCCGCGTTCGCGCCGCTCAACGGCCAGCAGGTGCTGGAACAGTTCAATCTGGTGGCCTTGCGCGGTGGCACCAGCAGCACCCACGTGCATGGCCGTGGCTGGATGGGCGGCAACTTCGTCGGCAGCGGTGGCGCCGAGTTCGCCAACGACAGCCCCATCCCGGTCTCCAACTACGCGGCGCTGACCGTCTTCGGCACGGCCTCCAACGTGTCGGTCAACAACAACGGCTCTGCTGCCGTGGGCATCGTCGCGACGGGCAACCTCGGCAACGCCACCATCAACAACGGCGGTGGTGTCGTGCAGGGCTCGGCCAGCAACGTCAACTTCAACGGCAGCAGCGGTGGCGCTTTCGTGGCCGGCTCGACCAGCGGCGTCAACTTCAACAGCGGCAAGGTCACCAACCTGGCCGGCAATGCCAAGCTGCAGTCGGCGGTGGACGCGGCCAGCTCCACCAGCATGAGCGCGGTGCTGAACGGCCTGTCCAGCCAGTTGGCGGCGCTGACGGCCACCAGCTCGGTCAGCCTGCAGGGCAGCAAGGCGGTGTTCACCGCCGTGGCCGACGCCAGCGGCCGGGCGGTGTTCAACCTGAACGGCTCCTTCGGCGCGCAGGTGCTGGGGGCCAGCGAGTTCGAGTTCAAGCTCGGCAACGCGACCAGCTTCATCTTCAACAGCGACCTCAGCTCGGTCGTGGTCGGCGCGAACTTCCTGGGTGGCAGCGCGACCGGCAAGCTGGCCAATGCGGCGGTCTGGAACTTCAACCAGGCCACCAGCGTCGCCATCGACCGCCAGTTCGGCGGCAGCATCCTGGCCACGCATGCGGCGTTCAAGAACACGGCCGACATCGAGGGTTCGGTCATCGTCGACACGCTGAACAGCAGCGGCGCGCAGATCCACCTCTACGGCTTCACCGGCAACGTCACGACCACCACCAACCGCGTGCCCGAGCCCGCCTCGCTGGCGCTGGTGGCGGTGGCCTTGTGCGGTGCTGGCTGGGCGCGCCGCCGCCGGGCCGCGCGCTGACCGATGCGCCTGCCGGCCCTGTTGCTGGCCTGCTGGGCCGGCGCCGCGGTGGCGGCGCCACCGGCCGACGCCGCCAGCAAGAAGGAACAGGCCTACCGCTTCTTCGACGCCGCGGAGCGTTGCTACGCCAAGCGTGACCTGGTCTGCGCGCTGGAGCAGGTGCGCAAAGCGCTGATCACCGACGGCGACTTGTTGCTGGCCAGCGTGCTGCTCGGCAAGGTGCTGCTGGACGGCGGCAATGCGGCCGGCGCCGCGGCGGCTGCGGAGCGCGCGCTGGGCCATGGCGTGTCCATGGATGACCTGGCCGACACCTATGCCCGTGCCCAGCTGCTGCTGGGTCGTCACCGCCAATTGCTGGCCGATGCCCGGCTGGACCCGGCCCGGCTGCGCGGCCCGGCGCGGCGCCAGGTGCTGCTGGTGCGGGCCCAGGCGCAGGCCGAGCTGGGCCAGCCCGCGGCCGCGCTGGTCGAGCTGGGCCGGCTGCGCGCCGACGACCCCGACAACCTGGCCGCCGTGCTGGCCGAGCTGCCCTTGCGTCTGCAACTGGGCCAGTCGCGCGAGGCCGAGGCCGCCGCGGCCCATGCGCTGCGCCTGGCCCCCGACGCCGCCGACGCCCGCATGGCGCAGGTGCAGCTGCTGCAGGCCCGGGGCGCATCGGTGGACGCGCGCCTGGCCGCACTGGGCCGGGTGCTGGCCGTCGATGCCGGCCACCTGGAGGCCCGGCTGATGCAGGCCCAGCTCTGGCTGCAGCAGGAGCGCTGGGCCGAGCTGCGCGCCGAGCTGCCCCGCCTGGCGGCCGACCATGGCGTCGATCCGCGAGTGGCCTACCTGCAGGCGCTGGAGGCCGGCCAGCGTGGCGACAACGCCGCCATGGTGGCCGCCCTGCGCCGCGTGACCGCGCAGATCGACCCCCAGCCCGAGGCCCAGCTGCGTTTCAAGCCGCAGATGCTGCTGCTGGGCGGCATGGCGCATTTCGCGCTGGGCGAGGCCGACCTGGCCCGCAGCTACCTGGAGCGCTACCGCGACAGCCAGGGCGGCGGCAACGTCGGCGCCCAGCTGCTGGCGCGGCTCTACCTGAGCCAGCGCCAGACCAAGGCCGGCATCGCCGCGCTGGAGGCCTCGCTGGCCCGCAACCCCGGCCAGGCGCAGACGCTGGAGCTGCTGGGCCAGGCCCGCCTGGCCGCCGGCCAGCCCGAGCAGGCCGTGGCGCTGATGCGCGAGGCGCTGCGCAGCCAGGCCTCGCCGGGCTTCTACGCCACGCTGGGCCAGTCCTTGCAGCGCCAGGGTCAGACGGAGGCCGCCATCCAGGCCTACCAGGCGGCGCTGAAGGCCGACCCGCAGCGCGCCGACGCCGCCATGGGGCTGGCCCAGGCGCTGGCCGAGGGCGGCAACGCCGCCGCCCAGCAGCGCGCCAGCGCCGTGCTGGGCGATCAGCTCAAGCGCCAGCCGCGGAATGCGGCCGTGCGCCTGCTGCTCGCCCGGATGCTGCTCGACGCCGGTCGGGCCGCCGCCGTGCCGCCGCTGCTGGAAGAAGGTCTGAAGCTCGATCCCGGGCTGCATCAGGCCCGCCTCGTGCTGGCCGAGGCCGAGCGCCGCCTGGGGCGCACCGAAGCCGCGCTGGTCCGCCTGACCGCCATGGTCAAGGCCGAGCAACTGCCCGTGGACGCCTGCCTCGCGCTGGCGGCGCTGGAGGAGAACCGCGACCGCCCCGCCGAGGCCCAGGCCTGGCTGGAGCGGGCACTGGCCAAGACCAGTGCGAACGAACTGCGCCCGCAGGCGGCGCTGGTGGAATTCCTGCTGCGCCAGCGCCGTCCCGGCGAGGCGCGTACCGCCGCCAAGACGCTGCTGGGCCTGGCCCCCGACCACATCGGCGCGCTGCTGCTGTCGGCGCGCACGCTGCTGGCGCAGGGCGATGCCCAGGGCGCACGACCCCAGTTGGTGCAGGCCGGCCGGCTGGCCGGCAGTGACGTCACCACGCTGGTCGCCGTGGGCCGCCTGCAGATGGCGGCCGGCGATGCCCCCGGCGCCCGGCTGACCTTGGACAAGGCCCAGCAGCTGCAGCCCGACCAGCCCGCGCTGCTGCGCCTGGGCGTTGAGGCGGCGCTGCTGGGCGGCGACGCCGCCGAGGCCGAGGCGCGTGCGCGGCGGCTGCTGGCGCAGAGCCCCAGGTCCGCGCTGGGCTACAGCCTGCTGGGTCAGGCCGCGCTGGCACGCCACCAGACGGCCGCCGCCATCGAGGCCTTCACGCAGGCGCAGCGGCTGGCGCCCGGCACCGAGAACCTGCTGCGGCTGTACGCCGCCCAGGTCGGCCAGGTGGAGCCCGCGCGCAACCTGGCCCTGCTGGAGCAATGGCTGGTGCAGCGGCCGGACGACAGCCTGGTGCGCAACACGCTGGCCGAGAGCCTGGTCGCCCAGGGCCGCTGGGCCGAAGCCCGCCGCCACTACGAGCGGCTGCTGAAGCAGACCGACGCCAACGCCGTGCGCAACAACCTGGCCGAAGTGCTGCTGCAGCTGAAAGACCCCGGCGCGTTACCGCTGGTGCTGGAGGCGCTGAAGCGCGAGCCGGGCAACCCCAACATCATCGACACCGCCGGCTGGGCCCATGCCGCGCAGGGCCAGTACGACAAGGCCCTGCTGCTGCTGCGCGATGCCCGGCTGCGCCAGCCGTCCTCGGGCGTCATCCGCTACCACCTGGGCAGCGTGCTGGCCACCGTGGGCCGTCGCGACGAAGCGCAGCAGGAGCTGCGCGCCGCGCTGGCCGACCCGCAGGCCGCGTTCGACCGCGGCGCCGCCCAGGCCTTGCTGGACAAGCTGGCCGCCGGCCGCTGAGCGCCGCGCGAGAGCCACGGGGCCTGCGGCCGTCGCCGGGCTGGGTTAGCCTTTGCGGCCCAGTTCAAGCGGAAACTTGCCATGAGCCAGCACCTCCAGTTCCAGCGCCCCGACGGCGGCAGCGTTCCCGGCTATCTCGTCCAGGCCGAGCGCCCCGTGGGCGCCGTGGTCGTCATCCAGGAGTGGTGGGGCCTCAACGACCAGATCCGCGGTGTGGCGCGGCGCTGGGCCGGGGCCGGCTTCTCGGCGCTGGTGCCCGACCTGTACCGCGGCAAGAGCACGGTGGAGCAGGAGGAGGCCCACCACCTGATGACGGGCCTGGACTTCGGCGACGCCGCCTCGCAGGACCTGCGCGGCGCGGTGAACTACCTGAAGGGCCTGAAGCTGGGCAGCGGCAAGGTGGGCGTCACCGGCTACTGCATGGGCGGCGCGCTGACCGTGCTGGCCTCGACCGTGGTGCCCGAGGCCGACGCGGCCGTCGTCTGGTACGGCATGCCGCCGGTGGAGTACGTGGATGCGAGCAAGATCGGCATCCCGCTGCAGGCACACTGGGCCACGCAGGACGAGTTCTTCAAGATCGAGGGTGTGGACGCGCTGGAAGCGAAGCTGAAGCAGGCCGGTGTGCGCTACGAGGGCCACCGCTACCTGGCCCACCATGCGTTCGCCAACGAGGAGGCGCAGGGGCCGGGCCGCATCGCGCAGACGCAGTACGACGCCGTCTGGGCGCAGCAGGCCTGGGACCGGGCGATGCGCTTCTTCGGCCGGCACCTCGGCTGAACTCGCGCTAGCCCTGGGGCGCGCGCAGGCCTTCCAGCTGGGTCATCGAGGCCCGCAGCAGACCGTCCATCAGCCCCAGCACGCGGTCCCGCTCCTGGCCGAGTTGTGCGCTGTCGGTGGGGTCCAGCAACAGCCGGTGCAGGGGCAGCGCCAGCGACGCCCCTTCCATCAGGCCGCGCGACCCGTCGGGCAGGCCGCCCTGGGGTGTCGGTGCGCGCGCCGTCAGGTCCAGCATGGTGCCCACCATGCGCAGCATCCGGCCCTCGGCGCTGCGCTCGACGATGAGGCCGCGGGAGTGCATCAGGCGATAGCCCGAGCCGTTGCTGCGCAGCCGGAACCGGGCCTCGTAGCCGGGCTGGGCGCCACGCGCATGGGCCTGCATCGCGGCCAGCATGGGGCCGAGGTCCTCGGGATGGACCCGGCAGCGCCAGAAATGCGTGCTGTCGGCGCGCTGCGGCTCCGGGAAGCCCAGCCGCAGCTTCCATGGCGGCGAATGGTGAACGGTTTCGAGCTCGGGGCGCAGGTCCCAGATGCCCAGTTCGCCCGTCTCGATGGCCTCTCGCCAACGAGGCCGGGTCGCTTGATGCCGCATGTCCATGCGGGCGATTGTGGTGCCGGCCGCTGAATGCGGCCTTGCAGCAAGGCGCCGTGCCGCCGCCTTCAGATCGGCAGCGCGTTCGTCGACTTCACCTCCTCCATCACCGCATACGTGCGCGTCTCGCGCACGCCCGGCAGCGTCCAGATCACGCTGCCGATGAATTCGCGGTAGGCGCCCATGTCGCGCACGCGGGTCTTCAGCAGGTAGTCGAAGCCGCCGGCCACCAGGTGGCATTCCAGGATCTCGGGCCGGGCCTGCACGGCGGCCTTGAAGTTGTCCATCACGTCCTGCACCGTGCGGTCCAGCAGCACCTCGATGAACACCAGCATGGCCGCGCCCAGCTTGGCCGGGTTCAGCCGCGCCTCGTAGCCCAGGATGTAGCCGTCGCGGGTCAGCCGCTTCACGCGTTCCAGCACGGCGGTGGGCGACAGGTGCACGGCCTCGGCCAGCTTCAGGTTGGATATCCGCCCGTCCTCCTGCAGCACGCGCAAGATGCGGGCGTCGATCTTGTCGAGTCGGCTGGAGTCGTCGGTCATCTGGATTTCTATCTGTGCAATTGCGAATGCTTGGAATTTAATTCATCAACTGCCTGGATAAAGTGCCATTGCTCACAGGAGTCAGCCATGTCCACGCCTTTCACCAGCCCGCCCGAGTCGCCCCGCCTGCCCGACCCCTACCGGGCCGAAGGCCCCGTGGTGCAGGCGCTGGCCGAGCGCGTGAGCGCCGCGCTGGACTGGCCCGGCGTCCTCGCGATGGCGTCGCCCTGGGTGGAGCAGGTGCGGCGCAATCCAGCGCCGTTCTGGGCCATGGAGTCGCTGCTGCGCGAGTACCCCATCACCAGCAGCGAGGGCCTGGCGCTGATGCGGCTGGCCGAGGCGCTGCTGCGCGTGCCCGACGCGCCCACCGCCATCGCGCTGACGGCCGACCAGCTGGGCCGGGCCGACTTCGACGGCGCAAGCGTTGGCAGCCCGCACAAGATGCTGGCCGCGCTGTCGGCGTCGGCCATCTCCATGTCCAAGCGCTTCCTGCCGGGCGCCGAGGACGAGGGCGGCATATTCAAGCGCCTGGGCGCGCAGACCGTGGTGGCCGCCACCGTGCGCGCCATCCAGCTGCTGGGCCGGCAGTTCGTGCTGGGCCGCAACATCGGCGAGGCGATGGGCGAGGCCGATGACGCGCGCAAACAGCAGAAGCAGCTGAGGTTCAGCTACGACATGCTGGGCGAGGGCGCCCGCACCGAGGCCGACGCCGAGCGCTACCAGGCCGCGTACATCAACGCGATCAAAGCCATCGCGGCAGGCCGGCGGGCGGACAGCCCGGAAGCCTCCGACGGCATCTCCATCAAGCTCAGCGCGCTGTTCAGCCGCTACGAGGTGCTGCAGCGCGAGCGCGTGTTCGCCGAGCTGCTGCCGCGCGTGTGGCAGCTCATCGCCCTGGCCGCCAACGCCAACATCAACCTGACCATTGACGCGGAAGAGGTGGATCGCCTGGAGCTGTCGCTGGACGTGCTGGACACGCTGGCCGCGCGCATCGCCCTGGTCTACCCGCAGTGGCGCGGCTTCGGCCTGGCCGTGCAGGCCTACCAGACGCGCGCGCTGGCGGTGGTCGACGAGGTCGCGGCCATCGCCCGCAAGCACGGCCTGCGTTTCATGGTGCGGCTGGTCAAGGGCGCCTACTGGGACGGCGAGATCAAGCGCGCCCAGGAGCTGGGCCTGACGCACTACCCGGTGTTCACGCACAAGCAGCACACCGACGTGAGCTACCTGGCCTGCGCGCGCGCGCTGATCCAGCACGCCGACGTCATCTACCCGCAGTTCGCCAGCCACAACGCCGGCACCATCGCGGCCATCGTGCAGATGGCGCGCACCACCGGCGCGAAGTTCGAGATGCAGCGCCTGCACGGCATGGGCGAGGGCGTCTACCGCGAGGTGCTGAAGGACGGCTCCATCCCCTGCCGCGTCTACGCACCGGTGGGCGAGCACCGCGACCTGCTGGCCTACCTCGTGCGCCGGCTGCTGGAGAACGGCGCCAACTCCTCCTTCGTGCACCAGCTGGCCGACCCCGCGGTGCAGGTGCCCGAGCTGCTGGGCTCGCCGCTGCTGGACGTGCGCGTCACGTCCGCGCTGCCGCTGCCTCCGGCGCTCTACCTGGACGGCGAGGGCCGCGGCCGGGCCAACTCCACCGGCGCCGACCTGACCGCGCCCGCGCAGCGCGCGCCGCTGCAGGCCGCGCTGGACAGCGTGCGCGTTGAGGTGGTGCCCGAAGCGTCGGCCGCCGACGTGGACGCCGCGATGACCCGCCTGCACGCCGGCTTCACCGCGTGGAACGGCACGCCCGTCGCCCAGCGCGCCGCCATCCTGCGCCGCGCCGCTGATGCGCTGGACGCGCGCCTGCCCGAGTTCTGCGCGCTGCTGGTCAAGGAGGCCTTCAAGACCCAGGCCGACTGCGTGGCCGAGGTCCGCGAGGCGGTGGACTTCCTGCGCTACTACGCCGACATCGCCGAACAGGACGCCGCACTGATGCAGGGCCGCGGCGTGTTCGTCTGCATCAGCCCGTGGAACTTCCCGCTGGCCATCTTCGCGGGCCAGGTCGTGGCCGCGCTGGTGGCCGGCAACACGGTGGCTGCCAAACCCGCCGAGCAGACGCCCTTTGTCGCGCTGAAGATGGTCGAGCTGCTGCACGACAGCGGCGTGCCGGCCGACGCGCTGGCGCTGCTGCACGGACCCGGCGAGACCGTGGGCGCCGGCCTCGTGGCCCATGCGCACACGGCCGGCGTCTGCTTCACCGGCTCTACCGCTGTCGCGCAGATCATCAACAGGGCGCTGGCCAAGAAGCCGAACTCGCCGATCCCGTTGATCGCCGAGACGGGTGGCCTGAACGCGATGGTGGTGGACTCCACCGCGTTGCCCGAGCAGGTCATCGACGCCGTCGTGCAGAGCGCCTTCCGCTCCGCCGGCCAGCGCTGCTCGGCGCTGCGCCTGCTGTGCGTTCAGGACAGCATCGCCGACGGCGTCATCGAGATGCTGCGCGGGGCGCTTGCGCAGCTGTGGGTGGGCCGGCCCGAGCAACTGGCCACCGATGTCGGCCCGGTCATCGACGACGAGGCCCACGTCAACATCGGCCAGCACGTCGAACGCCTGAAGCGCGAGGCGAAGCTGATTGCCGAGGCGCCCGTGCGCGACGCGCTGCCGCGCCAGATCCGCCCGGTCGCGTTCGAGATCCGGCGCATCGCCGACCTGGGCGAAGAAATCTTCGGCCCCGTGCTGCACGTCGTGCGCTTCACCGACTCGGTGGACGAGGTCATCGCCGACATCAACCGCCTGGGCTACGGCCTCACGCTGGGCATTCAGACCCGCATCGACAGCCGCGCCCAGCGCCTGGCCGACGAGGCCCGCATCGGCAACGTCTACGTGAACCGCAACATCATCGGCGCCGTGGTGGGCGTGCAGCCCTTCGGCGGCGAGGGCCTGTCCGGCACTGGCCCCAAGGCCGGCGGCCCCGACTACCTGCGCCGCTTCGTGGCCGAGCCACGCGTCGATGCGCCTGCCGCGCCGCTGCAGCTGGACGGCCCGGCCACGCCGCTGGCCCTGGGCGTGGATGCCAGCTGGCGCGACCTGCCGCTGGCCGACCGCATCACGCGCCTGCGCCGCGGCACCGACCTGCTGGACGCCCCGGCCGCCTTCGTGCTGCGCGACCTGTTCGCCGCCGCGCAGGCGCTGTTCGCCGACGCCGTGCTGCCCGGTCCCACCGGCGAGAGCAACACGCTGCGCCACCATGCACGCGGTGCCTTTGCCGTCATCGGCCGGGCCGAGCAGGGCCTGGCCGCGGTGGTCAGCGCGCTGCTGGCGGGCAACAGCGTGGTCTGGCTGGGCGGCGACGAACGCACGGCCCAGGCCCTGCTGCGTGCCGGCCTGCCGGCCCAGGCGCTGACGCTGCTGCCCGACACCGCCACCGCCGGCGTGCTCGCCGCACCTGCGCTGGCCGGCGTCGCGCTGGCGTCGTCAGACGCAGCGACCGCCCATCGTCTGGCGCAGATCCTCGCCGCGCGCCCCGGCGCCATCCTGCCGCTGGTGGTGGCGGCCGGCCATGTGCGCCAGCTCTACCGCTTCACGGCCGAGCAGACGCTGACGGTCAACACGGCGGCGGCGGGCGGGAATGCGGCGCTGCTGGCCGGCATGCACTGACGGGCGTCAGCGCCGCCTTCAGTAGAAGCCTTCGCGGCGGCCATAGCGCTCGGCGCGCGCACGGTCGTAACCCTCGACGTCGAAACCCTCGCCCTGGATGGCCCGGTGCACCTCGCCGCCGGTCGGCAGCGTGCCGGGCGCGACGAAGCGCGCCGCGTCCCACAGCTGCGAGCGCAGCAAGGCCTTGGAGCACTGGGTGTAGGCCTCCTCGATGTCCACGATCAGGCCCAGCACCGGCGCCTTGCCCTCGACGGCACAGGGCGCGAGCAGCGCCGCATCGGTCGTGATGACCGCGCGGCCGTTGATGCGGAAGGTGTCGGTCGCGCCGGGCACGATGAACAGCAGGCCCAGCCGCGGGTTGGCGAGCAGGTTGCGCAGCGAATCAGCCAGCCGGTTGCCCGGGCGCTCGGGGATCAGCAGCGTGCGGTCATCCAGGATGCGCACGAAGCCGGCGGGGTCGCCGCGCGGGCTGACATCGCAGCGGCCCTGGGCATCGCTGGTGGCCAGGCAGATGAAGGGCGATTGCTCGACGTAACGGCGCGTCGCCACGTTGAGCCGGTCGGCGATCTTGGCGCAGACGATGGCGGCGGGCTCGCCGATGAGGGCGCGCAGCTGGGTCTCGGTGTGGAGGATCTGGTCGGTCAGGCGGTGCGTCATGGGGCCGTGCGGTCGAGGGGGTGCGCCGATTGTGGGCGCCGCGCGGGGCGGCAGGCCGTCAGGCCCAGCGCGAGCGCGCCGGTGACGGCCAGCATCGCCCCCATGTGCACGGCCACGGCCGCCAGCGCCAGCACGAGCGACCCCGAGGCCGTGATCTCCCGCGCCGGCGACGCACCGAGGCATAACGGCAGCAGTGCTGGCACCAGCATCAGGCCGCTGCCCTGCAGCGTCGCGGCGACGAAGGACCACAGCGCCAGGCCGGTCGGGGCGTGACGGCGGCGCCAGAGCAGCAGCGCCGCGCCCAGGCCGGCCAACAGCGGCAGCGCCTGCATCGCCAGGCCCATCGCCACGGCCACGGCGACCACCCCGACCGACGCCGCATGGCCCAGCGCCAGCGGCCCCAGCGCGCGCAGCGCCGCACGGCCGTCTCGCGAGCGCCAGCCGCAGGCCGCCGCCAGCGCCCAGCCGTTGCAGGGGTTGAGCCCGTGCAGCGCGCCGGCGCCGGCCACGGCCAGCCAGGGCCACAGCGAGGACATGGCTCAGGCGCAGCCGCAGCCGGACACCGGCTTGGCGGCATCGCCGTAGCGGTCGTGATGCCGCACCCACTCCATGCCGTAGGCCAGGCCCTGCTCGTCGCGGCCCCTGGGCGTCAGGTCGATGAGCTGGTAAGCGCCCATCATCACCTCCACGCCGCGGCCGAAGGTGGAGTAGGTGTGGAAGACCTGGCCGTCGTCGCCGCGCCAGAAGCAGCTGATGCCGGGCGCCTCTTGTTGGGGAAAGGGCGTCATGTGGAAGTTGTAGAACACCTCGCCGCGCGCCTGCTCCTCGGGTGTGAAGCTGACGTGGAAGTCGCGGTTGAAGTCGTTGCCATGCGACGAGACCCAGTCGAACTTCCAGCCCATGCGCTGCCGAAAGCGCTCGATCTCGACCAGAGGCGCGCGCGAAACAGCCAGCCACGCGATGTCGCGCTGGGCCAGATGGATGGCGATGCCGTCCAGGTGATCGGCCATGAAGGAGCAGCTCTTGCAGCCCTGCTCCCAGCCCGGGCCCAGCATGAAGTGCTGTACCAGCAGCTGGCGCCTGCCCTGGAACAGCTCGCTCAGCCGGCGCGAGCCTTGCGTCGTGTCGAACACGTAGTCCTGCTCCAGCTTGACCCATGGCAGTGCGCGGCGCTCGCTGGCGACGTGGTCGCGCTGGCGGGTCAGCTCCTTCTCTTTGGCCAGCAAGGCCTTGCGCTGGGCCAGCCAGCGGTCGCGGGTGACGACGGGGTGGGACACGAGGGGTGGTGTGGTCATGGCAATCTCCTTGAGGGACGACAAAAGCGGCCATGCGGCGGCGCCACCCGAAGCTCGGGCGGACCGGGCAGGGCGGGGGGAACTGGTTAGGCGGCGCGCTTCGGGCGGCGGACCGCGCGGACCTTGCCGCTGCTGCCTCCACCCGCGTAGAACAACGCGGAGCCATCGGACTCCAGACCGCTGACGCCGGTGCCCGCAGGCATCTGCAGCGTCTCAAGCACGTCACCGGTGGCGGGGTCGATGTGGCGGATCTGGCTCTCGTCACCCTCCCAGGTGCCGTGCCACAGCTCGCCGTCCACCCAGGTCACGCCGGTGACGAAACGGTTGGTCGCGATGGTGCGCAGCACGGCGCCGGTGTCGGGGTCGATCTGCGCGATCTGGCGGTCGCGGTACCGGCCCACCCACAGGCTGCCCTCGGCCCAGGCCAGGCCCGAGCAGCTGTTGCCGGGCGCCGGGATGGTGGCGACGACGGCGCCCGTCGCGGGTTCGATCTTGGCGATGCGCGACTCGGTGATCTGCCACAGGTGGCGGCCGTCAAAGGCCGTGCCGGCATCGCAGGCGTGCGGCAGGCGCTGCACCACCGCGCCCTCGACCGGGGCAATGGCCAGCAACCCGTCATTCGTCGCGGCCCAGACGCACTCGCCGTCATGCGTGACGCCATGAATGGCGGGGTTGCCGTCGAAGGGGCCGTACTCGCGGACGATCTCGGCGGCTCGGGTCTTGGCGGTCATTGCAGGCTCCTTGTGTTGCAGCGCATGGCCGCCAATCTACGCAAGCGGCAGCGCGGCGGGGAGTAACAAGATCGTCGTGAAACCCGCCAGATCGACCAAGGGCGGCGCCACCCAGCGGCGCGCGCGCGTCTGGCCCACCCCGCGCACGCGGCCCGCGGCCTCCAGCCCGGCGAGCTCGCGCTGCACGTTGCGCTGGCTGCTGCCCAGCGCCAATGCCAGCGCCGAGGTGGACCAGGCCGCGCCGTCGGCCAGCAGGGCCAGCAACTCGCCGCCGTCCACGGGTGGTACCAGCACGGCCACCGTGCGGCCGGCCAGCGGCTGCAGCACGAAGCCGCGCGGCGTGGCGTCGATGCCGGCCAACCCCTTCAGCAGCGCGCGCAGCCGGCCGATCTCCACGCGCAGCCGCGCGCGGTGGGTCTCGTCGGGCTGGCGTTGGCGGAACGCGTGCGCGATGAGTGAATCACGGTCCACATCTCCCGGCCAGGTCTCGGCCAGCGCACGCATCAGCGTGAACAGCACGGGTCGGCGAGCCAGCGGCAGCCAGCTGCTGCCGGCGCGAATGCCGTGGCGGCAGGCGTCCACGACCAGCGCGCCGGAGTCCAGCAGCGCGGCAGCGTCGGCCAGGCGCAGCGATTCGCCGGCACCGGTCGCATCAACGCGCCGCGCGGCCGGTAGCTGCAGCAGTGCATGCGCATGCTGCACCTCGGCCTGCAGGGCCACGATGCCGGTGCGTTGCACGGCGACATCTGCACGCGCCAGCGCGGCCCGCGCGTCGGGAACGCGTAGCGAGCGCAGCGCCAGCTCGGCCTGGGTCAGCGCCGCAACAGCGGCGGGCAGCGGCGGCAGTCCTTGCGTGTCGAGGCCGTTCAGCAGCGCGCCAGCCGTGTCCAGCCGACCCAGCAGCAGCCAGCGGCGTGCCGCGATCAGCCGCGCCTGCAGTGCATTGCCGCGGTCGCCGCGCGCCTCCAGCGCCGCGCGCGCGACCTCCAGTGTGCGGGGAGGCTCGCCGAAGTCGCGCAGCGCCAGCGCCACCTCGGCCTCGGCGACGACACAGCGCGCCCGCGCCAGCACCTCATGCGCGCCGAAGCCACGCGCCGCCCGCCGCAGCAGCTCGCGCGAACGCGCCAGCTCGCCCAGCTGCGCCATCGCGATGCCGCGCAGCGCCAGCGACGGCGGGTCGTTGCGCAGGGCCACATGCTTCAGTGCCTGCAGCGCATCGCCGGCGGCAAGCGCGCGGGCGGCGGCGGAGATCAGCGAGTCCATCCCCAAAGGCTAACTTGCCGCGCCGCCGGCGCTGGGCCAGCATGTCCCCACGCGCCGCAAGCCTTGGCGCGAGGGAGGACGAGATGTTTCCTTGGTTCTGGCTCTGGGCGCCGCAAGTGCGCCTTCCCTTCAGCGGCGACGTGGCGCAGGACATCGAGCCGCGGCTGGACTGGTTCTTCAACGGCATCAAGCCGCAGGCCGGCGATGCGCGCGTCGAGCGCCAGGCCTTCGAGGTGGCCAGCTACGGCGACCAGCTGGGCGCCATCACCGCGCTGCTGCTGGAATGGGCCGAGCGGCTGCCGGCCGACGCGCAGCAGCGGTCCAAGCCGCTGCAGGAGCTGCGCGCCATCCACAAGCGCATCGAGGCGATCAAGGATGCGGTGCGGCCGGACAATCGCCGTCGATGACCGACGCTGCCCTGTCTGACCCCGACCCCAGGCCCCAGCCCCCGCCGCAGCCCGACCTGGACGCCTGCTGCGGCAATGGCTGCGACCCCTGCATCTTCGACCTGCACGACCTGGCAATGGACGAGTACCGCCAGGCGCTGCGGGCCTGGAAGCAGCGTCATCCGGACGCCAGCTGAAGGACCTCGCCCATGTGCCGCAACATCCGCACCCTGTTCAACTTCGAGCCGCCGGCCACCGAGGTCGAGATCCGCGACGCGGCACTGCAGTTCGTGCGCAAGCTCAGCGGCTTCAGCGTGCCGTCCCAGGCCAACGAGGCGGCGTTCGACCACGCCGTGAAGGCCATCGCCGACGAGGCCCGTGCGCTGATCGCCTCGTTGACGACGACGGCCGAACCCAGGAACCGCGAGGTGGAGGCGGCCAAGGCCAAGGCGCGCTCGGCCGAGCGCTTCGGACGGTCATCCGCCTGACGCACAATCGCCGCGCCCCCCGGCTACCCCGCCCCGCCATGCGCCTCAAGCTCGCCCTGTCCATCGTCGCCCTGCTGCTGCTGATCGCGGCCTGGTTCGTGTTCGCCTGGCACTGGAGCTACTCCGAGGGCGAGCGTGCCGGCTGGGTGCAGAAGTTCTCGCGCAAGGGCTGGATCTGCAAGACCTGGGAGGGCGAGCAAGCGCTGGTGTCGCTGCCGGGTTCCAGCACCGTCGAGAAGTTCAACTTCACCGTGCATGACGAGGCCACGGCCCAGGCCGTCAACAAGGTCATGGGCCGGCGCGTGAACCTGCACTACGAGGAGAAGGTCGGCCTGCCGACGAGTTGCTTCGGCGAGACGCGCTACTTCGTCACCGGCGTCACGCTGGTGGACGAGATCTCGCTGTCACCCGGCATCGTGGTGCCGGTGCCGGCACAGCAGCCGGCGTCGGCGGCCAGCCAGTAATCCGCGGTCGCCGGCGGCTCAGCCGCCCTCGGCGTCGCGCAGCAGGCTCTTCACCTTGGTGGTGATGATGTCCACCGCCGGGCCGTTGGCGCCGTGCGGCAGGATGACGTCGGCGTTGCGCTTGGTCGGCTCGATGAACTGCTTGTGCATGGGCCGCACGGTTTCCAGGTACTGGTTCACCACCGACTCGGTGCTGCGGCCACGCTCCGAGATGTCGCGCTGCAGCCGACGGATGAAGCGCACGTCCGAGGCCGTGTCCACATAGATCTTCAGCGACATCATGTTGCGCAGCTTGGCGTCGTACAGGGCGAACAGGCCCTCGACGACGATCACCGGCGCGGGGTTCACCGTGATGGTCTCGCTGGAACGGTTGTCGGCCGCGAAGTCGTACACCGGCATCGCTATCGCCTCGCCCTTGCGCAGCGCGGCCAGGTGCTGCGTCATCAGCGGCCAGTCAAAGGCGTCCGGGTGGTCGTAGTTCTGCTTGCGCCGGTCCTCCGGCGGCATGTGGGACTGATCGCGGTAGTAGTCGTCCTGCATCACCACCGCCACCTTGTCCGGCCCGATGGCGGCCAGCACCTGGCGCGTCACCGTCGACTTGCCGCTGCCGCTGCCTCCTGCGACGCCGATGACGAAAGGCTTGTGATGGGTTTTGGGCATGAGATCGTGGTGCAGGCTTGGGCGAAGCCCGTGAATTTACAAGCTGGCATGCAGGCTTGACCAGTTCATCTGCAGGTCTGTAATTGAAGCGGTCGTTGGCACAAGATGGCCGGCCTGCAGGGTCCTGGCTCTGGACAGTGATCGCCCAGATGCCGCGTATCCCGTTGCTGCGAATGGCCCTCACTCTGGCGGCCGTGCGTAGGCCGCCAACCCGATACGCTGCGCATTGCTCAGCCATATGCGTATGGCCACGCCCGTCACAACGGATTCCACATCGCGGTTGCGATACGCCGGCGGCAGACAGGTATCGCCCTTGGAGGGCAGCGCCTGACCTTCCATGGGATCGGATTGCAGCACCTTGCCCGAGGCCCAGCGCCGTTCGACGATGACGAAGTGGTACGGAACGCGAACCGGCAGGGAGAAGCCGTCCGCTGCCCACGTCGGGACCAGCTCGACAGCCGGCCTGGCCGGGTCGGCGGGTGACTCTGTCCAGTCGGAGCGCTGCAGGGCGTCTGCCGCATCGCGCCAGTACATTCGCCAGCGCGGGGCAGGCGTGGCAGCGGAGCGGAAGACATGGAAGTCCTCCCCGTCCCTGCAGACGATGCTGCCGGTGCTGTCGCCAGTCTGCAGGTATTGGCCGCCGAGCTCCCATTCCAAGCGCTCGACCCGGATTCCGGGCGGGGCACGCCAGTGCTCGCTGATCACTTCGCCGATATCGGGCAACAGAAGGCGCTGACGGTTCTGGATGCGGTGGGGGAGGGGCTGCTCGGCAGCCTGACTGCGTTGCATTTGCTGCGCACCCAGTTCCAGTCGATACACCCACGGCGAGGCCATGTTGGCCAGCAGTGCCGGAACGAGCGCCATCAGCAGGCCGCTGCCGCCAATGGACGCCGACTCGCCCGTATTCAGGGGCGGTGTCGCCATCCGACCCGCCAGACAGAGCAGCCCGAAATACACGAGCGGCCCCAGCGTAAACATCGACAGGTAGAACGCGGCCAGCGCTTCCGGGCCGCCGACCGACCGGGCCAGCAGGAACACGGCACCGGCGGCCAACAGTGCAGCGGGCAGGCTGGCGAGACGCACCCACAGCCAAGCTCCGGCCTTGCCCCGTGCTTCGAAGCGGCGGCGTTCGGCGCGCAGAGCCAGGCCGATCAAGAGCAGCGTGGTGAGCCCCAGCGTTCCCCAGATGACTCCCCTTGCAAGCATCTGACCTTTCTGTCGCGTTGGCGAATGGAACAGCGGCAATCTACCGGAACTGAATACCTGCCCCGTGAGGAGTCCGGCTGGGCACCGATTTCTGCGGACCTCCCGATGGCCGGACTGCGAGTTCGAGGCCGCTCCAGGAGGCCGACTTCCGATGTACCACGCAGAGCGGGCCCAGGTCAGCTCGACCAAGCCGGTTTCTCCGAGACATTGATTGACGGCAACGTTGCAAAGCGGCTGGCCGACGGACTTGACGGTGGTACTGGCGTCTGCACAGCACCACGGCGACCACGCCGGAGGCACCGGCCCCTGACCGCGCCACGCTGTTGCCATGCCCTGACAGCCTGGCCCGGCGACACTAGCGGCATGCCCCTGTTCCAACCCCTGGTCGCGCGCTTCGAGCGCCTCGTCGACCCCTATCCAGAAACCGCCGGCACGGCGCCGCCGGCGAGCTTCTTCGCCTTCCTGTGGCGCTGCGCCGATGGCGTGCGCCCGCACCTGGCCGCGGTCACGCTGTTCACGGCCGGCATCGCGGCGGCCGAGGCGCTGCTGTTCAGCCTGATGGCCTCGCTGGTGGACTGGCTGGCCGGGCAGAAGCCTGCCGAGCTGTGGAACCAGCCCCAGCCCGTGGTGCTGATGCTGCTGGGCGTGCTGGGCGTGTCCATCGTGCTGGCCGGCGTGCAGGCGCTGATGAAGTACCAGGGCGTGTTCGGCAACTTCCCGATGCGGCTGCGCTGGATCTTCCACCGCCGCATGCTGGCGCAGAGCCTGGCCTTCTTCGGCGACGAGTTCGCCGGCCGCATCGCCACCAAGGTCATGCAGACCGCGCTGGCGGTGCGCGACACCTGGCTCATCGTGGTGGACATCCTGGTCTACGTGGCGGTCTATTTCGGCACGCTGGTCGTCATCGTCGCCAGCTTCGACGCCTGGCTGATCCTGCCCTTCGCGGTCTGGCTGGCGCTGTATGTCGTGGCCCTGCGCTTCTTCGTGCCGCGGCTGGGCCGCATCGGCAAGGCCCAGGCCGATGCGCGCAGCCTGATGACCGGCCGCATCACCGACGCCTACACCAACATCGCCACCGTCAAGCTGTTCGCGCACGGCCGCCGCGAAGCCGGCTACGCTAAGTCGGCGATGCAGGACTTCATGGTCACGGCCTACGGCCAGATGCGGCTGGTGACGGGCTTCGAGGTCGTCAACACGCTGCTGTCGGCGCTGCTGGTGGGCAGCACGGCGCTGCTGTCGCTGTGGCTGTGGGGTGTGTCCGCCATCGGCGTCGGTGCGGTCGCGGCGGCCACGGCGATGGCGATGCGGCTGAACGGCATCTCGCACTGGATCATGTGGGAGATGGCGTCGCTGTTCGAGCACGTGGGCACCGTGCAGGACGGCCTGGCCACGCTGTCCAAGCCGCAGACGGTGCTGGACGCGCCGGGCGCCGTCGAGCTGAAGGTGACGCAGGGCGAGGTGCGCTTCGAGCAGCTGCGCTTCCACTACCCCAACGGAAAGGTCGTCGTGGACGGGCTGGATCTGACCATCAAGCCGGGCGAGAAGATCGGGCTGGTGGGCCGCAGTGGCGCGGGCAAGAGCACGCTGGTGAACCTGCTGCTGCGCCTGTACGACCTGCCGGAGAACGGCGGCCGCATCCTCATCGACGGGCAGGACATTGCCCACGTCACGCAGGACTCGTTGCGCAAGCACATCGGCATGGTCACGCAGGACACCTCGCTGCTGCACCGCTCGGTGGCCGACAACATCCTCTACGGCCGCCCCGATGCGACGCCGGACGACATGCAGCGCGCCGCCGTGCGGGCGCATGCCGACGAGTTCATCGCCACGTTGTCCGACCCCAAGGGCCGCACCGGCTTCGAGGCCTTCGTCGGCGAGCGCGGCGTGAAGCTGTCCGGCGGCCAGCGCCAGCGCATCGCCATCGCCCGCGTGATGCTGAAGGACGCGCCCATCCTGCTGCTGGACGAGGCCACCAGCGCGCTGGACAGCGAGGTCGAGGCCGCCATCCAGCAGAGCCTGTACACGCTGATGGAGGGCAAGACCGTCATCGCCATCGCGCACCGGCTGTCCACCATCGCGGCGCTGGACCGGCTCATCGTCATGGACGCCGGCCGCATCGTCGAACAAGGCTCGCACGCCGAGCTGCTGGCGCAGAACGGCATCTATGCGCGGCTGTGGGCACACCAGAGTGGCGGCTTCCTGGGGCTGGAAGACTAGGGCCTGCTTCCGTAGTGTGAACAGGCCCTAGATACGAGGGGAGGATCGTCATGTCGTTGACCCACATCCGGGCGCGCGCCGCCATCGCGGCGCTGGCGCTCGCCACCACCGCCCACGCCGTGGCGGCCCAGGACGGCGAGGCCGTGACGCCGGATCGCGCGCAGGCCAACTTCGCGCGCCCCATCATGTTGGCGGCCGACGACGTGCGCGCCTTCCCGCCACCACCTGCCGGCTTCGCGGATGCGCAGCCCGGCGTGCCGGCCGGCCGCGTGGAGGTGCTGGGCTACGCCTCCGGCGTGACGGGCACGCAGCGCGAGGCCCTCGTCTACCTGCCGCACGGCTACGAAGCCGGCCGCCGCTACCCCGTGCTCTACCTGCTGCACGGCATCGGTGGCAACGCGCACGAGTGGAACGGCTATGTGCGCGCCAACGTCGTGCTGGACCCGCTCATCGCCAGCGGCAAGGCCGTGCCGATGATCGTCGTCATGCCCAACGGCCGAGCCCTGCCCGACGACCGCGCCCCGTCCCCCGACCGCGTGTTCACGCCCGAGAACGCCGAGGGCTTCGCGAAGTTCGAGCGGGACCTGCTGGAGTTCCTGATTCCGGCCGTCGAGGCCAGGTACGCCGCGAGCAGCGACCGTCGCCAGCGCGCGTTGGCGGGGCTGTCCATGGGCGGCGGCCAGGCGCTGAACTTCGGGCTCGCGCATCTGGACCGCTTCGCCTGGGTGGCGGGCTTTTCATCCGCGCCCAACACCCGGGCCGACGCCGAGCTGCTGCGGGACCCGGCCGCGCTGCGGCGGGACCTGGCCTTGCTCTACCTGTCCTGCGGCAAGCGCGACGGGCTGATCAACGTGTCGCAGCGCGTCCACCGGGCGCTGAAGGCGCACGGCGTCGCGCATGTGTGGAACGTCGACGAGCATGGCCATGACCGCGACAGCTGGGCCGAGAACCTTTTCCACTTCGCGCAGCGGCTGTTCCGCTGAGGCCCTGGCGGTGAGCAGGCCTTAACGCGCCTGCAGCCGCGGCGCATCCAGCGCGCGGCCACGCAGCCGGGCGTCGAGGAAGGCGGCGCTGTCGCGCAGCGCGTCGCCCAGGTCGGCCTGCGCGGCCTCGGTCTGGCTGCCGCTGCGCGGGCCGCGGGCGCCGCCGCCCTGGGGCCCGCGCGGGCCGTCGCCGCGGCCGGCCATGCTGACGGCGGCCTTGCTGTGCTGCTGGTCCTGCTCGTGCCAGCCCGCGGGCGCCAGCGTGCCGGCCAGCCCCGAGTGGTTGATGCTGCCCAGGTTCAGCAGCCAGCCGCTGCCCGGCGCCAGCGCGTCGAAGACCTGGCGGCGCTCGGCCGGGCTGCGCAGCAGGCCCAGCGGGTCCTGGTCCAGCTCGCTGGTGACGACGAGCACCGGCGCGCCCTGGGCCGGGGCCTGCATGGCCGGCGGGCTGATCGCGACGACGGCCCGCCAGGCGGCGTCGCCACGCGCATCCAGCGCGGTCTGCGCACCGGTCTCGTAGCCGGCCAGCGCGGCGCGCTGCCAGTCCAGCCCGGGCTGCGCCGCCTGCAGCGCTGGCAGCAGCCGGCGCAGGGCCGCCAGCCGGTCGGCGCGCAGCGCGCCGCCGTAGTGCAGCAGGCCCAGCTCGCGGAACTCGCCGCTGCGGGCCAGCTCGGAGCGCCAGGCGGCGGCGTCCGCCTCCAGCGGCTGCACGCCCAGCACCGTGTAGCCGGCCTGCGCCCAGGCCGCCACCCAGCGCTGGCCGGCAT
>CAMLKW010000001.1 GCA_946480605.1 uncultured Roseateles sp. | reverse complement strand
CGCCCGCTCTCGGTGTTCGGCTACGACGACGCGCCGCACGGCCACATGGAGGTGGAGCTGAAGAACGTGCGCGTGCCGGCCGCGAACATCCTGCTGGGCGAGGGGCGCGGCTTCGAGATCGCGCAGGGCCGCCTGGGCCCGGGGCGCATCCACCACTGCATGCGCTCAATCGGCGCGGCCGAGCGCGCGCTGGAGCTGATGTGCGAGCGCGCCGTCGCGCGCACCGCCTTCGGCAAGACGCTGGCGCAGCAGACCGTCACGCAGGAGCGCATCGCCGAGGCGCGTTGCAGCATCGAGCAGGCCCGCCTGCTGACGCTGAAGGCCGCCTACATGATGGACACCGTGGGCAACAAGGTCGCCAAGGCCGAGATCGCGATGATCAAGATCGTGGCGCCCAACATGGCGCTGCAGGTCATCGACTGGGCCATCCAGGTGTTCGGCGGTGCCGGCGTATCGCAGGATACGCCGCTGGCCATGATGTGGGCCCACCAGCGCACGCTGCGCCTGGCGGACGGCCCGGACGAGGTGCATCGCAACTCGCTGGCCAAGCTGGAGCTGGCACGGCACATGAAGCTGCCGGCCGACCAGGTCCGCATGCCGGTCACGCGCGGCGGCTGAGCGGCGGGCGGACAATGCGGCCATGGCCAAGTCCGCACCCCGCCTCAGCCCCGAAGAGACCCAGCGCGTCATCGCCACCGCCTGGGACGACAAGCCGCCCTTCCGCAAGGTGCTCATCGAGCATGGCATCGGCCACGGCGAGCTGGTGGCGCTGCTCAAGCGCGAGCTGACGCCGGCGGCCTACAAGCTGTGGGTGTCGCGCACCAAGGCCGCCAAGGCGCCGGTGTCCAAGGGCACCTGGCCGCACGGGCGCTGATGGGTGGCGGTCACGCGCCGCCGCCCATGCCCGCGTAGCGCCGCAGCGCGCCCGACACCGAGATCAGCAGCAGGCCGCCGGCGAAGCTGATGGCCGTCACCACCAGGTACAGCGACAGGCCCGTCGGCAGCAGCCAGCCGTACAGCTGGCCGGCCAGCAGCCCGGCCGTGGCCTTGGCCAGCATCCAGGCGCCCATCAGCGTGGAGCCCCAGCCGGCCGGGCCGTAGCGCGACACCACGGCCAGGCCTATGGGCACGACCAGCAGTTCCGCCACCGTCTGCACGCCGATGACGCCCACCATCATCCAGGCGGGGACGACCTGCCCTTGCGCGGCCAGGCCTTGCAGACCCTGCAGCAGCACAAAGCTGGCGCCCAGCACCAGCATGCCCAGGCCCTGCACGCGGAACTCCGGCCAGTCGAGCCGCGCGAGCAGCCGCGCCGACAGCGGCGCCAGCAGGATGACGAGGATGGGATTCACGGCCAGGAACTGCGCGGCCGTCAGCTCAAAGCCGAGGAACTGCGGCGACACGTGGTCGCGCACGAACAGCGTCATGACGCCGGCCGCCTGCTCGTAGCCCAGGTAGAAGCAGATGGCAACGACCGACATCAGCAGGATGACCTGGATGCGGCGTCGCGCCGACGCATCACTCCAGGCGGCGCGTGCCGGCTGCGGCGCCGGCGCCACGGCGGCGGGCAGGTAGCGCCAGCCGGCCAGGAAGACGACCACGCCCACAGCCATGCCCACCGCCGCGGCGAGGAAGCCGTAACTCCAGCCGTACCGTTGGGCCAGATATCCGCCGATCAGCGCTGACAACGCTGCCCCTATATTGATCCCCATATAGAAGACGGTATATCCACCTTGGCGTCTGGCATCGTCGGATTCATATAGCTGGCCGACCATGGCCGTCGTCGTGGGTTTGAACAGGCCGGTCCCGACCGCCAGCAAACCCAGTGCGAGGCCGACCGGCTGGTCCAGGCCGAGCGCGATGTGGCCCGCCATCATCAGCGCCATCCCAAGCACGACGGCGCGGCGCTGGCCCAGCAGGCGATCGGCGAGCCAGCCGCCCAAGATGGCGCAGAAAAATGCCGAGCCCGTATACCAGCCATATACCGACAGCGCGTCCGCGCGCGAATATTGCAAAGCCTCCACCAGGTACAGGACCAGCAGCGATCGCACGCCGTAGAAACTGAATCGCTCCCACATTTCAGAACCTGCCAGGACAAATAACCCGGCGGGTTGTCGTGAGTTTGTGGTGGGTTTTTCAATAGCCTCGGATGGCATGGATTCAGGCCTGTGGAGTCGATTTTCGATAATACGGGTGCACCAGCGTCCGGGTGCTGGGTCGGTGAGGTGGCGCCTCCGGGGATACCCGCGGTAACGATGCGAAAAGCGGCATCGATAAATCCAAAAATGTGATTAGTACGGGATCAGTCGGCCCCCTAGCATGAATTGAGACCCCAGCTCCACCCGGCTCCCTGACGAGGCCGGGACGGCTGTCGAGGTTGGCCGCTCCTCCCAAAACGATCCCGGAGACAACATGAACAAACCAGCCCTGGTGCCGCTGCGTGCGTGCGCCAATACCTCCCGCTTCGCGCTGCGCCTGACGGCCGCCGCCGCGCTTGCCGCCCTGTCTACCCACGCCCTGGCCCAGGAAGCCGCCAAGGAGTTGGAAACGGTGGTGGTCACCGGCGTCCGGGCTTCGCTGACCAAGAGCCTGGCGAACAAGCGCACCAACGACCAGGTCGTGGAATCGGTGGTGGCCGAAGACATCGGCAAGCTGCCCGACAACAACGTCGTCGAGGCGCTGCAGCGCGTGACGGGCATCCAGGTCACGAACCGCGCCGGCGGCGAGGTGGGCGCCATCTCCATCCGCGGCATGCCCGACATCGCGACCACCTGGAACGGCCGCAACATCTTCACCGCGTCCGGCACGCAGGTCGCGCTGCAGGACATCCCCTCCACGCTGGTGCGCCAGATCGACGTCTTCAAGACCCGTGACGCCAGCCAGCTGGAGAACGGCATTGCCGGCCAGATCGACGTGAAGTCGCTGCGCCCCTTCGACTTCAAGGGCGCCCGGCTTTCGGTGCTGGCACGTGGCACCTACCTGGACCCGGCTGAGAAGTGGAACCCGCAGCTGAGCGCGCTGGCCAGCAACCGCTGGAAGACCGACATCGGCGACATCGGTGCGCTGGTCAACCTGTCGATGGTCAAGACCGACTACCGCAACGAAAGCGTGACGCCGGGCGCCATGGTGCCGTTCACCAGCCCCAATGCCTCGGAACAGCCGGCGGGCTACACGCCGCTGCAGCGCATCTTCGACAACAACGTCTGGACGCCCGGCACCTACACCGGCCTGCCGCAGAAGGCCGGCTCGACGCTGAACTTCGGCGGCACGCAGCGCCCCTACTACCTGGCGCGTGACGCCGTGTTCCAGGCCGACGTGGCGGGCCAGCGCGAGCGCCCCGCCGCCAACCTGGCGCTGCAATGGAAGCCCAACGATGACGCCGAGTACACCTTCGAGGCGATGTACAACGGCTACCGCGACAAGGCCTTCACCAAGCTGCTGTTCAGCTTTGCCGACTGGTGGGGCAACCTCGGCGCCAACCCGGCCAGCACGATCACGACCTTCCCGGGCACCAACGTCATCAAGACGCGCGTCGTCAACGACGTCTACGCCTTCAACAGCGGCGACTACCTCACGTCGGCCACCGACTCCTACGTCTACGCGCTGAACGGCAAGTGGAACCTGGGTGACCGCCTGCGCCTGGACGGTGACATCTCGTACCAGACCAGCAAGTTCCACTCGGAATTCACCGCCACCCGCATCGACCGCGTCGCGCCGCAGATCACCGTCGATTTCAATGCCGGCGGCGGCAACATGGCGTTCAAGTTCAACAACAACAACGCCGACCTGACCGACCCCACCAAGTGGAACGTCGCGCAGTTCTACGACAACGCCAACCGCAATGAGGGCAGCGCGGGCACGGCCAGCCTGAACGGCCAGTACGACCTCGACTGGGGTCCCGTGAAGACGCTGAACTTCGGCGTGCGCTTCGACAGCCGCAAGGCGTCGGAAGCCAACCGCACGCAGTCGGCCTTCCTGGGCCGCAACCTGGCCTCGCTGGGCGCGGACTACTACCACGTCAACTCGGGCTTCGGCACCGACATCTCCGACGTGCCGCGCTCCTGGATCGAGCCCAACGCCTACTACATCCGCGACAACGTGGACGCCTGGCGCAAGCTCTACAACTCGGTCGATGCGAACTTCCTGACGACCGACAAGCTGTACCTGCAGAAGACCTTCCAGGTCAAGGAAGACACGACGAACGCCTTCCTGATGGCCGACTCTGAGCACCAGCTGTTCGGCCGCTCGCTGCGCGCCAACTTCGGCGTGCGCTATGTGCAGGTCAAGACCCACATGACCGCCTACGACGTCAACGCCACCACCAAGGTCGCGACGCCGAAGTTCGGCGAGAAGACCGCCCGCAAGTTCCTGCCCAGCCTGACGCTGCGCTACGAGCCGGCCAAGGATGTGCTGGTGCGCTTCAACTACGGTGAAACGCTGCGCCGCCCGGGCTTCGGCGATCTGAACCCGGTGCTGCAGCTCAGCGACGACGTCTCCCGCGTCGGCTACGGCGGCGGCAGCGGCGGCAACCCGGGCCTGGAGCCCACCCGCTCCAAGAACCTGGACCTGACGGGCGAGTGGTACTTCCAGAAGGACAGTGCGCTGTACGGCACCGTGTTCCAGCGCAAGATCGAGGGTCTGGTCGTGCCGCTGCGCCGCCGCATCCACGTCGACCCGGCCAACGATCCGTTCCGCAACTCCACCTCGGGCGGCGATCACACCAATGGCTACGACTACGTCATCAGCTCGCCGGTCAACGCCTCCAACGGCAAGATCAGCGGCCTCGAACTTGGCGCGATCTACTTCCCGAAGAATCTGCCGTGGTATCTGGACGGCCTGGGCTTCCAGGGCAGCGTGACCCGCCTGACCTCGTCGCAGAACGTGCCGACCGCCAACAACGCCGGCGAGATCGTGTCGCAGCTCGAAGCGCCGTTCTTCGGCGTGTCCAAGCTGTCGTGGAACGCCACGCTGGCCTACGAGAAGGGCCCGGTCGGCGCACGCCTGTCCTACGTTCGTCGCGCCGCCTTCCTGGCCGCCAACGAAGCCGCGCTGTTCGCCAACCCGATCGGCATCTGGCGCCAGCCGGAGAAGAGCGTGGACTTCCAGCTGACCTACAACATCAACGACCGCATGGCGCTGGACATCAGCGGCGTCAACCTGACGAACGAGATGCAGCAGCAGTACTACAAGTTCGGCGACGCGGGCAGCCCCGAGTTGACCAACTTTGGTACGGTGCAGACCGGCCGCTCGGTGTCGGTCGGGTTCCGCTGGAAGCTCTGATCCTGCGAGGCTGAAACTCTTCCTCGTTGCGGGCGTTGCACGGGCCTCCCGGGCAACGCCCTTTTTTCTTATCCGCCGCTGTACCCATGTCCGACCTGCTTGAGCCGCTGATCCGCCAGCGCGCCGATCCCCACATCAGCCACCACGCCGACGGCCTGTACTACTTCACCGCCTCGGTGCCGCAGTACGACCGCATCGAACTGCGCCGAGCGTCCACGATCCAGGGCTTGGTGGACGCGCCGGCCTTCGTCGCTTGGCGCAAGCCCGACACGGGACCCTGGTCCGAGCTGATCTGGGCGCCCGAGCTGCATTTCAACCAAGGCGCCTGGTACGTCTACTTCGCGGCGGCCCACACCCGGGCGCTGGACCATCTGGGCATGTTCCAGCACCGCATGTATGCGATCCGCAATACGGCGGCCGACCCTTTCACCGGTGCATGGGAGTTCCTGGGCCAGGTGGACAGCGGCATCGACAGCTTCTGTCTCGATGCCACCACCTTCACCCATCGCGGCCAGCTCTACTACCTGTGGGCGCAGAAGGACCCGGCCATCGCCGGCAACTCCAACCTCTACATCGCGCCGATGAGCACGCCCTGGCAGCTGGCCGGCGCGCCGGTCATGCTCAGCAAGCCCGAGTTCGACTGGGAATGCCGCGGCTTCCTGGTCAACGAGGGGCCGTCGGTGCTGCAGCGCCACGGCAAGGTCTTCATCAGCTACTCCGCCAGCGCGACGGACGAGAACTACGCGATGGGCCTGCTGTGGGCCGACGAGAACGCCGACCTGCTGGACCCGGCCAGCTGGCACAAGTCGCCCGAGCCGGTGATGCGCAGCTGCGCCGAAGACAGCGTCTTCGGTCCCGGCCACAACAGCTTCACCGAAGGCCGCTCGTCCGATGAGGTGCTGCTGGTCTATCACGCCCGCACCTACACCGAGATCGAGGGCGACCCGCTGTGGAACCCCGACCGCCATACCTTCGTGAAGCCCATGCGGTGGAGCGATGAGGGCATGCCGCTGTTCGGCAGGCCCTCACGGTACGACTGATATCAATTTCCATATCGGTACACGGCGGAAATTGATTGGATTGCAATTCCCCCCGCGCCTAGCATCAAATTCAGGCGGAATTCCCGCGCGCTGTCAGAACGACTCCGAGACAAGACATGACGACTGAGGACAAGAAGAGCAAGGTCAAGCTGCGTTCGGCCGAGTGGTTCGGCACCCAGGACAAGAACGGTTTCATGTACCGCTCCTGGATGAAGAACCAGGGCATCCCGGATCATGAGTTCCAGGGCAAGCCCATCATCGGCATCTGCAACACCTGGAGCGAGCTGACGCCTTGCAACGCCCACTTCCGCAAGCTCGCCGAGCATGTGAAGAAGGGCATCCTCGAAGCCGGCGGCTACCCCGTCGAGTTCCCGGTGTTCTCCAACGGCGAGAGCAATCTGCGCCCCACCGCCATGCTGACGCGCAACCTCGCCAGCATGGACGTGGAAGAGAGCATCCGCGGCAACCCCATCGACGCCGTCGTGCTGCTGGTCGGCTGCGACAAGACCACGCCCGCGCTGCTGATGGGCGCGGCCAGCGTGGACGTGCCGGCCATCGTCGTCACCGGCGGCCCGATGCTGAACGGCAAGCTCAACGGCAAGAACATCGGCTCGGGCACGGCCGTGTGGCAGCTGCACGAGCAGGTCAAGGCCGGCGAGATCAAGATGCACGACTTCCTGGCCGCCGAGGCCGGCCACTCGCGCTCGGCCGGCACCTGCAACACCATGGGCACCGCGTCCACGATGGCCTGCATGGCCGAGTCGCTGGGCACGTCCCTCCCGCACAACGCCGCCATTCCCGCCGTCGACGCGCGCCGTTATGTGCTGGCGCATCTGTCCGGCATGCGCATCGTCGACATGGTGTGGGAAGACCTGCGCCTGTCCAAGGTGCTGACCAAGCAAGCCTTCGAGAACGCCATCCGCGTCAACGCGGCCATCGGCGGCTCCACCAACGCCGTCATCCACCTGAAGGCCATCGCCGGCCGCATCGGCGTGGACCTGGAGCTGGAAGACTGGACCCGCATCGGCCGCGGCACGCCCACCGTCGTGGATCTGCTGCCCTCGGGCCGCTTCCTGATGGAAGAGTTCTATTACGCCGGCGGCCTGCCGGGCGTCATCCGCCGCCTGGGCGAAGCCGGCCTGGTGCCCAACCCCGGCGCGCTGACCGTCAACGGCAAGAGCCTGTGGGACAACTGCCACGATGCGCCCATCTACGACGAAGAGGTCATCCGCCCGCTGGACAAGCCGCTGATCGAAGACGGCGGCATCTGCATCCTGCGCGGCAACCTCGCGCCGCGCGGCGCCGTGCTCAAGCCCTCGGCCGCGACGCCCGAGCTGATGAAGCACCGCGGCCGCGCCGTCGTGTTCGAGAACTTCGACGACTACAAGGCCCGCATCGCCGACCCCGACCTGGACGTCGACGCCAGTTGCATCCTCGTCATGAAGAACTGCGGCCCCAAGGGCTACCCCGGCATGGCCGAGGTCGGCAACATGGGCCTGCCGCCCAAGATCCTCGCCACCGGCGTGAAGGACATGGTGCGCATCTCCGACGCCCGCATGAGCGGCACCGCCTACGGCACCGTCGTGCTGCACGTGGCGCCCGAAGCCCGCGCCGGCGGCCCGCTGGCCGTCGTGCAGGAAGGCGACTTCATCGAGCTGGACTGCGCTGCCGGCCGCCTGCACCTGGACGTGCCCGAGGAAGAGCTCGCGAAGCGTCTCGAAGCCTGGGCCGCCGCACAGACCGTGGACCCGGCCGACGCCACCGGCTATCGCCACCTCTACGTGCAGCACGTGCTGCAGGCCGACGAGGGCTGCGATTTTGATTTCCTGCGCGGCTGTCGCGGCTCGGCCGTCCCGCGCCATTCACATTGAAGGTTTGAATTCATGAGCAACGCGATCCAAGGCCTCGCCCTGATCGGTGGTGAGGCCGTGCGCGGCAACGGCGCCGCCTTCCAGGGGTTCGACCCCAGCAAGAACGCCGCCCTCGGCCCCGATTTCCATTCGGTGGACACGGCCCAGGTCGAGCAGGCCTGCAACTTGGCCAACGCCGCGTTCGATGCCTTCCGCGCGACGACCGACCACGAGCGTGCCGACTTCCTGGAGCAGATCGCCGCGCAGATCCTGGCGCTGGGCGACGACCTCATCGTCCGCGCCATGGCCGAGAGCGGCCTGCCGCGTGCCCGCCTGGAAGGCGAGCGGGGCCGCACGATGAACCAGCTGAAGCTGTTCGCCGAACTGCTGCGCGAAGGCAGCTGGCAGGACGCCCGCATCGACACCGCGCTGCCCACGCGCACGCCGCCGCGGCCCGACCTGCGTCTGCGCTTCATCGGCGTGGGCCCCGTCGCCGTGTTCGGCGCCAGCAACTTCCCGCTGGCCTTCTCGGTCGCCGGCGGCGACACCGCCGCCGCGCTGGCTGCAGGCTGCCCCGTCGTCGTCAAGGGCCACCCGGCCCACCCCGGCACGTCCGAGTTGGTCGGCCGCGCGGTCATCGAGGCGGTCAAGCTGTCCAAGCTGCCCGCCGGCGTGTTCGCGCTGCTGCCCGGCAACGGCAACGACATCGGCACGGCGCTCGTGAAGCACCCCGCCATCCAGGCCGTGGGCTTCACCGGCTCGCGGGCCGGCGGCCTGGCGCTGATGGCCGTGGCCGCAGCCCGTCCGCAGCCCATTCCGGTCTATGCCGAGATGAGCAGCATCAACCCCACCATCCTGCTGCCCGGCGCGCTCGCCAAGCGCGGCGCGGAGATCGCCACCGGCTTCGCCGGCTCGCTGACGATGGGCGTGGGCCAGTTCTGCACCAACCCCGGCCTGGTGCTGGGCATCGCGGGTGCCGATTTCGATCGCTTCGCGACCGCCGCCGCCGAGGCGCTCAAGCCCGTGCCCGCCGCCACCATGCTGACGCCCGGCATCGCCGGCGCCTACCAGCGCGGCGAGGCGGCGCTGGCCGGCCAGCCGCAGGTGGACGCGCTGCTGCGCGGCCAGTCCGCCGCCTGCACCGGCGCGCCCAGCCTGTTCAAGACCACGGGCGCTGCCTTCCTGGCCAACCACGCCATGCAGTCCGAGATCTTCGGCCCGGCGTCGCTGCTGGTCGCCTGCCAGGACGAGGCCGAACTGCTGGCCGTCATCGAGGGCCTGGAAGGCCAGCTGACCGCCACGCTGCAACTGCAGGACGACGACGAGGCCGACATCGCCATCGCCCGCGCGCTGCTGCCGGCGCTGGAGCGCAAGGTCGGCCGCATCCTGGCCAACGGCTTCCCCACCGGCGTCGAGGTCTCGACGGCCATGGTCCACGGCGGCCCCTTCCCGGCCACCAGCGACGGCCGCAGCAGCTCCGTCGGTACCGCTGCCATCCAGCGCTTCCTGCGCCCGGTCAGCTACCAGAACCTGCCGCGTGCGCTGCTTCCCGCAGTGTTGCGCGAGCCGAATGAACGCGGCGTGTGGCGTCGTCGGGATGGAGCCCTGACGCGGAATTGATACCCCTCGTCCAAGGCTTTGCCTTGGCCGGTCCCCCGAGGGGACGGCGATGCAGGCCGGATTGACCGGCCTGCACATCGCCAGACGGGCCGGCTTGGGGCGGCCCGGCGCTCGGCCCGAAGAGGCCAGATCAACAACCTAGGAGACAAGTCGATGAAGAAGCAACTGCTCGCCGTGACGGCGATGCTGGCCCTGGCCGCCCAGGCCGCCGACATCAAGGTCGTCGTCAGCGCCGACCAGCCCGGCCCGGTCATCCACCGCAACATCTATGGCCAGTTCGCCGAGCATCTCGGCACCGGCATCTACGAAGGCATGTGGGTGGGCCCCGAGTCCAAGATCCCCAACGTGCGTGGCTGGCGCAAGGACGTCGTCGCGGCACTGAAGGACCTGAAGGTGCCGCTGGTGCGTTGGCCCGGCGGCTGCTTCGCCGACGAATACCACTGGCGCGACGGCATCGGCCCGCGCAACAAGCGCCCGGTCAAGGTCAACACCCACTGGGGTGGCGTGCCCGAGAACAACGCCGTCGGCACGCACGAGTTCTTCGACCTGGTCGAGCAGCTGGGCGCCGAGGCCTACGTGAACGCCAACATGGGCACCGGCTCGCCGCAGGAAGCGGCCGAATGGCTGGAATACATGACCGGCGAGGGCAATGCCACCATCGTCGAGCAGCGCCGCAAGAACGGCCGCGACAAGCCCTTCCGCGTCCACTACTACGCGCTGGGCAACGAGACCTGGGGCTGCGGCGGCAACATGCGGCCCGAGTACTACGCCGACCTGTACCGCCACTGGGCCACCTTCCTGAAGACCCCGGCGCACAACCGTCCCAAGTTCATTGCCAGCGGCGGCAACGACCGCGACACGACGTGGACCGACGTGCTGAGCAAGCAGGTCAAGCACAACATCGACGCGATCGCCCACCACGCCTACACCTTCCCCAGCGGCAAGTGGGAAACCAAGGGCGCGGCGGCTGGCTTCCCGGAGAGCGAATGGATCTCCATGCTGTCGCAGGTCAAGAAGATCGACGACGTGCTGGCCGCGAGCAAGGTCATCCTCGACAAGAACGACCCGCAGAAGAAGATCGCGCTGTATTTCGACGAGTGGGGCAGCTGGTACGACCCCGAGCCCGGCAGCAACCCCGGCTTCCTTGTCCAGCGCAACACGCTGCGTGACGCGCTGCTGGCCGCCCTGCACTTCAACGTGTTCCACAGCCACGCCGAGCGCGTGCAGATGAGCAACGTGGCCCAGATGGTCAACGTGCTGCAGGCCATGATCCTCACCAGCAAGGACAAGCTGGTGCTGACGCCGACCTACCACGCGTTCAAGCTCTACATCCCCTTCCAGGACGCGACCTCGCTGCCTGTCAAGGTCGAGAACAACCCGACCTACAAGGTCGACAAGTTCGAGATGCCGGGCCTGAGCGTCACGGCCGGCCGCGGCAAGGACGGCAAGGTCTGGGTGGGCCTGGTGAACGCCAACGCCACGCAGGCCGCCGAGCTGGACCTGCAGCTGGGCGCGAACGCTCCCAAGGCCGTCAAGGGCCAGCTGCTGACCGCCGGTGCGATGGATGCGCAGAACGAGCTGGGCAAGGCGCCGCAGGTGGTGCCGACCGCCTTCGAGGCGCAGTCGGTCAACGGCAAGCTGACGATCAAGCTGCCGGCCAAGTCCATCGTCGTCGTGGCCGTCGAGGGCTGATCGCCCCGCACGGCAGGCGCCTTTTGCCGACCTGACCAGGCCTGGGCCCGCCATGCTGCTCGCCCAGGCCTTGCGCTGCGCGCGTGATCCGCACGCGGCATATCAAAACCGGGATCAACCGCGCCTGCAATGTCATTGGTGCGCCGCGGCCATGGCCCCTAGGCTGCGCCCGCCAGAACACACAGACCCGGAGACATCCCCATGGCCATTCACAAGCGCCGCGACTTCCTCGCCGGCTCGGCCGCGCTCGCCCTGAGCGCCTGCGGCGGCGGCGGCGGCAGCAGCCCCGCACCTTCGCCCAGCCCGGCCCCTGCCCCGGCGCCAGCTCCTGCCCCAGCGCCCGCTCCGTCGCAGGCGCCGGTCAACTTCGCCAATGCGTCGGTGCATGACCCCTCCGTCATCAAGGCCGACGGCCAGTTCTACGTGTTCGGCTCCCACCTGGCCGCGGCCAAGACGCCCGACCTGATGAACTGGACCAAGATCGGCGACGGCGTCAACAACGCCAATCCCATCTTCGGCAACAAGGTGACCACCGAGCTGGCCGAGACGCTGGCCTGGGCCGAGACGACGACGCTGTGGGCGCCCGACGTGACCAGGCTCGCGGACGGCAAGTTCTACATGTACTACTGCGCCTGCAAGGGCGACTCGCCGCGCTCGGCGCTGGGCATCGCCGTGGCCGACAAGGTGGACGGCCCCTACGTCAACAAGCAGATCCTGCTGAAGTCCGGCATGTGGGGCCTGCCCAGCGAAGACGGCAGCGTCTACGACGCCACCAAGCATCCCAACGCGGTGGACCCGGCCGTGTTCGCCGACGCGACGGGCAGGCTGTGGATGGTCTACGGCTCGTACTCGGGCGGTATCTTCATCCTGCAGCTCAACGCGACGACGGGCGTGCCGCTGGCCGGCCAGGGGTATGGCAAGCACCTGATGGGCGGCAACCATGCGCGCATCGAGGGCGCCTACATCCTGTACAGCCCCGAGTCGCAGTACTACTACCTGTTCGTCTCGTTCGGCGGCCTGGGCGCCGGCACGGACGGCGGCTACAACGTGCGCGTGGCGCGCTCGCGCAACCCCGACGGCCCCTATGTGGACGGCGCCGGCAAGGACATGTCCACCGTCAAGGGCGCGACCGGCACGGTGTTCGACGACGCCAGCATCACGCCGCACGGCATGAAGCTGATGGGCGCGCACCAGTTCGCCAACGCCACCGGCGAGACCGGCACTGCGCTGGGCTACATCTCGCCCGGCCACAACTCGGCCTGCTACGACACGGCGACCAAGCAGTACTTCATGATCTTCCACACGCGCTTCCCCGGCACCGGCGAGGCGCACGAGATCCGCACGCACGAGATGCACATCAACGAGGACGGCTGGCCGGTCATCGCGCCGCTGCGTTATGCGCCGCTGAGCCTGGCCACGCCGGCGCAGACGGCCGACGTCAGCGCCACGCAGGCGGCCGGCGCGTACAAGCTGGTCAACCACGGCAAGGACATCGCCGCCGCGCCCAAGGCGTCCATCAACGTGACGCTGAACGCGGACGGTTCGGTGACCGGTGGCATGACCGGCACCTGGACACACAAGGGCGGCAACAAACTCAGCGTGGTGAGCGGCGGCGTGACCTATTCGGGCGTACTGTCCCGGCAGTGGAATACCAACGCGAGTGCTTTCGTCGTGAGCTTGTCCGCCCTGTCTGCCGGCGGCGTGTCGCTGTGGGCCATCCGCACCGGAGCTTGATGTGAGAAAGCTGCTTGCCTCGCTGGCCCTCGTGGTCTGTGCCCACAGCGCCGGCGCGGCGACGCAGCTGTTTGCGTTGGAGCGCGTGCGCCTGCTGGATGGCCCGTTCAAGGCCGCGCAGGACACGGACCTGAACTACCTGATGGCGTTGGACGCCGACAAGCTGCTCGCGCCCTTCCTGCGCGAAGCCGGTCTGCCGGCCAAGTCGCCCACCTACGGCAACTGGGAGTCCACGGGCCTGGACGGTCACATGGGCGGCCACTACCTGTCGGCGCTGGCGCTGATGGTGGCGTCCACCGGTGATGCGCAGGCCCGGCAGAAGCTGGACTACGCCATCGCCGAGCTGAAGCGCTGCCAGGACGCTTTGGGCACCGGCTACATCGGCGGCGTGCCCGACGGCGCCAAGGCCTGGGCCGACGTCGCGGCGGGCCGGCTCAAGGTGGACAGCTTCTCGGTCAACGGCCGCTGGGTGCCCTGGTACAACATCCACAAGGTCTTCGCGGGCCTGCGCGATGCCTGGGTCTACACCGGCAATGCCGATGCCAAGGCCATGCTGGTCAAGCTGTCCGACTGGGCGCTGCGGCTGACCACGCCGCTGTCCGACGCGCAGATGCAGGACATGCTGCGTGCCGAGCACGGTGGCATGAACGAGGTGCTGGCCGACGTGTCGCAGATGACCGGCGACCTGCGCTACCTGGCGCTGGCGCGGCGCTTCTCGCACCAGGCCATCCTGCAGCCGCTGGCCAGCGGCCAGGACAAGCTAACCGGCCTGCACGCCAACACGCAGATCCCCAAGGTCATCGGCTTCGCGCGCATCGCTCAGCTCACCGGCGAGGACGAGGGCCGCCAGGCGGCCGAGTTCTTCTGGCGCACGGTGGTGGACAAGCGCTCCGTCGCCATCGGCGGCAACAGCGTGAAGGAGCACTTCCACCCCGACACCGACTTCAAGCCCATGCTGAACGAGGTGGAAGGCCCGGAGACCTGCAACAGCTACAACATGCTGAAGCTGACGGCGCTGCTGGCCCAGGCGTCGCCGCAGGTGGGCGCCTACGCCGACTACTACGAGCGCACGCTCTACAACCACATCCTCGCGTCCCAGCACCCGCAGGGCGGCTTCGTCTACTTCACGCCGATGCGGCCGCAGCACTACCGCGTCTACTCGCAGGTGCACGACGGCATGTGGTGCTGCGTGGGCTCCGGCATCGAGAGCCATGCTCGCCATGGCGAGTTCATCTATGCGCACGACGGCGATGCGCTGCAGGTGAATTTGTTCATCGCCTCCACGCTGGACTGGCGCGAGCGCGGCATCAAGCTCACGCAATCCACCCGCTTCCCCGACGAGTCGCGCACGCGGCTGACGGTGGACGGCGCCGGCATGTTCGCGCTGAAGGTCCGCTATCCCGGCTGGGTGGCGCCCGGCGCGCTGAAAGTGAAGCTCAACGGCAAGCCGGTCAAGGTGAAGGCCCGGCCCGGTGGCTTCGTGGAACTGAAGCGCGCGTGGAAGACCGGCGACACCGTCGATGTGGAACTGCCCATGCGCACGACGCTGGAGCCGCTGCACGGCCTGAAGAAGTTTGTCGCCGTGCTGCACGGCCCCATCGTGCTGGCGGCCAAGACGCCGCAGCCGGGCGAGACGCTGAACTTCCGCGCCGACGCGTCCCGCATGGGCCATATCGCGCACGGCGCCGTGTGCCCGCAGGAGGCTGCGCCGGTGTTCGTCAGCGACAAGGATGACTTCATCCGCCGCTTCAAGCCCGTGCCGGGTCAGCCGCTGACCTTCACGGCGCCGGGGCTGATCCAGGGCGCCAAGGGTGAAGAGAAGCTGCAGCTCATCCCCTTCTTCCGCCTGCATGACTCGCGCTACATGCTCTATTGGGGCCGCTCCACGCCCGCCCAGCAGAGCCTGATGCGCGCCGAGCTGGCCCAGTCCGAGCAGGCCCGGCTGGCGCTGGATGCCATCACCATCGACCAGGTGGCACCCGGCGAGCAGCAGCCTGAGTCCGACCACTTCTTCAAGGGTGATGGCGCCGAGAGCGGCATCGCACCGGCCGGCCGCTGGCGGCACGCGCGCAAGTGGTTCAGCTACGAGCTGAACGACGCGAAATCCGAGGCCCGCGTGCTGCGCCTGAGCTTCTCCACGCGCGACAACGGCCGCCGCTTCGAGCTGCTCGTCAACGGCCAGCCGGTCGCCGACATCGAGCTGGCGTCCGACGCCGGCCAGGAAGCCATCTACACGCGCGACTTCGAGCTGCCGCAGGACCTGGTGCGCGCTGCCGGCGGCAAGCTCAGCGTGAAGTTCGTGGCCAAGCCGGGCAGCGTGGCCGGTGGCCTGTACGGCCTGCGGCTGCTGCGCTGAATCCAACCCCGGGGTCCGCATGAAGAGAAGACAAGTCCTGCAGCAGTTGTCCGCCCTCATGCCCGCGGCGGCGCTGCCGGCCTGGGCCCAAACGGCGCCCGCGGCCCCGCGCGGCGCCTTCCGGCCGAGCTGGGATTCGCTGACGACCTACCAGACCCCCGACTGGTTCCGTGACGCCAAGTTCGGCATCTGGGCGCACTGGGGACCGCAGTGCCAGCCCGAGTTTGGCGACTGGTACGCGCGCGAGATGTACATCGAGGGCAGCGCCAAGAACCGCCACCACGTCGCCACCTACGGCCACCCGTCGGTCTATGGCTTCAAGGAGGTCATCCGCGACTGGAAGGCCGAGCGCTGGGAGCCCGAGGAGCTGCTGGGGCTCTACAAGCAGGCCGGCGCGCGCTACTTCATGGCGATGGCCAACCACCACGACAACTTCGACCTGTTCGCCAGCCGCCACCATGCGTGGAACTCGACGCGCATCGGACCGAAGCAGGACATCATCAAGCGCTGGGCCGCCGCCGCCCGCGCCCAGGGCCTGCCGCTGGGCGTCAGCGTGCACGCGGCGCACGCCTGGACCTGGTACGAACCGGCCCAGCGCGCCGACACCCAAGGTCCGCTGGCCGGCGTGCCCTACGACGGCCGCCTGCGCAAGGAAGACGGCCGCGGCCAGTGGTGGGACGGCCTGGACCCGCAGCAGCTGTATGCGCAGGACCATGCCCCCAGCGCCGACGCCCACGACCCCAAGGCCATCCACCGCCAATGGGACTGGGGCGAGGGCGCCAGCCGGCCCAGCGAGGCCTACTGCCGAAACTTCCTGGCCCGCACGCTGGACCTGCTGGACCAGCACCGCCCCGAGCTGGTCTATTTCGACGACACCGCGCTGCCGCTGTGGCCCGTCAGCCCGGTGGGCCTGGACATCGCCGCCCACCTCTACAACCAGCACCTCGACAAGACCGGCCGCACCCAGGCCGTGCTGTTCGGCAAGATCCTGGACGAGCAGCAGCGCCGCGCCATGGTGTGGGACATCGAGCGCGGTCAGGCGCAGGGCATCGAGCCGCTGCCCTGGCAGACCGACACCTGCCTGGGCGCCTGGCACTATGACAGGCGCGTGCTGGAGCGCGGCCAGTACAAGTCCGCCGAGACGGTCATCCGCATGCTGATCGACGTGGTCAGCAAGAACGGCAACCTGCTGCTGAACGTGCCGGTCAAGGGCGACGGCAGCATCGACGCGGTCGAGCGGCGCGTGGTCGAGGCCATCGGCGTCTGGATGCAGAGGCACGGCGAGAGCATCTACGGCACCCGCCCCTGGCGCGTGTTCGGCGAGGGCCCCGCGATGGACAAGCAGGCCCCGTTGACGGCCCAGGGCTTCAACGAAGGCAAGGGCGCGCCGCTGGGCGCCGCCGACTTCCGCTTCACCGCACGCGGTGACCTCGTCTTTGCCAGCGGCTTTGCGGCGCCGGACGGCGACCGGGCGCTGATCCGCAGCCTGGCGCGCGGCCGGCACCGGCCGGTGCAGCGCGTCGACCTGCTGGGCGGCGCCCAGGCGCTGCGCTTCCAGCAGCGGGACGACGGCCTGGAGGTGCAGCTGCCGGCCGGCGGGGTCGCGGCGCTGCCGGCCTATGTGCTGCGCATCGCCTGAGCGCCCCCGCCGTCAGACATCTCGAAACTGATATCTATTGCGCAAAAAATCTCATTGGTCGAGCATCACCCCGCTTTCTAGCATCCGCACACCCGAAGGAGACAACCAAATGAATCACAAGCTCGTTGCGCGCCGTGCGCTGCTCGCCGCCGCACTCGTCCTGCCCGCCTTCGGCGCGTTGGCCGCGCCCCTGGTCATGGGCTTCTCGCAGGTCGGTGCCGAGAGCGAATGGCGCACCGCCAACACCGCCTCCATCAAGTCGGCTGCCAAGGAGGCCGGCATCACGCTGAAGTTCGCCGACGCGCAGCAGAAGCAGGAAAACCAGGTCAAGGCCATCCGCAGCTTCATCGCGCAGAAGGTCGACGTCATCGCCTTCTCGCCAGTCGTCGAGAGCGGCTGGGACACGGTGCTGAAGGAAGCCCAGAAGGCCGGCATCCCGGTCATCCTGACCGACCGTGCCGTCAAGGTGGCCGACCCGTCGCTGTACGTGACCTTCATCGGCTCCGACTTCGTCGAGGAAGGCCGCAAGGCCGCGCGCTGGCTGCTGGAGCGTGCCGCCAAGACGCCGAACGCGGCGCTGAACATCGTCGAGCTGCAGGGCACCGTGGGCTCGGCCCCGGCCATTGACCGCAAGAAGGGCTTCGAGGAAGTCATCAAGACCAACCCCAAGCTGCAGATCATCCGTTCGCAGTCCGGCGAGTTCACGCGCGCCAAGGGCAAGGAGGTGATGGAGTCCTTCCTGAAGCAGCGCGACAAGAAGATCGACGTGCTGTACGCGCACAACGACGACATGGCCATCGGCGCGATCCAGGCCATCGAGGAAGCCGGTCTGAAGCCGGGCAAGGACATCGTCATCATCTCCATCGACGGCGTGCGCGGCGCGTTCGAGGCGATGAAGGCCGGCAAGCTCAACGTCACCGTCGAGTGCAACCCGCTGCTGGGCCCGCAGCTGATGCAGCTGGCCAAGGACGTGGTGGCCAAGAAGCCGGTGGAAAAGCGCATCACCGTCATCGAGGGCGTGTTCCCGGCCGAGGTGGCCGCCAAGGAACTGCCGAACCGGAAGTACTAAGGCGGGCCGGTGGACGGGGGCCAAGCCCTGTCCGCCACCCTCCGCAGGCCTCGGCACCGTAGTCGCCGAGGGTGAGCCCATTGCCATGAACCTCGACAAAACCCTGCCCGTGCTGGAGCTCTCCGGCATCCACAAGGGCTTCCCCGGCGTGAAGGCGCTCAGCGACGTGAGCCTGCGCCTGTTCCCCGGCGAGGTTCATGCGCTGATGGGCCAGAACGGCGCCGGCAAGTCCACGCTGATCAAGGTGCTGACGGGCCTCTACCAGCCCGACGCCGGCGTCATCACGCTCGACGGCAACACCATCGCGCCGAAGCGGACGGAAGACGCACAAGACCTCGGCATCCGCACGGTCTACCAGGAGGTCAACCTCTGCCCCAACCTCAGCGTGGCGGAGAACATCTGTGCCGGGCGCTTCCCCCGCAAGTGGGGTCGCATCGACTGGAGTGCCGTCAACGCCGAAGCCGAACGTGTGCTGAAGCAGATGGACCTGGACATCGACGTCACCGCGCCGCTGTCCCGCTACTCGCTGTCCGTGCAGCAGATGGTCGCCATCGCCCGCGCGCTGCGCATCTCGGCCCGCGTGCTCATCCTCGACGAGCCCACGTCCAGCCTGGACGACGCCGCCGTGCAGCGCCTCTTCACCGTGCTGCGCCGCCTGCGCGACCAGGGCCTGGCCATCCTGTTCGTCACTCACTTCCTGGACCAGACCTATGCGCTGGCCGACCGCATCACCGTGATGCGCAACGGCGAGACCGAGGGCGAGTACCTGGCCGCCGACCTGGGCCGCCTGGCGCTGGTCAACAAGATGGTCGGCGCTCCGCCCGACCAGCAGCCCACACGGCTGGACAGCAGCGCCGTCGGCAGCAGCGAGGTCGTGTTGAAGACCGAAGGCCTGGCCCGCCGCGGCGCCGTGCAGCCGCTGGACCTGACGCTGCACCGCGGCGAGGTGCTGGGCCTGGCGGGCTTGCTGGGCTCGGGCCGCACCGAGGCCGCGCGGCTGCTGTTCGGGGCCGACGCGGCCGACGCGGGCCACGTGGACATGGCCGCACGCAAAGGCCGCAAGGGCGCCTGGCATTCGCCGCGCGAAGCCATCGCCGCTGGCATCGCCTTCTGCTCCGAGGACCGCAAGCACGAGGGCGCGATCCTGGATCTGTCCGTGCGCGACAACATCCTGCTGGCGCTGCAGGCCCGCACCGGCCTGCGGCTGTGCATGAGCCACGAGCAGCAGCAGGCGCTGGCCGACGACTACATCCGCAAGCTGGGCATCAAGACGTCCAGCGCCGACACGCCCATCGGGCAACTGTCGGGCGGCAACCAGCAGAAGGCGCTGCTCGCGCGCTGGCTGGCCACGCAGCCGGACGTGCTGATCCTGGACGAGCCCACACGCGGCATCGATGTGCGCGCCAAGGAAGACCTGATGGACCAGGTGCGTGCGCTGGCCCATGCCGAAGACGGCAAGGCCGGCATGGCCGTCGTCTTCATCTCCTCCGAGCTGCCCGAGGTGCTGCACTGCAGCGACCGCGTGCTGGTGCTGCGCGACCGCCGCGCCGCCGGCGAGTACCGCCGCGGCGAGCTGGACGAGCGCAGCGTGCTCGAAGTCATTGCCGCCGAGCCGGTGCCCGACGCGGCCTGAGCGCAGGCCCACCATGCACCTGCGCACCCTCTCCGCCCTGGCCCTGCTGTGCCTGGCCGCGCTGGCCCCCGCCGCGCGGGCCGAGACCCCCACGGGCCTGGACGCCCTGGGTCAGGCCCAGCGCCAGCCGCTGACGCCCGATGCCGGCGGCTTCGCATGGACGCGGTTGACCGCCGGCGTGCAGGTGCAGCGCGGGACGCTCACGCGCAACCTGCTGTTCTACGGCCCCGGCCTGGTGCGCGTGACCACCCACCTGGGCCAGAGCCACGCCACCCAGCCCAGTCTCGTCGTCGTGGCCGCGCCGCAGCCCCAGCCGCTTGAGGTCCAGGATGGCGCCGACACCTTGGTGCTGGCCAGCCCCGCGCTGCGCGTGCAGGTGGACAAGCGCAGCGGCGCCATCGCCTTCCTGCGGCCCGACGGCCAGCCCTTCACGCGCGAGCAGGCGCCGGCCGCGCTGCAGCCGGCCGAGTTCTCCGGCGCGCCCAGCTACACGATGACGCAGGCCTTCAGCCTGACGCCCGACGAGTCGCTGTACGGCCTGGGCCAGTACAACGAGTCCCACATGGACTACCGCGGCCGCGACGTGTCCATGGTGCAGACCAACATCGGCACCGTGCTGCCCTTCATGGTGTCCACGCGGCGCTGGGGTGTGCTGTGGGATGTGTATTCCAAGATGCGCTTCACCGACGACGCGCAGGGCGCCCGCTTCTGGGCCGAGAGCGCGCCGGCCGGGGCCGACTACTACTTCGTCGCCGGCACGACGATGGACGAGCTGATGGCCGGCTACCGCCAGCTCACCGGCGCCGCGCCGATGTTCCCGAAGAGCGCCTTCGGCCTGTTCATGAGCAAGGAGCGCTACAGGACGCAGCAGCAGTTGCTGGACGTGGCGAAGCGCTTCCGGGCCGAGCGCTTCCCGCTCGACACCATCGTGCAGGACTGGCAGTACTGGGGCGGTGACAAGGACGGCAGCTGGAGCGGCATGACCTGGAACGCCGAGCGCTTCCCCGACCCGCGCGGCATGGTGGACACGCTGCACCGCCAGCTGGACATGAAGCTGATGGTGTCCATCTGGCCCTCGGTGGGCGACGACACGGCGCTGGCCCGCGAGCTGGATGCGCAAGGCCTGCGCTTCGCCCCCAAGCACTGGATCTCCGGCAAGGCGCAGATCTACGACGCCTTCAGCGCCGAAGGCCGCCGCATCTACTTCAAGCACGTCAAGCAGGGGCTGCTGGACATCGGCGTGGACGCGCTGTGGATGGACGGCACCGAGGTGGAGGTGGGCGGCGCCGCGCACGACCCCGGCGAGGTGGAGGCCGACATCAAGCGGCTGGGCCGCAACGCGATGGGCGACTTCACCCGCTACCTGAACGTCTACAGCCTCGTCACCACGCGCGGGGTCTACGAAGGCCAGCGCGCCGGCGGCGACAAGCGCGTGTTCACGCTGACGCGTTCCGGCTGGGCCGGCCAGCAGCGCTACGCGGCCCTGCCGTGGTCCGGCGACACGACGGCCAGCTGGGCCACGCTGCGCGCACAGATCGCCGGCGGCCTGAACGTGGGCATGGCCGGCCTGCCCTACTGGACGCAGGACACCGGCGGCTTCTTCGTGCGCCATCCAGGCGGCGAGCGCAACCCGGCCTGGCGCGAGCTGTACGCGCGCTGGAACCAGTTCGGCATCTTCAACCCCATCTACCGCATCCACGGCACCGACGTGGAGCGCGAGCCCTACCTGTTCAAGTCACTGGACCCGGCCGTCTACCAGTCGTTGCTGAAAGCCGCGCAGCTGCGCTACCGCCTGCTGCCTTACGTCTACGGGCTGGCCTGGCGCGCCCACACCGAGGGCTACGTGATGATGCGCGGCCTGGCGATGGACTTCCCCGACCAGACCGCGCTGCGCCGCGTGGACGACACCTTCATGTTCGGCCCGGCCTTCCTCGTGCAGCCCGTCACTCGCGCGGTGCTGCATGCCGAACCGCCGCCGGCCACCACCATCCCCGCCAGCGCGCTGCGCACGCCGTCCGGTGAACCCGGCCTGCAGCTGGACTACTTCTCGGGCATGAACTTCGAGACGCCCGCCAGCCGCACCGTGGACGGTCCGGTGGACCACAGCTGGCCGCCGCCGCCGCTGGGCAGCGTGCCGCCCGGCCTGAAGGGCTTGCAGCAGTTCTCCGCGCGCTGGCAGGGCACCCTGGTGGCGCCCGAGGCGGGCGAGTACGAGATCGGCGTCGAAGGCGACGACGGTTTCCGCCTGTGGCTGGATGACAAGCTCGTCGTCGAGGATTGGAAGAACGGCGCGCCGCGCTACCAGAGCACCCGGCTGCAGCTCGCCGCCGGCCAGGCCGTGCGCCTGCGGCTGGACTTCTACCAGGATGCCTACGGCGCCAAGCTGCGCCTGGCCTGGCGCACGCCGGCCCAGCTGCGCACGCTGGCGGACGAACTGCGTCACGTGGACAAGCGCCAGGCCACGCGGCTGCCTGCCGGCCACCGCTGGTTCGACTTCTGGAGCGGCCGCGTGCACGACGGCGGCCAGGCGGTGGCGCGCGAGTACGCGCTGGACGAGTTCCCGCTGTTCGTGCGCGCCGGCAGCATCGTGCCCATGGGCCCGGTGGTCCAGCACGTGGGCGAGCGCCGCGATGCGCCCTACGAGATCCGCATCTACCCCGGCGCCGATGCCCAGTTCACGCTGTACGAGGACGACGGCGAGACCTATGCCTACGAGCGGGGCCGGCGCGCTACCGTGCAGCTGCGCTGGGACGACGCCCGCCGCACGCTGCAGGTGGCGGCGCGCGAGGGCCGCTACCCCGGCCTGGCCGCGCAACGCCGCTTCGACGTGAAGCTGCTCGACGCTGGCGGCCGCCCGGCCGCCGCGCGGTCCGTCGTCTACCGTGGCGAAGCGACGGCGCTGCATTTCAAGACCCCATGAGTTCTCCCACGCTAGCCATGTCCTCTCCTCCCGCGCGCGCTGCTGTCTGGCGCCATCCGCTGTTCCGCCCACTGGCCGCGCTTGCGCTGCTGCTGGCCATCGCCGCCTTCAGCGTGCCCGGCTTCCTGCACCTGGAGATCAAGGACGGCCGCCTGTACGGCAACCTCGTCGACATCCTGCACCGGGCCGCACCGCTGATGCTGGCCGCCTTGGGCATGACGCTGGTCATCGCCACGCGCGGCATCGACGTGTCGGTGGGCGCCATCGTCGCCATCTCCGGCACCGTGGCCTGCGTGCTGGTCGCCGAGCACGGCCTGGCCGTCGCGTTCGCAGCGGCACTCGGCGCCGCGCTGCTGTGCGGCCTGTGGAACGGCCTGCTCGTCGCCGGCCTGGGCCTGCAGCCCATCATCGCGACGCTGATCCTGATGGTCGCCGGCCGGGGTCTGGCGCAGCTGCTGACCGACGGCCAGATCATCACCGTCTACGAGCCCGCCAGCTTCTTCTGGCTGGGCGCCGGCTACGTGCTGGGCCTGCCGGTGTCCTTCTACGTCGTCGCCATCGTCGCGGGTCTCACCGCGCTGCTGATGAAGCGCACTGCGCTGGGTCTGTTCATCCAGACGGTCGGCATCAACCCCGTCGCCGCGCGGCTGGCCGGCGTGCGCACGGCGGCCATCGTGTTCTTCGTCTACGTCTACTGCAGCCTGGGCTCGGGCCTGGCGGGCCTGTTGATCTCGTCCAACATCAAGAGCGCCGACGCCAACAACGCCGGCCTGCTGCTGGAGCTGGATGCCATCCTGGCCGTCACGCTGGGCGGCGGACAGCTGAACGGTGGCAAGTTCAGCCTGCTCGGCAGCCTGATCGGCGCGCTCATCATCCAGACGCTGACCTCCGCCATCTACGCGCTGGGCGTGCCGCCGCAGGTCACCATGGTCGTCAAGGCCGTCGTCGTGTTCGCCGTCTGCATCTCGCAGTCGTCCATCTGGTCGCGGAGGTCCGCATGAAGCGCCTGCTCTCCGCCCCTTCCTTCACCACCTGGGTCAGCGTCGTGCTGATGCTGCTGCTGTTCGCCGCGGGTGCGACCAGCTACACCGGCTTCGGCTCCACGCAGGTGGTGCTGAACCTGCTCATCGACAACGCCTTCCTGCTCGTCATCGCGGTGGGCATGAGCTTCGTCATCCTGTCCGGCGGCATCGACCTGTCGGTGGGCTCCGTGCTGGCGCTGACCACGATGGTCGCCGCCTGGCTGCTCCAGGTCGCGCAGTGGCCGGCTGAAGCAGTCATCGTCGTCGTGCTGCTGGGCGGCGCGGCATTCGGCGCGCTGCAAGGGCTGGTCATCCACGTGTTCAAGCTGCAGGCCTTCATCGTCACGCTGGCCGGCATGTTCCTGGCGCGCGGCCTGTGCTTCCTCATCAGCGTGGACAGCATCACCATCGACGCGCCGCTGTTCGTCACGCTGTCGCAGACGCAGATCCCGCTGTTCGGCGACGCCTTCCTGTCGCCTGGCGCCGTCATCGCGCTGGTGGTGCTGGGCCTGGGCCTGTGGCTGGCGCACTGGACCGCCTTCGGCCGCACCGTCTACGCGCTCGGCGGCAACGAGGCTTCCGCGTTGATGATGGGCCTGGCGGTCGGCCGCACCAAGGTGGCGGTGTACGGCCTCAGCGGCTTTTGCGCGTCGCTGGCCGGCCTGCTGTTCGCGTTCTACATGCTCAGCGGCTACGGCCAGCATGGCCAGGGCGTGGAGCTGGACGCCATCGCCGCCGTGGTGATTGGCGGCACCGTGCTGACGGGCGGCTATGGCTTCGTCGCTGGTGCGCTGTCGGGCGTGCTGGTGCTGGGCCTGATCCAGACGCTGATCGCCTTCGACGGCACGCTCAGCTCCTGGTGGACCAAGATCGTCATCGGCGCGCTGCTGTTCGTGTTCTGCGCGGTCCAGCGCCTGCTGTCCTTGAAGAAGGCCCAACACTGATGTTCAAGCAACTCCTGTTGGCCGCCGCCTTTGCCTGCGGCACGGCCCAAGCCGCCAACCCGCTGTTCGCGCCGCTGTACACGGCCGACCCGGCCGTGCTGGTGGATGGGGGCCGTGTCTACCTGTTCGCCGGCCGCGACGAGGCAGAGCCCGAGGGCAAGGACTACGTCATGCACGAGTGGCGCCTGTTCTCCACCTGCGACATGGTGAACTGGAAGGACGAAGGCATCCCGCTGAACGCCAAGACCTTCGCGTGGGCCAAGGGCCGCGCGTGGGCGTCCGACATCGTCAAGCGCAACGGCAGGTACTGGTTCTACTCGACGGTGGAGCACGCGACGGTGCCGGGCTTTGCCGTGGGCGTGGCGGTGTCCGATTCGCCCACCGGCCCGTTCGTCGATGCGCGCGGCTCGGCGCTGATCACCAACGACATGACCAAGCAGACCGACATCGCCTGGGACGACATCGACCCCGGCGTGTTCGTCGACGACGATGGCCAGGCCTATCTGTACTGGGGCAACACGGTGCTGAAGTACGCCAAGCTCAAGGCCAACATGACGGAGCTGGACGGGCCGATCACGACGGTGCCGGTGGCCAATTTCGTGGAGGCGCCGTATCTGCACAAGCGCAAGGTCATGGGCAAGAACGTCTACTACCTGAGCTATTCGCAGCACTGGCCGGAAGAGACGGCGTACATGACGGGGCCGTCACCGGTTGGGCCGTGGACGCCGCAGGGCGTCGTCATGGAGCGCAACACGAAGACAAAGACCATCCATCAGGCGTTCTTCGAGTTCAACGGGCGCAGCTATGTGGCGTATCACAACGCAGAGCTGCCGGGGGGGCATGAGCATCGGCGGTCGGTGGCCATCGAGGAGTTCTCGTATCGCGCGGATGGGACGATTCCGTTCATCCATCAGACCAAGGCGGGGCCGAGGGCGAATCCTTCTTCTGCTTGCAAGAAGTGATGGTCTTGGTTGGATGCTCTCGGGAAGATCGCTGCTGATCGAGAGATTGCCGGGATGCGCGCCCGGCAGCGCGGTAACTTTCTTCTGCGGGGCCAGAAGAAAGTCACCAAAGAAGAGGCCCTGAACCGCACACCATCGCGGCGGCGCCATGAGCGGCGCGCGAAAACAGCCTGCAGCTTGGCGCCCACGCGCGACCCGCTGCGCTCTCGCGGCTGTCCTTGTGACGAGCGCCATCCATCGGCCCTTTACGCCGCTTAACGCCGGCTGCACGCCGGGCTCATCAGAAATACGAAGTCAGCATCGCTCTGGCGACAGCACGGTGGATTGCGCGGTCTGCGGTTCGCTTTGCCTATTCCAACCTGAGAGCTATATTTACGCCCGTCGGCCGCGGAAGCGGCCCGCCGAGTAACCGGGCTCCGGCAGCTCATCTTTCCAGTTTGGATTGATGGCTGCCGCTTTCATTTGGTGCCATCCCAAGCTGGGCTAAGCGGAATGGTCATGAAAGATTCGGTAATCACTCGCCATAAAGACAGCGTCAAACCCCGTAAGCCCATCTCCCGTCAAGTCACTCGTGGCGTTGCCGGCTACGGTGCCGGCCTACCAAAAGGACGCGACACGGCTGCAACTGTGTTGGACCACTTCAGAAACGATGGGCCAGCTATCAAGCTAGCTGCCTTGCTCATCATGCGACTGCCGCGCATTGTGGCGACCCTAGCTTTGTTTGTGCACGGGCAGTAAGCACATAGGCGGGGTTGGGCGCGGTGAACCCCAACGATTCTTCGATGCAGGTGCCGAGTTTGCGGACACCACCTCGCGTCGCCCGAGCGACGCTGACTTGGTATTCCTGGTGAGCCCGGCGTGCAGCCGGCGTTAAGCGGCGTGAAGGGGCGATAGGTGGTGCTCGTCATAGGGACAGCCGCGAGAGCGCAGCGGCTCGCGTCGGGGCGCCTCACCGTAGGCTGTTTTCGCGCGCCGGTCATGGCGCCGTGATGCTCGTGTGCGGTTCAGCGCCTCTTCTTTGGTGACTTTCTTCTGGCAAGACAGAAGAAAGTTACCCCGCCGCCGGGCGGGACTCCCGGCAATCTCTCGATCAGCAGCGCTCCCCGAAAAAGCATCCAAGCCAAGCTGACCCCCAAGCGCCGGCCCGCTTACGCTTCACCCCATGCGCCATCTCACCTTAGCCCTCACCGACAGCTCCGACGACATCCTCACGCTGGAAGCCATGGCCTCCACCCGCGAGGCCGAGCATGCGGCCGTGATGGCCGAGGTGGATCAAGTACTGGCCTGGGCGCAGACAAACTACGGCGACCGGCAAGGCTCCGTGGAAGACGGCAACGACTGGGACCATGAACTGCTGATCCAGCACGAGGCCGGCGGCTGGATCACCGTCACGCTGACCTTCAGCGCGTCACGCGAGTTCGCCGAGGCCTTCCGGGCGGTCTTCGTCAGCCCTGAGGACGACTGACGCGAACCCACGATGCCGAGCCGGCACACTGGGGCATGCACTTCGACCAGACCACCCCCATCCTGCGCAGCTTCAACGAGGCCAAGGCGCGCGAGTTCTATGTGGACATCCTGGGCTTCACCGTCGACTGGGAGCACCGCTTCGAGCCCGGCCTGCCGCTGTATATGCAGGTGTCGCGTGGCGACTGCGTGCTGCATTTGAGCGAGCACCATGGCGACTGCTGCCCGGGCGCGGGCATGCGCATCCGCGTCAGCGACATCGAAGCTTTCCACGCCGAGCTGAGCGCCAAACATTACGACCACTCGCGCCCCGGCATCCATGACACGCCCTGGGGTTCGCGCGACGTGAGCGTGACCGACCCGTTCGGCAACCGCCTGACGTTCACGAACGCAGTCAGCACCTGAGCGCCAACTGAACGCGTCGCCCGAGCGACGCTGTCTTCGCACTCCTCGTAAGCCCGGCGTGCAGCCGGCGTTAACCGGTCTGAAGCGGCGATAAGTGACGCTCGTCACTAGGACAGCGGCGAGAGCGCAGCGGCTCGCGTCTGGGCGCAACGCCGCTGGTTGTTTTCGCGCGCCGCTCTGGGCGGCTCCGCGCTCGTGTGCGGTTCAGGGCCTCTTCTTTGGTGACTTTCTTCTGGCCCCGCAGAAGAAAGTTACCCGGCCGCCGGGACGGACTCCCGGCAATGCAGGGAGCACGCGCACACTCCGCAAAAGCAACCAACGAAGCTCAGTACAAATCGCGAGCAGCCAATCGAACTTCGTGCAGCAGCTGTCTCGCCCCCGGCGACATCAGATGCCCCTCACGCGTGATGATCCCGAACGCATCCATGTGACACGGCAGCTCGATGGGCAGGATGGCCAGCACATTCAACGACGCGTAGTACCGCGCCACCTCCACCGGCATCACGTGCAGTGAATCCGTCTGGTGCAGCAACGCCGTGATCAGCAGCAACGCCGTCGTATCGACGCAATTGGACGGCGGCTCCAGCGCGGCACGCCGGAACATCAGCTCCCACCGGTGCCGCAGCACGCTCCCGGGCGGCGGCAGGATCCATGGCTGGTCGGCCAGGTCCGCCAGCTTCAGGTTGTCGGCCTTCAGCAGCGGGTGCCCCACGCGCGCCACCGCGCAGGCGGGCTCCACCGTCAATTCCTCGTAGTGCAGGCCCGCAGCGGCGTCCTCTTCCAGGATGCGGCCGATCATGAAGTCCAGCGTGCCGCGCTTCAGCATGTCCAGCAGCACCTTGCTGCTTTCCATGTGCACGCCGATGCGCAGCTTGGGCGCCTGCAGCTTGATGCGCGAGATGGCGCGCGGCAGCAGGCCCATGGCGGGGGTCATGATGACGCCCACCTCCACCTGGCCCGACAGCCCGTGCTTCAGCGCGACGATGTCGTCATGTGCAGCCGACAGCGACGTCAGCGCCATGCGCGCGTGGCGGATCATGGTCTCGCCGTACAGCGTGGGCTCCATGCCGCGCGGGTGGCGCTCGAACAGCTTCACGTCCAGCATGTCCTCCAGGTCCTTCAACTGCTTGGAGGCGGCCGGCTGGGTCATGCACAACACGTCGGCGGCGCGGTGGATGTTGCGCTCGTCGTCCAGCGCGATCAGCAGCAGCAGCTGGCGCGTCTTTAGCCGCGCACGCAGGAACCAGTTGGGGTTTGGGCTGGCGTCGGTCAGCGCGCCGTTGTCGTCTTCGTCGTCTTCGCGGGCCATGTTGTTCTTCTTGATCAGGCGAGGTTCACGCGGCCGTCGGCGGCCAGCACGGTGTCGATGTCGTCGCCGGTCTCTTCCAGCTGCACCAGCGTGGCCTGGCGGGCGCCCAGCGCGTCGCGGGCCTGCAGCGCGGTCAGGATGGCCTTGTGGCGCGGCAGCGAAAGCTCGTGCGTGTTGGGCAGCTGGCTGCTCAGGATGATGGACTCGCGCAGCGCCAGCGACAGCATGTTGCCGATGTAGGCCAGCAGGTCGTTGCCGGTCGCCTCGGCGATGCGGCGGTGGAAGGCGAGGTCGGGCTCCAGCAGCTCGGCCGTCGTCCTGGCGGCGGCCATGCCTTCGTAGGCGGTGGCAATGCCCACCAGCTGCTCGTCGGTGGCGGCCTTGGCGGCCAGCGCGGCGGCGGCGGGTTCGAAGATGCGGCGGACCTCCAGCAGCGTTCCGACGAAGTCGCGCTGCGGCTGGGCCTGGATGAGCCAGTACAGCACGTCCGGGTCCAGCATGTGCCACTCGTTGCGCGGGCGCACGCTGGCGCCGGCACGCTGGCGCGACACCACCAGGCCCTTGGCGACGAGCACGCGCACGGCCTCGCGCAGCACCGGGCGGCTGATCTCGTAGCGCTCCAGCAGCTGCGCCTCGGGCGGCAGCTTGTCGCCGGGCTTCAGCTCGCCTCCGACGATGGCCAGGCCCAGGTCGCGCACGATGCGGGCGTGCTGGCTCTTGCCTTCGGGTTCGGCGGAGTAGGTGGAGTGGTCGGCGCGCGTTCTCATCGGCGGCAGGCTACCAAATACCTTGAGTCGGCTCGCATCGGGCCCCATCAGCGAAAGCGAGCGACGAAGCCGCCGCGTGGCGCCAGCGTCAGCTTCGGCGCCGAGGCGGACAGCTTGCCTTCGCTGAACTCGCGGGGGCCGGCGCCGTCGGTGATGAGCTGGCCGTCCTTCGCGCCCAGCCAGCCCAGGTCCAGCGTGATCTCGCGCGGCGTGTCGTCGGCGTTCAGGCCGGCGACGAACCACTGCTTGCCGGCGCGGCGCGCGATGACGACGTACTTGCCGGGCTCGCCGTCCAGGAAGCGCACCTCGTCCCAGGCCCGTGGCAGCTCGCGCAGGAAGCCCTTCACGTAGGCCGGCACGGTGGCCATGCCCTCGGGCGTCTCGGCGTAGTGCTGGATGCCGGACAGGAACAGCACGCTTTGCGCCAGCTCGAAGCCGTTGCGCGTCGCGCGCTTGATCTTGGGAATGTCGCCGAACACCATGGGCGTGAAGTCCATGGGGTCGAACAGGTTGCGCGTGAACGGGATCATGGCCGCCTGATGAGCGACTTTGTCCTGGTCGCCCTGCGTGAAGGTGGCGAACTCGAAACCCTTCACGGCCTCCACCGTCATCAGGTGGGGGTAGGTGCGGCTCCAGCCACGCGGCAGCGTGGCGCCGTGGAAGTTCAGCAGCAGGCCGGCGGCGGCCGTCTCCTTCAGCAGGTCCACGTAGTAGGCCATCATCGAAGCGCCGTCACCGCCGAAGAAGTCCACCTTCAGGCCCTTCACGCCGATGGCTTTCATGCGGGCGAACTCCTTGGCGCGGTCGGCCGGGTTCAGCAGCGCGCTCTTGGGGCTCATGTCGGTGTCGTTCCAGGCGCCCGAGGAGTTGTACCAGGCCAGGATGCCGACGCTCCTGGTCTTGGCGTAGTCGGCCAGCTCCTTCATCTTGGCGTCGCCGATCTTCTTGTCCCAGTAGGCATCCACCAGCGTGTAGTTCCAGCGCATGTCGGCGGCGTAGTCGACGAAGCGCTTCTGCACGTCGAAGACGGTCGCGTCGTCCTTCAGGATGGCCCAGCTCCAGGACGCATGGCCGGGCTGCAGCCTTTTCTTGTCGAAGGCGACCGCGGGCGCGGCGAGATCGGTGCCGAGCGTCGACTCCATGACCGTCTTCAGCGAGCCGATGGCGAGCACGCGCCAGGGCGTGGTCAGCGGCCCGTCCACATCGGCCAGCAGATGGCCGCCGGTGAAGACCTCGCTGGGCTCGGGCAGGCCGATGCGGTAGGTGCCGCCGGTCGAGTCGCTGGCCAGCCGCGACGCGTGGAAGCGGCCGTCCATGCCGGCCTCGGTCAACGCCACCCAGCTGACACCGGCGCGGAACAGTGCGGGGAAGACCCAGCCCGCGTGCGAGGGCGCCTTCGTGCCGACGGGGATGTCGGCCTGGTAGTGCTCTTCATAAGACGGGTTGGTGCGTGCATAGCCCGTCTTGGCGACGGACATGGGTTGCAGCCACGCACGGGCGTCGGTGGGGAAGGCGAAGCTGGTCAGCTCGTCCTTGAAGGTCTTCTTGCCCGCGCCGTCCACCGTGTAGCGCAGCGCCAGGCCGTCGTTGGAGGCGCGCAGCGTGACGGTCAACTTCTGGCCGGCCGCGTTGGCCACGGTGAAGGCCTGCTCGTTGGCGCGGTAGTCCACGCGGCTCTTCTTGCCCGCAGCCAGCGTGTACTGCTCGCGGTGGGCCTTGACGGGCGAGGTCGCCACGAGTTTCAACCCGTTGGCGTAGTCGCCCTGTTCCAGCACCAGGCCCAGCCGCGAGGCCAGCAGCACCGGCTGGCCGGCGCGCTGCACCGTGTAGACCAGTTGCTGCTGGGCATTGACCGAGACGTCGACCTGGATTTGCCCGTCGGGGCTGCCCAGGGCTTGGGCCAGGGCGGGCAGGGCGAGCAGAAGCGAAGCGATGAGGCGCATGGTTGTCTCAGGTGGAGTAAGGACCGTCGGCGACGGGTGTGCCGAAGTCGGGGAAGCCGTCGTCGCGCCAGCCGAAGGCCTGCACGCGCGCATGGCGGTTGGGATCGTTGAGCGGGTCGCCGACGATGTCGCGGTAGTTGCGCGCGTGATAGACCAGCAGGTCGGTCTGGCCGTCGGGCGTCGTCGTGAAGCTGTTGTGGCCGGGGCCGAACTGGCTCACCGATTCGTCCGTCGTGAATACCGGCGTGGGCGACTTGTGCCAGCTCGCGGCGTCGAGCAGGTCGGCGTTCTCGTCGGCCCACAGCAGGCCCATGCAGTAGTTGGCGTCGGTGGCCGCGGCGGAGTAGGCGATGAAGACGCGGCCATTGCGCTTCAGCAGGGCCGGGCCCTCGTTGACGCAGAAACCGATGCGCTCCCAGGCCAGGTCCGGGCGCGTGATGACGACCGGCTCGGTCTTCAGGGTCCAGGGGTTGGCCATCTCGGCGATGTAGAGGTTGCTCTCCGCCGGCGGGCTCTTCTGTGCCCAGCAGAGCAAGCGTTTGCCGTTGTGCTCGAAGGGAGTCGCGTCCAGCGAGAAGCCCTGCTCGGGCGTCACGATCTGGCCGCGCTCGATCCAGTTGTCGCTCAGCGGGTCTGCGCCTTCGCATTCGAGGACATACATGCGCAGCTTCCAGATGTCGTCGCGCTCAGCAGCGGCGAAGTAGACGTACCAGCGGCCGGCTATGCGGTGCAGCTCCGGCGCCCAGACGTGGAAGCTCATGGGGCCGCTGTCATGCTTGCGCCAGATCACCTGGGTCGGCGCGGTGGCGAGGCCGGCGATGCTGTCGGCGGCGCGGATCTCGATGGCGTCATAGCTGGGCACCGAGGCGGTGAACCAGTAGCGGCCATCGACCCGGCTCAGGTGCGGGTCGGCGCGTTGCGGGATGAGGGGATTGGTCCAGCTGGTCATGCGCGGACGGCTTTCGTGACGATGACGTTCCAGGAGGCGGGCTTGAGCTTCACGCTCAGTCGCTCGTCGGCAACGGAGGTGCTGTTCAAGGCTTGAGGCACGACGCGGTCGGGTGCGTCGGCGGTGTTGGTGGCGTTCAGGTCGGCCGAATGCAGTTGCTCGGCCAGCACCAGCTCGCGGTCCATCCCCAAGCCGCGCAGCGTGATGGACAGCTCCATCTCGTCGGTGAGGTGGCGGTTCAGCAGGAACACGGCCGTCTGGCCCGTGGCCGCATCGTCCACGACGCTGGCGCACAGATAGGGCAGCTCGCCGTGCTTCGCATGCGGGTAGCCGGGCGACTTCAGCACGGGCCGCAGTACCTCGCCATGCGCCCACTTTGCGGCCTGCGCGAAGGGATGGAAGATCGTCTGCCGCCACGCCGCCCCGCCGGGCTCGGTCATGATGGGTGCGATGACGTTGCACAGCTGCGCCATGCAGGCCACCTTGAGCCGGTCCGCATGGTTCATGAACATCGTCAGCATGCCGCCGATGAGCAGCGCATCCTCGGCCGTGTAGACCTCTTCCAGCAGCCGCGGCGCCTCGGGCCATCCGGCCTGCTTGAGGTGCTCGCCATGGCGGGCGCGGTACCAGACGTTCCACTCGTCGAAGGACAGCTTCAGCCGCTTGGTGGAGCGCTTGCGCGTGGCGACCGCATCGGCAATCGCCACCGTGTCTTCGATGTAGCGCGCGTTCGTTTCGATCTGCGCGAAGAAGCTCTCGGTGGAGGTGTCCGCCGGGGGCTTCACGAAGTAGCTGTGCAGCGACAGGTAGTCCACGAACTCGAAGCAGTGCTCCAGCACGCGGTCTTCCCACACGCCGTAGGTGGGCATGTCGTAGGCCGACGAGCCGCAGGCGGCCAGCTCGATGGTCGGGTCCACCCAGCGCATGAGCTTCGCGGTTTCCTTGGCGATGCGGCCGTACTCGTCGGGCGTCTTCTGGCAGATCTGCCAGGGGCCGTCCATCTCGTTGCCCAGGCACCAGAACTTGATGCCCAGCGGCTCTTCGGCGCCGTGACTGCGGCGCAGGTCCGACAGTGCCGTGCCGCCGGGATGGTTGCAGTATTCGAGGTAGTGCCGCGCCTCGTCCGGGCCGCGCGTGCCGAGGTTGACGCCGAACATCGGCTCGATGCCGACCTTCCTGCACCAGGCCATGAACTCGTGCGTGCCGACCTGGTTGGTCTCGGTGGAGAACCAGGCCAGGTCCAGGCGGCGCGGGCGCTGGTCCTTCGGCCCGACGCCGTCTTCCCAGTTGTAGCCCGACATGAAGTTGCCGCCGGGGTAGCGCACGATGGTGGCGCCCAGCTCCTTGGTCAGCTCGGCCACGTCGCCACGGAAGCCGTGTTCGTCCGCGGTCGGGTGGCCGGGTTCGTGGAGCCCCAAGTAGACGCATCGGCCGAGGTGCTCGACGAAGACGCCGAACAGGCGGCGGTCCAGCGGCGCGATTTTGAAATCGCGGTCGACGGTGAGGCTGGCTTTGAAGCTCATCGACGTGCTTTCTGCAAGGCCTTGTTGACGCGCTTCTCGACGCTGGCCTGCACCTCGGCGACGGGCTTGCCCGACAGCAGCAGGTTGGCCACGTCCTCGCCGATCAGCAGCTCGATGTTGCGTTGGGTGGGCACGTTGCCGGGCATGGACGCGCCGGTGGTCGTGATCTCGGCCAGCGACTCGCGTTGCGGCAAGGACCGGAAGGCGTCGCTCTGCGCCACGGTCTTGCTGACCGGCAGGTGGCCCGTGCGCGACCATTCGGCGCTGCGGTCCCAGACGAACTTCAGGAACTTCACGGCCGCCTCGTGGCCTTTGGCGTCGGTAGCTCCGCCCTTGAACAGCGCCCACGAGTGGCCGTCGGCGAACACCGCAGGCTTGGCATACAGCTGCGCGAACGGCCGCACCGCATAGCCGCCTTTCAACGGCGAGTCGGGCTTCTGCGATTCGCGCAGGAACTGGTCGATGGTCCAGGTGCCCACGACGACGACGCCGGCCTGGCCGTTCAGGAAGGCCTGGTTGGCGGCGGCGTAGTCGAGGTTGGGCCGCACGTGGCCTTCCTTGTAGAGCGTCTGCATCAGCGTCAGCGCGTTGACGACCGCCGGTTGCTGCATGTTGATGCGCTTGCCGTCCTCGGAGAACAGCTTGGCGTCCTGCTGCGCGATCAGCGACTGGAAGGTGCGGTTGTTGGCGGCGGTCTCGTTGGCCACGGCCCAGGCGAAGAGGGGCTTGCCCGTCTTCTGCCTGAACTGCCGCGCCTGCGCGAGCAGCTCTTCGGGCGAGCGCGGCAGCACCGGCTGGTCATCGGCACCCAGCAGGCCGGCCTGCTTCATCAGCGTCGTGTTGATGTGCCACAGCCAGGCCCAGGTGTCGAAGGGCAGTGCGTAGGTCTGGCCGTTGAACGTGGTGCCCTTGCGTGCATGCTCGGTGAAGTCGTCCACGGGCACGCCGACGCGCGCGAAGTCGGCGTCCAGCGGCAGTACCAGCTTGCGGCGCACGTAGTCGCCCAGGGCGGACTCGTGCATGACGGCCACGGTCGGGATGTCCTTGGACACCAGGCGGGCGGTGAGCTGGTCGTAGTACGGACCCCACTCGCCGATCTGCGTGCGAACGACGATGTCGGGGTGGGTCGCGTTGAACTCGTTGACCAGCGTGGTCACGATGCCGCATTCGCCCACGCCCTCGGAGGCCTTGTTCACCTGGCCGAACTGCGACTCGCAGCTGCCGAAGAAACGCATCAGCGTGATCTCGGTCTTGGCCGGATCCTTGGCGCTGGGGCCACAGGCTGCGAGCAATGCGGCCGAGAGGCAGATCAACAGGCGCTTCATGACTTGCCCGTCCCTGCGACCGCGGTGACGAGATGGCGTTGGAAGAAGAGATACAGCATCAGCGCGGGCACGCCGGCAAACACGGCCTGGGCCATCAGGAAGCCCAAGCCCTCCGACTGCGCGAAGTTGGTCTGTGTGGACGCGAGGCCGCGGGTCAGCGTGTACATGTCGGGCTGCGTCGCGATGACGAGCGGCCACAGGTAGTCGTTCCAGCAGGCCAGGAAGGTGAAGATGCCGAGCGTCGCCTGCGCGGGCAGCGTCAGCGGCAGGATGATGGTCAGGAAGGTCTTGAAGCGCGACGCGTTGTCCAGCATCGCCGCCTCTTCCAGTTCGGCCGGGATGGCCTTGAAGTACTGCGTCATCAGGTAGACGCCGAACGGCGCGGCCAACCCTGGCAACGCCAGGCCGGCGAGCGTGTTCTGCAGGTTCCAATCCGAGAACAGGCGGTGCAGCGGGATGAAGACCGACTGCGCCGGAATGGCCAGGCCAAACAGCACCAGCGCGAACAGCCACTTGCGGCCGGGGAACTCGCAGCGCGCGAAGCCGTAGCCGGCGAGTGACGAGAGCACCAGCACGCCCACCGTCTGCATCGCCGCGACGGCGACGCTGTTGCCCAGCCAGCGGAACACCTGCGAGGTCTGCAGGATGTCCAGGTAGTTCTGCAGCGTGTACGGCGGCGACAGGAAGACGTCGGTGTGCCGCAGCAGGAACTCGTTGGGCTTGAAGGACAGCGCCAGCACCCACAGCAGCGGGGCCATCCAGGCCAGCGCCAGCAGCGTGAGGCTGACCATGACGGCGCGGTCGAACCAGCCGCGTCTGAGCAAGGGGTTCATCGTTGGGCTCCCTTGCGGTCACGTTCGAGCCACAGCTGGGCCGAAACGCCGATGAGCATGATGGCCAAGAGGATCTGCGAGGCGGCGGTCGCAAAGCCCAGCGAGAGCTGCATGAAGGCCTGCTCGTAGGTGAACTGCACGATGGACCGCGTGGTGTTGTTGGGCCCACCGTTGGTCATCAGCATGATCTGCGGAAAGACCTGGAACTGGCGGATCACCTCGATCAGCGTGACGAGGATGACGGCGCGCTTGAGGCTGGGCAGCGTGATGTGCGTCAGCACGCGCCAGCGCGGCGTGTTGTCGAGGGCTGCGGCCTCGTAGATGTCGCCCGGGATCTGCTGCAGCGCCGACAGGAACATGATCATCGGCAGGCCGATGATCCACCACACCGTGACGAGAGCGATGGTGAGAAGCGCGAGGTTGTCGCTGGTCAGCAGCGGCAGCTCGGGAATGCCGAGGGCCGCGAACATCTGAGCGATGAGGCCGCGCTCGGGCATCAGCGCCAGCTTCCACACCAGCGTGATCAGCGTGACGGAGAACACCGACGCGCAAAAGAAGGTGGCGCGCAGGAAGGTGGCGAGCTTGCCGGGGCGGTTGAGCGCGAGGGCCAGCATCAGCGACAGGATCACGAAGATCGGTGTGCTGATGCCGACGAAGCGGATGGTGTTCCACACGACCTGGTGGAAGACCTCGTCGGTGAACAGTTCCTTGTAGTTGGCGAGGCCAACCCAGAAGCTGTCGTCGGACAGCAGGTCGTGGTCGTGGAAGCTGATCCAGATGCCTTTGGCGAGGGGCCAGAGGAGGAGGAGGACGTACAGCGTTACGAAGGGCAGTACGAAGAGGGCGTAGGCCGGGCGGCTTGCTCGGATGCCGACGGTTTGGGCGGTCATGTCGGTTGCTCCGGCTGGTTCGGCTTGTCGCCTAGGCCCATGCCGGGATGCGCGCCCGGCAGCGCGGTAACTTTCTTTTGCGGGGCCAAAAGAAAGTCACCAAAGAAAAGGCCCTGAACCGCACACGAGAAGCGCACGGCCGCAGTGCGGCGTGCAACAGGCAATGGCGGCGTGCCCACAAGCGAGCCGCTGCGCTCTCGCCTACCACTTGTGCAGAGCGTTAGCGATCGCCGCTTCACGCCGGTTAACGCCGGCTGCACGCCGGGCTCATCAGTGGAATGCAGCGCCGCTCGGGCGGCGCGCTTCAGCCCGTAGGTTGGGGTGAGCGCGGCGAACCCCAACATCGAGCGTCGTGCGTGCGCCGCCGCCCTCACGACAAAGCCTCCGCATGATGAGCGCGACCGCTCTCATCGAACAGATGCGCATCCGCCAGATCCACCGTGACCTGCACATGCGCCCCCAGCTTCGGCGAAACCACGCCCGCCGGCACCGTCACGATCAACGGCGTCTCGCCTTCGACCTTCAGGTGCGCCAACGTCCGCTCGCCCAGGAACTCCACCAGCTCTACGCGCCCCCGCAGAGGGCCTTCCTCAGCCACGCGCAGGTTCTCCGGCCGCACGCCCATCACCAGGCCCTGCGACGGCACGGCACCCGTCGACACATGCGTCGTCAGCACCTGCCCGCCCGGCATCGTCACGGCCACTCGGCCACGCGAATCCGCAGCACGCTCAACCGGCACAAAACCCATCCCCGGCGTGCCAATGAAGCTCGCCACGAACTTCGTCGCCGGCCGCCGATACAGCTCCGCCGGTGTCGCCACCTGCTCGATCGCGCCGCCCTTCATGACGACGATGCGCGTGGCCAGCGTCATCGCCTCGATCTGGTCGTGGGTCACGAAGATCATCGTGGCGCCCAGGCGCTGGTGCAGCTGCGCCAGTTCCAGCCGCGTGCGGCCGCGCAGCGCGGCGTCCAGGTTGGACAGCGGCTCGTCGAACAGGAAGATGCCCGGCTCCTTCACCACCGCGCGCCCAATCGCCACGCGTTGACGCTGGCCGCCCGACAGCTGGCCCGGCTTGCGGTCCAGCAGCGTGTCCAGCTCCAGCATGCGGGCGGACTCGGTGATGCGCCTGGCGATCTCGTCGGCCGGAATGCCGATGTTCTTCAGCCCGAACGCGAGGTTGTCGCGCACGGTCATGTGCGGGTACAGCGCGTAGTGCTGGAACACCATGGCCAGGTTGCGCAGGCCCGGTGCGGCGTGCGTCACATCGCGGTCGCCGATCAGGATGCGGCCGCCGGTGACCTCCTCCAGCCCCGCGATCATGCGCAGCAGACTCGTCTTGCCGCAGCCCGACGGGCCCAGGAAGACGACGAACTCGCCCGGCTCGACGTCCAGCGACAGGTTCTCTATGACCTGCACCGCGCCGTAGCGCTTGCAGATGTTCTCCAGCTTGAGGCCAGCCACGGTGTTTGTCTCCGGTTCATTCTTCTTGGATGACCGGCCAGCCGTCTTCGGACCAGCCCAGTCGCGCGAAGCGCAGATGCGGCCTGCCGCCGCGTTCGGTGTCGTAGGCGTGGTGCACCATCAGGTCGCCCACCACGTCCTGGTGCCCCGGCCCCTTCCAGCGTGTGCCGGTGGCTGCGAGCAGCTGTGTTCCGCCCGCGTCCATCAGGTCCTTGCCGTCGCGGTCGAGGTAAGGGCCGGCCACGCTGCGGGCGCGGCCCACGCGGATGTTGTAGGTGCTCTGGGCGCCCTTGCAGCACAGGTCGTAGGACGCGAACAGGTAGACCCAGTCGCCACGCCGCACGATCGTCGGTGCTTCGATGGCCGGGCTGCGGGCGACGAATCGCGTGCTGCCGATCGGCTTCAGCGTCTTCGCGTCCAGTTCCGTCAGGCGCAGCCCGCCCCAGAACGAGCCGTAGCTCATCCACAGCTTGCCGTCGCGGTCGACGAAGAGGTCGGGGTCGATGGCGTTGAAGTTGTCCGCCGCCGTGCTGGCCACCACCAGGCCATCGTCGCGCCAGTCGCTGCCATCCGGCTTGTCGCTGCTGGCCAGGCCGATGGCCGAGCGGTTCTTGCCGAAGGTGGAGATGGAGTACAGCACCCAGGTGCGGCCCGCGTGCTGGAAGACCTTGGGCGCCCAGATGTCCAGCGGCTTCTGCTCGGGCACGGCCTCGGCCCACCAGGCGGGCGCCTGTGTGAACAGCGGGGCCAGGCGGCGCCAGGTCTTGCCCTGGTCGGTCGACTCCAGCCGCTGCAGGCCCTTGCCGGTCGTGAAGACGAACCAGCGGTCGGCCTGGATCAGCAGCGTCGGGTCGTGCGCGCCCGTCTCGCCCTGGGGTTCCAGCGCGATGACGGGGGCGGCCAGGCACAGCGCGAGCAGCGCCGCGAGCGCCGCACGCATCACTTGCCCCAGCGCAGGACCAGGGGATCGAGTCGCTTGGCCGCGTCCAGCAGGCCGGCGCGCACTTCGGGGCTCATCTCGGGGAAGGGGTGGCGCGGTGCGTCGCTCTTGATGACGCCGCCTTCCTTCATCAGCGCCTTGGCGGTCAGGATGCCGCCCTGGCGGTTCTCGTAGTTGATCAGCGGCAGCCAGCGGCCGTACTCCGCCACGGCGGTCTCGCGATCGCCGGCGTGGAAGGCGTCGAAGATCTTGCGGATGCCGTCGGGGAAGGCGCCGCCGGTCATCGCGCCGGTGGCGCCGGCGTCCAGGTCGGCCAGCAGCGTGATGGCTTCCTCGCCGTCCCACGGGCCTTCGATGGCGGCGCCGCCGACGCGGATCAGCTCGCGCATCTTGCTGGCGGCCTGGGGCATCTCCAGCTTGAAGTACTTCACGTTGGCGATGTTGGTCGCCATGCGCGCCAGCAGCGGCACCGACAGCGGCGTGCCGGCCACCGGGGCATCCTGGATCATGATGGGGATGTTGATGCCGTCGGACAGGCGCTGGTAGAAGCTCTCGATCTGGCCTTCCGACACGCGGAACGTGGCGCCGTGGTACGGCGGCATGACCATGACCATGGCCGCGCCAAGCTGCTGCGCCAGCTGGCTGCGCTCGATGCAGATCTGCGTCGAGTAGTGCGTCGTCGTGACGATGACCGGTACGCGGCCGGCCACGTGGCCGAGGATGGCGCGGGTCAGCGTCTCGCGCTCGGCGTCCGACAGCACGAACTGCTCGGAGAAGTTCGCCAGGATGCACAGGCCGTTGGAGCCGGCGTCGATCATGAAGTCGACGCAGCGCAGCTGGCCGGGCAAGTCCAGCGAACCGTCGGCGTTGAAGATGGTCGGAACGACCGGGAAGACGCCGCGGTACGGTCGTCCAGGGCGGGTGGCGGAGGCGCTCATGGTGCGGTCCCTTGTCTCTGGGGAAGTTGGATCAAGCGCCGACATGCCGGCACACGGCCAGCTGTGGGCGCCGGCATGTCGTCATTAAAGTATGACTATTTATGCAAGTTGATTGGGGTTAACCCGCAAATTGCTAACTTTGCAAACAAAAAAGTATGACTAATAATCCTGGCATCGCCCGGCCGTAGAAGTCGGGAGGCAGCATCCAGGAGACAGTTGCATGAGTGCCTACGCGCGCTATCCCAGCCTGCAGGACCGGGGCGTCCTGATCACCGGCGGGGCCACCGGCATCGGCGAAACGCTGGTCGAAGCCTTCGCCGAACAGGGTGCCCGGGTGGCCTTCATCGACCTGGCCGCTGCCGAGGGCGAGGCGCTGGCCGCCCGCCTGGCCGGCAGGTCGCGCCACGCGCCGCAGTTCATGGCGGCTGACCTGAGCAACGTGGCGGCGATGCGCCTGTCCATTGCGACGCTGCGCGAGCGCGTCGGCCCGTTCACGGCGCTGCTGAACAACGCCGCCAACGACAAGCGCCACGCCGTCGAGGACACCACGCCCGAGTTCTGGGACGCGAGTGTGGCCGTCAACATCAAGCACCAGTTCTTCGCGGCCCAGGCCGTGCTGTCCGACATGAAGGCGGCGGGCGGCGGCAGCATCGTCAACTTCGGCTCCATCAGCTGGATGCTGAAGCAGGGCGGCATGCCGGCCTACACGGCCAGCAAGGCGGCCGTGCAGGGCCTGACGCGCTGCCTGGCGCGCGACTTCGGGCCGCACAGGATCCGCGTCAACACGCTGGTGCCGGGCTGGGTCATGACCGAGAAGCAGCTCAAGCTCTGGGTCACCGAGGAGACCAAGCAGGAGATTGCCAAGGGCCAGTGCATCAATGAGCCGCTGATGCCGCAGCACATCGCGGCGATGGCGCTGTTCCTGGCGGCGGACGACTCCGCGATGTGCACTGCGCAAGACTTCGTCGTTGATGGAGGCTGGGCATGAGCGCTGCGCCGGGCCATCCCAAGCAAGCTCGCTCCCGCTTGGCGGGACAGGCCGCAGGCCGAAGGGTTCACCAATGATTGAATGCCGCGACTACGGCCACCTGCCCGACGGGCGGGTGGTGCATGAATACACCCTCTCCAACGGCCTGGGCCTGAAGCTCACCGCCATCACGCTGGGCGGCATCGTCACGGGCCTGTGGCTGCCGGATGCCCAGGGTCGCAGCGGCAATGTCGTGCTGGGCTTCGACAACCTGGACGACTACGTCCACCGCAACCCTTCGTTCGGCATCATCGTGGGCCGCTACGGCAACCGCATCGCCGGCGCGAGCTTCGCGCTGGATGGCGAGACCCACGCGCTGGCCCGCAACGACGGCCCCAACTGCCTGCACGGCGGCACCGAGGGCTTCGGCCACCGGCTGTGGGCGGCCGAACCCGACACGCCCCGGCCCGGCGAGGCCCAGGCACTGCGTTTCAGCCTGACCAGCCCGCATGGCGACCAGGGCTTCCCCGGCGAGATGAGCGTCCGCGTGCGCTACTCGGTCAGCGCCACCGACAACGGCTGGCGCGTGGACTACGAGGCCACCACCGACCGCGCCACCGTCGTCAACCTCACGCACCACGATTACTTCAACCTAGCCGGCGCAGGCAGCGTGCTGGACCACCACCTCACCCTGCCGGCCTCGCGCTACAGCGAGGTGGATGAGCACCTGATCCCGTTGCGGCACGCCGCTGTCGATGGCACGCCTTTCGACTTCCGCCGGCCCACGCCCATCGCGGCCCGCATCCGCCAGGCCCACCCGCAGCTGCTGCTCGCCAAGGGCTACGACCACAACTGGCTGCTGGACAGCGAATTGAACGCCGACGGCCTGCGCCCCGCCGCCACGCTGGAGGACCCGCACTCCGGCCGCCGCATGGACGTGCTGACCAGTGAGCCCGCCATCCAGTTCTACTCCGGCAACTTCCTGGACGGCAGCCTCGCGGGCCCCGATGGCCGCATCTACCGCCAGGGCGACGGCCTGTGCCTGGAGACCCAGCACAACCCCGACTCGCCGCACCACGAAGCCAGCGCCGACTGGCCCAGCACCGTGCTGAGGCCGGGCGAGGTGTTCCGCAGCACGACAATCCACCGCTTCTCCTGAACCGCTGAAGCCGTCGCCATGGACCTGCCCGCCCACCAACTGACGATGACGGTGTTGATGACGCCGGACACCGCCAACTTCTCCGGCAACGTCCATGGCGGCAACATCCTCAAGCTGCTGGACCAGGTGGCCTACGCCTGCGCCAGCCGCTATGCCGGCCGCTACGTCGTCACGTTGTCGGTGGACCGCGTCATCTTCCGCCAGCCCATCCACGTGGGCGAACTGGTGACCTTCCTGGCCAGCGTCAACCACACCGGCACCTCGTCGATGGAAGTGGGCATCAAGGTCGTCGCCGAGAACATCCGCACGCAGGAGTCGCGGCACGTCAACAGCTGCTACTTCACGATGGTGGCGGTGGGCGACGACAACAAGCCCGTGCCCGTGCCGCCGCTGCGTCCCTTCACGCCCGAAGAGCGCCAACGCCATGCCAGCGCCATCCGGCGCAAGCAGGCCCGCGCCGCCCTGGAATCCAGCGCCCAAGCCAGCCCCGATGAGCAAAGCTGAACACCCCTTCTCCCTCGTTCTCGCCCAGGCCAACAGCCTCGGCGAAGGCCTGCAATGGCATGCACCTTCGGGCCGCTGGTGGTGGACCGACATCGCCGGCAGCTGCATCCATGCCTGGACGCCTGGCGCGAGCGCCACGCTGCAGGTGCGCCTGCCCGAGCGCGTCGGCTGCTTCGTGCACACCCGCTCCGGCCGGCTGTTGCTGGCCATGGCCAAGCGCCTGGCCTGGTTGACGCTGCCCGACCTGCGGGCCACCGGCGTCATCGATGCGCAGCCGCAAGAGATCACGCTGATCGAGGCCCACCTGCCCAGTACCCGTTCCAACGACGGCCGCTGCGACCGCAGCGGTGCGCTGGTCTTCGGCACGCTGGACGAGGCCGAGCCGCGCCAGACCATAGCCGGCTTCTACCAGTACTCGGCGGCGCGCGGCCTGCGCCGCCTGCCGCTGGACGGCGTGGCCATCGCCAACAGCATCTGCTTCAGCCCCAACGGCCGGCGCATGTACTACTGCGACTCGCCCACGCGCCGCATCATGGTGTGCGACTACGACTCGGCCAGCGCCCGCGTCAGCGAGCCGCGGCTGTTCGTGAAGAAGGACGTCGAGGCCGCCGAGCCCGACGGCTCCACCATCGACGCCCAGGGCTGCCTGTGGAACGCCGAATGGGGCAACGGCGCCGTGGCGCGCTACGGCGCCGACGGCCGGCTGCTTGCCCGCTACAGCGTGCCGGTGCGCGACATCACCTGCCCCGCCTTCGGCGGCGCCAACGGCGACCAGATCACCGTGACGACCGCCCGCGTGGGCCTCAGCAGCGCCGAGCTGATGGCCATGCCACAGTCCGGCAGCCTGTTCGGCATGACCGTAGCCGCCGGCCTCTACCTGGCCGAGCCGCTGTTCAACGACGATTGAATCGCCTGTCGTCCCCGGCCCTGCGCGCCCGGGACGACTCGCCGTGCTCCGGCTCCGCGCCGGGCGAGGGCAAGGGATGCGCAGCTGGTTTTTCGAAGGTGTGGTCGTGGCCGTGCTGGCGCTGCCGTGGCCGGTCGCCGCGCAGGCCATCTCCGGCCCGCAGCAGACGCGCATCAATCTGCAGGGCCAGACGGCCCAGCCACTGCGCTACACGCCGGAGGGCGAAGACTTCGTCATCCACAACGGCACCGAGTTCTTCAACCGTCCGCTGTACGGTGGCCGCACGGGCTTCCGTGTCGACGGTGGCGACAAGCCGGAGTTCATCCTCTACCTGCCCGGTCGTGGCGGCAACCTGCGGCTGGCACTGCGAACGCCCGCCGGCAGTCGCTGGCTGCACGAGGCCGAGTCCGTCACGACGCGCTACCGCCCGGGCGAGCTGCACTACGACATCCGCGACCCGCTGCTCGGCGAGGGCAGCCTGGCCGTCGTCGCGCTCGCCACGACGACTACCGAAGGCCTGGTGATCCGCGCCGAGGGGCGCGGCCTGCCGGAAGGCGCCGAGCTGGTGTGGACCTATGGTGGCGTCACCGGCCAGCGGGGCCGGCGCGATGGCGACATCGGCACCGAGTCCGTGCCGATCAGCCGCTACTTCCAGTTCCAGCCGCAGTTCGCGGCGGGCAACCGGCTGGTGCTGGGCAGCGACGGCTTCGTGCTGGCCGCGCCGGCGGCGCTCATCGCCGGTGTGGTGCCTGTGGGCGCGCAGCAGCATCTGGCCGCGGCGAGCGACTGGGACTCGCTGCCCGCGCTGCTCGCAGCGTCCGGCGCAACACCTGACGTGGCCATCACCGTCGGCCGCGTCGCCCTGCGCGAGCGCAAGCCGGCCTGGCTCGCGCTGCAACGCCTGGCCGACGCCGCCCGCTCGCAAGCCAGCGCCGCCGCGCAGACCTATGCCGCCGTCGGCGCGCCCCGCCCCGCCACGCGCGGCACGCCGTTGGTGCCGCGCTTCACGGCGGCCGAGCTGCCCACGCTGTTTGCCCGGGAGCGGGCCCACTTCAAGGCCTTGCGCCAGCAGATCCGCATCACCACGCCCGACCCGTGGCTGAACGCCGCCGTCGGCGCGATCAACGTGGTGGGTGATGCGCTGTGGGACGACGACGCCAAGGCCATCCTGCACGGCGCCGTCGCCTGGCGCGTGCCGCTGCTGGGTTGGCGCGGCGCCTATGCGCTCGATGCCCTCGGCTGGCACGACCGCGCGAAGCAGAACATCGAGACTTGGCTGGCGCGGCAGAACACGTCGCCCATTCCCGCGCAGCTGCCGCCACCCGACGCGGACACGAACCTCGCGCGCAGCAGGACGGCCTTGCACTCCAACGGCAACCTGACCGCCTCGCACTACGACATGAACATGGTGTTCTTCGACGCCCTGTTCCGCCACCTGCTGTGGACCGGCGACCTGGAGCTCGCCCGCCGCGCGTGGCCCGCCATCCAGCGCCACCTGGCCTGGGAGCAACGCCTGTTCCGCCGCGACTTCGGCGGCCTGCCGCTGTACGAGGGCTATGCCAATTTCTGGGCCAGCGACGACATCTACTACGGCGGCGGCGGCGTCACGCATGCGTCGGCCTACAACGTCTACGCCTTCCGCAGTGCGGCGCGCTTGGCAAAGCTGCTGGGCGAGGACGGCAGTGCCTACCAGCGCGAGGCGGACCTGATCGCGCAAGGCATGCGCAAACACTTGTGGATGCCGTATCGCGGCGCCTTCGGCGAGTACCGCGACAGCCTGGGTCTGCAGCGACTACACACAAGCTACGGGCTGTGGAGCTTCTATCACGCCATCGACTCTGAAGTGCCCACTTCTCAGGAGGCCATGCAGATGGCGCGGGACGTGTTCAGCTCCTTCAAACAGATTCCTGTGCACGGCCCAGGCGTGCCCAAGGATTTGGCGTATCACGTGCTGCCCAGCACGGACTGGATGCCTTATGCCTGGTCGGTCAACAACGTCGTGATGGGCGAGAACCTGCACACGGCCTTGGCGATGTGGCAGGCCAGCTACTCCGAGTCCGCGTTCATCCTGGCCAAGAGCGCGCTGATGGCCAGCATGAACATGGGCATCACGCCGGGCAACGTGGGCTCCATGAACTACCTGGACCACTACCGCCGCGAGTCGCAGCGCGACTTTGCCGACGGCACCGGCGTGACGGCGCGCGCATTGGTGGAGGGGCTGTTTGGCGTGAAGCCCGATGCGCTGGCTGGTGTGATGACCGTGCAGCCCGGCTTTCCCGACAAGTGGAACGAGGCCGAGCTGCAGCACCCCGGTGTGGGCGTGGCTTTCAAGCGCGAAGGGATGCGCGAGCGGTGGCAGATCACGCAGCCCGGCTCGCGTTTCAAGCAACTGCGCATGAAGTTCCCGGCCTGGGGCCGTGCCATCGAGTCGGTGACGTGGAACGGCCGGCCCGTCGAATGGAAGCCTGATCCTGAGGCTCTCGTGGTGCTCGTCGAGCAACCCTGGGAGGCGCGTGCCGAGGTCGTCGTGCATTGGCGCAAGGCACCGTGGCCGAAGTTTGGGCTTCGCCTTCCCACGCCATGGCAGCCCAGGACCTTGGACTGGACAACGCCCGTGGCGGACGCCGTCTTCGACCCCATCGCGCTGGATCTCCACTTCAACGACCGCGTCACCGATCTCTTCAAGCTCGGTAAATACCTGACGCCACGACCGAGCGGTGTGTCGCTGACGCTGCCCTCCCAAGGCGCCGGTGCCTGGGCTGGCCATGTGAACGAGCTGCCCGCCCTCGACGACAGCGGCCTGCGCCGCGTGGCTGCCGAGCAGCAGGGCCTACTCAAGCTGCCCAATGGCCTGCCCTTCGCCACGCCGGGCGTACCCGAGGCCCGCAACATCGTCTTCACCTCCCGCTGGGACAACTACCCGAAGGAGATCAGCATCCCGCTGACCGGCCAGGCCCGCCACGCCTACCTGCTGATGGCCGGCACCACCAACTTCATGCAAAGCCGCATCGACAACGGCGAGGTCATCGTCGAGTACGCCGACGGCAGCCGTGCCTGGCTGGCCCTGCACAATCCCACCACCTGGTGGCCCATTGAGCAGGACTACTTCATCGATGACTACCAGTTCCACCGCTTCGGCCCCGTGCCGCCGCGCGTGGACCTGAAGACCGGCCTGGTGCGCCTGCAGCCCACCGGCCGCGCGGTGCCTGGCGGCGCCGCCACCGTGGTCGACCTGCCGCTCGACCCGGGCAAGCCCCTCGCGCGCCTGACGCTGCGCACCCTGAGCAATGACGTGGTGATCGGTCTGATGAGCCTGACGCTCGACCGTGGCCAAGCTGATCGTTCCCGCAACTGAGGTCGCCGTTTTGAAGCTGCTTTCCTTCCTGCTGGCCGCGTGCGTGGCATTGCCCGCACTCGCCCAACCCATAGACCGCGCCGCCGTCGTCGCCCGCCACGCGGTGCGCAACACCGGGATCAACCCCGAGTCCGCGCTGACCGTTGGCAACGGCGACTTTGCGGTGACCGTGGACGTGACCGGCCTGCAGAGCCTGGAGCGCATCTACTACGACAACGGCCTGCCGCTGGAGACGCGCAACACCTGGAGCTGGCACAGCTTCCCAAACCCCGAGGGCCTGCACTTCGAGGACACGCTGGCGCCCGTGCCCTTCCATGGCCGGCAGATCCTCTATCCCATCCAGCAGAACACGCCCGCCGGCCGCTACTACCGCGAGAACCCCCAGCCCATGCCGCTGGGTCAGTTCCAGTTCATGCTCTACGGCGAGGTGCTGCGCAGCGAGGACATCGCGGGCATCCAGCAGACGCTGGACCTGTGGACCGGCATCGTCACCAGCAAGCTGCTGGTGCGCGGCCAGCCGCTGGAGGTCACCACCGCCACCCACGGCAGCGCCGCCGTGCTGGCCGTGCAGGCGCGCTCGCCGCTGATCGCCAGCGGTGACCTGCAGGTGCGCGTGCGCTTCCCCTACGCCTATCGCAGTGCAATAGCCCACAAGCCGCCCTTCATCTGGGAGCAGCCGGAGAAGCACCGCAGCACGCTGACGCAGGTCGCCACCGGCCACGCCCGCATCGCCCGCGAGGCCGACGGCACGCGCTACGACGCCGAGCTGCGCTGGTCCACGCCGGCCGAGCTGGTCAGCGCCTCCACGCCGCAGCTGGCCGCGCCGCATGACTACCGGCTGCGCGCGACCCGCGGCGACACCCTCGCTTTCACGGCCGCGTTCGCCGACGCCGAGCACCCCGCGCCCAAGGAAACGGTGGACAGCACGCTGGCGTCATCGAAGCAGGCCTGGCGCGACTACTGGACGAAGGGCGGCATGGTGGACCTCAGCGCCGCCACCGATCCGCGCGCCAAGGAGATCGAGCGCCGCACCATCCAGTCGCTCTACCTGATGCGCGTGAACTACGCCGGCAGCTTCCCGCCCGCCGAGACCGGGTTGCAGCACCTGAGCTGGTTCGGCAAGCACAACTCCGAGGTCTACGTCTTCCACGCCGCGCAGTTCTACCAATGGGGCCATGTGGACCTGCTGGAGAAGGGCCTGGCCTGGTATCTGGGGCAACTGCCCAAGGGCATCGCGCAGGCGAAGAGAGAAGGCTTCGACGGCGTGCGCTGGCCCAAGATGTCGGGCCTGGACGGCCGCCCCACGCCCGGCGGCATCAACCCCTACATCATCTGGAACCAGCCCAACCCGATCTACCTGGCCGAGCTGGTCTACCGTGCCAAGCCGACGAAGGAGACGCTGCAGCGCTACGGCGAGCTGGTGGCCGAGTCCGCCAAGTTCCTCGCGTCCTTCGCTCACCGCGACCCGGCCACCGGCGTCTACCACCTGGGCCCGCCGCTGAAGAACGTCAGCGAGAGCACGTCGGTGGAGCTGGTGCGCAACCCGACCTTCGAGGTGGCCTTCTGGTACTACGGGCTGCAGGTCGCGCAGCAATGGCGAGAGCGGCAAGGTTTGGCACCCGACGCGAAGTGGGCCGACGTCATCAAGAACCTCGCGCCGCTGCCGCAGCAGGACGGCCGCTACCTGGAGATCGAAGGCATCCGCAACCTGTTCGGCCCGGGCAAGCGTGGCGCGCCGTCGTCCATGCTGCTGGCGCTGGGCTATCTGCCGGCCACCGACAAGATCGACATCGAGACCGCGCGCCGCACCTTCCACGCCGTGCATGCGCAGCGCGGTGAGGATGGCGGCTGGGTCAGCTGGCAGATGGGGCAGGGCGCGCTGACGGCGGCGCGGCTGGGCGAGCCGGAACGCGCCGTCAGCATCCTGGCCAACACCGGCGCCGCAGCCCGCTTCATGCCCAGCGGCTACAGCCGCCGCCCGCGCGACCCCGAGGGTGCGGTGGCCTACCTGCCCACCAACGCCGCCTACCTGATGGCCATGGGCCTGATGGCCGGTGGCTGGGACGCGGCGCCCAAGGGCGCTGTCACGCCCGGCTTCCCCAAGGACGGCGCCTGGACCGTGCGCGCCGAAGGCCTGCTGCCGCTGCCATGAAGCACCTGTTGCTCCTCGCCCTGCTGCCGAGTGCGGCGCTGGCCGCCGTCATCGGCCACAACACACCGGCGCCCGAGGTGAGTAGGGCCCGCCTCGCCGAGCTGCCTGCCGCGCAGCGCCCGGCCTGGCAGGCCTATATCGACCGCTCCGAACGCCAGATGGCCTTCGACCGCGCGACGCTGGCCCGCGAGCTGAAGCCCGGCGACCCCGTGCCGCCGCCGCCCGTGGCCGGCAAGATGAATGCGCCGCTGGACGGCGAGCCCGGCTGGTACGCGTCGGACGAGGCGCAATCCATCGCCGCGACCATCCTCAGCTTCCAGACCCCCAGCGGTGGCTGGAGCAAGAACCAGAACCGCGCCGGCCCGCCGCGCCTGCCCGGCCAGCGCTACGCGAACAACGCCGAGACGATGACGGTTGGCAGCGGCAGCTTCGACGAGCCGCGCGACCGCTTCTGGACTTTCGTCGGCACGCTGGACAACGACGCCACGCACACCGAGATCCGCTTTCTCGCGCGTGTGAACCAGCAGCGCGCCAGCGACGCCTATCGAGCCGCCATCCTCAAGGGCCTGGACTACCTGCTGATGGCTCAGTACCCCAACGGCGGCTGGCCGCAGAACTACCCGCTGGAAGGGGGCTTCCACGACGGCATCACCTTCAACGACGAGGCCGTGTCCGAGGCCGCGCACCTGCTGCAGGACGTGGCCGACGGCGCGCCCGGTTTCGCCTTCGTGCCCCAGGCGCAGCGCCGCCAGGCCCGTGCAGCAGCGGCCCGTGCGGTCGACGTCATCCTGTCGGCCCAGGTGAAGGTCGACGGCCGCCTGACCGGCTGGCCGCAGCAGATCGACGCGCTCACGCTGACCCCCATCTCCGCCCGCAACTACGAGCCGCGCGGCCTGGCCAGCGCCGAGAGCGCGGGCGTGCTGCTGTTCCTGATGCAGCAGCCCCGCCCCACGCCCGCGATGAAGGCCGCCATCCACGCCGGTATCGCCTGGCTGCAGGCCCAGGCGCTGCGCGACCACGCCTTCACGATGACGCCCGACGGCCGCAAGCTCATCTCCCAGCCCGGCGCCGGCCCGCTGTGGTCCCGGCTCTACGACGTGTCGACCGGCCGCCCCATCTTCGGCGACTGGGGCAAGACCATCCATGACGACGTCAACGAGATCTCCAAGGGCCGCCGCAACGGCTACACCTGGTGGGGCACCTGGCCGCAAAAGGCGCTGGAGGCCTACCCGCGCTGGAGGGCGCTCCATCCCTGACCGTGCGACGCGCTGAAGCGTTGCTCATGCAAGCGGGTTGCTGGAGACCTGAGGCCGCTTAAGCGCTCGACCGTGCTGCGCGTCGCGACGCGCCCGCTTGACGGATACTGTCCATGTGTACTATCGTACTAGTACACATTGGCAGTTCCGCATGGACCCGACCCATTTCGTCCACATCAACACCGGCTCGCCCGAGCCCATCTACCGCCAGCTCATCGAGCAGGTCCGGCGGCGCGTGGCGGCGGGGCAGCTGAAGGCGGGTGACGAGATCCCGTCGGTGCGCGAGCTGGCGCAGGCGCTGGCGGTGCACCCCATGACCATCTCCAAGGCCTACTCCATGCTGGAGATGGAGGGCGTGCTGGAGCGCCGGCGCGGCCTGTCCATGGTGGTGGCGGCGCAGCACCAGAAGGCCCAGCCCACCGCGGACCGCGTGGAGCTGCTGCGCCCCACGCTGGAGAAGGCCGCTGCCGAGGCCCGGCAGTTGGAGCTGCCCAAGGCCCAGGTCCTGCAACTCTTCAAGACCCTCCTGGAGGACGGCGCCTCCTGAGGCGCCACCTTCCGCAACCTCAAGAGGCCCCCATGAGCCCTCACTTTCCGCATACCGAGTCCGCCAGCGCCGAACTGAGCCGCGTGAGCCTGGCCTACCCCAAAAGTCCCGCCGTGCTGGACGGCCTGGACTGGGCGCTGAAGCCGGGCCAGGTCGTGGGTCTGCTGGGCCGCAACGGCGCCGGCAAGACCACGCTGCTGGAGACGCTGCTGGGCCTGCGCGAGCCCGATGCCGGCCGCGTGCGGCTGTTCGGCCAGGACGTGCTGGCGCTGGACGACGCCGCGCGCGCCCGCATCGGCTACGTGCCGCAGCACAGCGACCTGTTCGAGGGCTTCACGCCGGCCCAGCTGCTGGCCTACTTCCGCAGCTTCTACCCGCGCTGGAACGAGGCCAAGGTGGAGGGCCTGATGTCGCGCTGGGACATCGCGCGCGACAAGCCCATCCGCAAGTTGTCGGGCGGCCAGAAGCAGCGCCTGTCCATCATCCGCGCTCTGGCCCACGAGCCCGACCTGCTGGTGCTGGACGAGCCCGTCGCCAGCCTGGACCCGGCCGGCCGGCGCGACTTCCTGCGCGAGCTGGTGGGCCAGGTGCTGGACCGCGGCGCCACCGTGGTGTTCTCCACGCACATCCTGTCGGACCTGGAGCGCGTGGCCTTCAACGTCGCCTTCATGAGCGGCGGCCGCATCGCGCTGCAGGCGCCGCTGGATGAGCTGCTGGACCAGGTGCGCGCCTTCACCGGCACGGTCACCGAGATGGCCGTGCTGATGGCCCGGCTGGGCGTCGAGCCGCTGAAGCGCACGCCGCTGGAGGCCGGCCGCGAGCGCGTGCTGGCGCGGCTGCCGGCTGACGCGGCCCTGCCTGCCGGCCTGAGCATGGACCGCGTCAACCTCGACGACCTGTTCGCGGAGCTGACCTGATGAGCGCCGCCCGCTACTCGCAGGTGCTGCTGGCGCCCTGGCGTCAGCGCGATCGCGCCTCGCCCTGGGGCCGGCGGATCATCGCTGCGCTGCTGCTCGTGGTCGGCGGTGCCAGCCTGGTCTGGCTGCCACCCGCGGCCGGCTGGCGCGTGGTGGTGGGGCTGCTGCTGACCATCGGCCTGGGCGCCTGGATGGCCGTCTCCTACAGCCTGCTGGAGCAGAACCACCCCACCGCCGCTCGCACCGTGCCCGGCCACCTGCCCACGCTCAGGCGCGCCGCGCTGCTGGGCTGGGCGTTGTTCACGGCGCTGGACACCGTCCTGTTGCTGTTGCTCGTGTCTGCGCCCGGGTTCTGGCCCCTGCTGCTGCTGTGCAGCGGCTTCCTCACCGCCTTCCTGCTGTGGACGACGCGGCTGGTGTGGCTGTGGTTCCTGACCATCCTGCTGTCGCCGCTGTCCGTCGCGCTGGGCGGCTGGCTGGCGCCCGCCCGGCAGGCGCTCGCGTCGCTGTGGGACACGCACGCCTACGCGGTGCTGGCGGCCTGCCTGCTGCTCCAGGCCTGGCTGGTGCTGCGCGCCTTTGCCAATGGCAACGCCCGGCACCGGGCCCGCTATGCCACGCAGGTGCTGATGCGTCGCGCCATGCAGATGCAGATGGAAGGCAAGGCGCCGGCCATCAACTCGTGGGCGCCGTTCGAGCGGCTCGCACGGCCCTATGCGCGCGTGCTGTCGGCCTGGCTGCAGCATGTGCTGGACCGCGCTGACAACACCCGCCTGCGCAGCGTCATGGCGCGCGCCGAGATCGTGATGCACGGCCAGCAGCACTGGCTGCGGCATGCGCTGACGATGGGCACCATCATGGCCCTCGTGGCCATGGTGTTCACCTTGGTGCTGGCCACCACCGGTGCCAGCCTGGCCCTGGTGCTGCAGCACGGCGCCTTCGGCATGGGCATCGGCATCGCCAGCGCGGGCGTCAACCCGGGGTTCGCGTTGACCAACACGCTGTGGGCCAGCCGGCGCGAGCAGGCCTTGTTGCGCCTGCTGCCGGGAATGCCCCTGGGCCGCGAACTCAATGTGGCGGTGGCGCGGCTGCAATGGCGGGACTTCGGCGTCAGCTGGCTGCTGACCACGGGGCTGCTGTTCGCGCTGGGCCTCGCCGCAGCCAACCAACTGCTGCTGAGTCTGCCGCTGGCCGCGCTGCCCGTCGCCGCCTGCATGCTGACGCGGCGCCCGGCGCTGCTGCGCCCGCCCACCAGCATGACGGCCGTGGCGCCCAGCTTGGCCTTCCTGACGCTGGCCGGCCTCTGCCACGCGCTGGCGGCGCAGCAGATCGTGCCGTTGTGGGCGCTGGGGCTGGTGCTGGCCGGCGTCACGGCCGCGCTGCTGGCCTGGCGCTGGCCGCGGCTGGCCGCCGCGCCCACGGCCTTGCCGGCCGGGCGGCTGGCGGCCTGACGGGCTCAGATCGGCAGCTCGGTGAAGTAGCGCCCGCCGTGGAAGATCAGCGGCTGCGCGCCGGGCCGCGCGGTGCAGCGCTCCACCTCGCCGACGAAGATGACATGGTCGCCCTCCTCGTAGCGGCTGCGGTTGGCGCACTCGAACACGGCCACCGCGCCGTCCAGCACCGGCGCGCCGCCGGCGCCCTCGCGCCAGGCCACGCCGGCGAAGCGGTCGATGTCGCGCATCGCGAAGCGCTGGGCCAGTTCCTTCTGGTCGGCCGCCAGGATGTTGATCGCGTAGTGCGTGCCGTGCGTGAACACCGGCAGCGAGCCGGCGCGCCGCGCCAGGCTCCACAGCACCAGCGGCGGATCGAGCGACACGGAATTGAAGGAATTGGCCGTCAGGCCCACGAGGCCGCCGTCCGCCGAGCGCACGGTGACGATGGTCACGCCGGTGGCGAACATGCCCAGCGCGGCGCGGAATTGCTGTGGATCCATGGCGGGATTGTCGCCAGTCCTACGAAGCCTTGCCGTGCAGCGCCGCACAATGCCGGCATGCCAGCCCCCGACTTCATCGTCCGCGACGACCTTCAGCTGTCCCACCTGCCGCAACGCATGTTCGGCGCCTGCGCCGACTGCGCCGCCGGCCGCTGCACGCCACCGCGTCAGCGCACGCGCCGTCTGTTCACAGGCCTGCTGGGCGCCGCGGCGCTGACGCCGGCCTGGGCGCGCGAGGGTGTGGATGTCGGCAAGAAGAGCTGGGCCACCAAGGTGGTGTCGGCCGAGCAGCTGGAGCAGGCCGGCGCCCAGCAGTACACGCAGATGATGCGCGAGGCCCAGCAGCAGCGCGGCCTGGCGCCCATGGACCATCCGCAGGTGCAGCGGCTGCGCTACATCGCGCAGCGCATCATCCCGCACAGCTACGAGTGGAACGAGCGCTCGCGGCAGTGGAAGTGGGAGGTCAACCTGCTGGGCAGCCAGCAGCTCAACGCCTTCTGCATGCCGGGCGGCAAGATCGCCTTCTATTACGGCATCCTGGAAAAGCTCAAGCTGGAGGACGACGAGGTCGCCGCCATCATGGGCCACGAGGTGGCGCATGCGCTGCGCGAGCATGCGCGCGAGCGGGTGGGCAAGTCGGCCCTGACCAATCTCGGCGCAGAAGCCGTTTCAGCGTTGCTGGGCTTAGGCCAGCTGGGACGCACCTTGACTGGCGGTATCGCCGAGCTGGCCAAGCTGACGTTCAGCCGCGAGGACGAGAGCGAGGCCGACCTGGTGGGCATCGAGCTGTCGGCCCGCGCCGGCTACGACCCGGCCGCCGCCGTGCGGCTGTGGGAAAAGATGATGGCCGGCAACAAGGGTGCGCCGCCGCAATGGCTGTCCACCCACCCGGCCAACGCCACGCGCATCCGCGACATCCAGGCCAACCTGCCCAAGGTGGCCGGCCTGTACGCCCGCGCGCCGCGGCCGGAACGGCGCTTTCCCGTCGCGCCGCCGCTCAAGAAAGCCTGATCACCAGCGCGCCGGCAGCGTCTTCAACCGCTGGTACTCGCCTGCCGCCACGCGCTTCAGGTAGCCGCCCAGCTCCAGGTCCTTGACCAGCTTGGACACCATCTCGCGCGAGCAGCCCAGGCGCTGGGCCATGCCCTGGTGGGTCAGCGCCAGATGCTGGCCGTCGCTGGTGGCCTGATCCACCAGATTGCGCAGCCGGCCGTAGACGTCGTTCAGCGCCAGCTGCTTGGTGGACAGCGTGGCCGCGCGGGCGCGGCGGATGACCTTGGTCAGCAGCTCGAACGCGAACTCGGGGTGCTCGCTGATGTGGGTCAGCAGGCTGGCCCGCGTGACCATGACCAGCCGGCTCGCCGTCTCGGTGATGACGCTGGCCGAGCGCGGGCCGCCGTCCAGGCTCATCTCGCCCACGTACTCGCCGGGGCCGTAGACGCCGTAGGTGATCTCGCGGCCGCGCGCGTCGCTGCTGTAGGCACGCAGCGAGCCGGACAGGATCAGGTAGAGGTTGTCGCCGACCGAGCCCTCCTCGATCAGCACCACGCCCTTGCGGTGGCTGCGCGCCATGCCGCGCGCGGCGAGCAGCCGCAGCGAGGGCGGCAGGACCAGGAGTTCGTTGTCTTGCGTGTCTTCAGCCATCCGGACGTGCCGCGTGCAATGGGCAGCACGGCGCGCCGGATGTTAAGAGATGAAGCCCCTCGTCCGAGGAATACCTTGGCCGGTCCGCCGCTGGGACTCGGGCCGGCTCGCGGCGGCCCGCCAACGCCAAGCGCTCGTCTCAGTTGACCATCTTGGCCGGCCGCAGCGACGACACCAGCGGCGGCAGCAGCGCCAGCTGGCGCATCAGCTCGCCGATGCTGTCGGCGCCGCTCTTGGCGCGGATGCTCTGGATCTGGCTGCGCACGGTGGAGATGGCCACGCCCTGGCGGCGCGCCACGTCGGTGGGCTTCACGCCGTTGGACAGCGCCTTCAGCACCTCGGTCTCGGCCGGCGTCAGCTGGTAGCGCAGCGCGAACCACTGCGCGGCCAGGTCGCCGCACAGCTGGCGGCGCTCCAGGATCAGCAGCACGGCTGCCTGGCTGACGTCACGGTTGAGCGGCACCACCACCACGTTGGCACGACCGCATTCCGAGCGGTCGTCACCCAGGCGCAACAGGCAGCGGCGCCCGCTGGTCTCGGCGCCTTCCAGCGCCTCGGCCAGCGGCACGGCGTCGGTCAGCAGCCGCGCGCGCAGGTGCGGGCCCACCATCTCCAGCGGGTGGTTGTCGTCCAGCGCCGCGCGGGCCGCCAGGTTGGTGTGCAGCACCCGGCCCGCGCCGTTCAGCAGCACGATGCCGTGGTCCAGTTCCTCCAGCACCAGACCCAGCCACTGGTTGGACAGCGATGCCGCGCCGCGGCGCTCGCTGGGGCGAGACCCGGGCACCTGGCCCGGCAGCACAAACTCGGTCATCCACATCGCAACACTCCTCTCGGCTTCATCGTTCAGCCCTTCCCCAAAGGGTAGGAGGACGGGCCACGGGTCAGGCGTAAATGTTGCGAGATGTGCCTGTGAACGAATTACGGCGTGGCGCCGTTGGCACGCAACAACCTAGGGATTGCCGGCTGATGACTGCGTGATGCTGTGCTGATGCGTGAACTAGGCACGCCGGCATGAGCTCATGACGGAAGAATCGTTGCCCATCCTGTCATCGCACTTCAGACTGCAGGCGTTCAACACCCCGACCGAGCTGCCCCGCCTATTCCGATGTGTGAGCTTTTCGCCCTCAACAGCCGCCTGCCGGCCGCCGCCAACTTCTCGTTGCACGGCTTCGCCGCCCGGGGTGGACGCACGGCGGACCATGTGGACGGCTGGGGCGTGGCTTTCCATGCGGGCGAGCGGTGCGAGGTGATCGTCGAGGACCGGCCTGCCGCCGAGTCCGACCTGGCCTCGCACTACGGCCGGCATCCGGTACAGGCGCGCAACATCCTGGCCCACATCCGCAAGGCCACGCAGGGCGTGCGCGCGCCGGAGAACTGCCACCCCTTCCGCCGCGAATGGGCCGGCCGCACCTGGGTGTTCGCCCATAACGGCGACCTGAAAGACTTCCACCCCAGCCTGGACGGCAGCTTCGCGCCGACCGGCCAGACCGACAGCGAGCGAGCCTTCTGCTGGCTGATGCAGCGGCTGCAGCAGCGCTTCGGCGCACGCCTGCCCGGCTGGCCCGAGCTGGCTGTCACGCTGACGCCCTGGCTGCACGAGATCGCCGAGCACGGCCGCTTCAACCTGTTGCTGACCGATGGCCGCGCCATGCTGGCCCATGCCTCCACGCGGCTGCACTGGCTGCGCCGCCAGCCGCCGTTCGGCCACGTGCGCCTGCGCGACGGCGACCTCGGCGTGGACCTGGCCCTGCTGAACGGCCCGCGCGACCTGATGACGCTGGTGGCCACCGAGCCGCTGACGCACGACGAGGCCTGGACCGCCTTTCAACCCGGCGAGGTGCGCCTGTTCGAGCAGGGCGACTGCGTCTGGCTCAGCGAGGGCGTCGCCGCCCAGGCCGCCGCTTAAGCTCGGGGGCATGCATGCCCTCCTGTTGCGACTGACCGCCGCGGCGGCCCTCCTTCTTCTCCAGCTCAGCGCCCATGCCGGCACGGCCATCGTCATCGGCGGCGCCACCAAGAGCGACAACGACGCCGTCTGGCAGCGCGTGGTCGACGAGGCGGGCGGCCCAGGCGCGCGCATCGCCGTGTTCGCCACCGCCGCGGCCAACCCCGAGCGCAGCGCCGGCCTCATCGTCGCGTCGCTGAACCGGCGTGGCGCGAATGCCGAGGCCATTCCCGTCGCGCCGCGCCAGAAGGACGTGGACTGGCAGGCCAACCTGAACGACCCGGCGCTGATCGCCAGGGTCGCCGCCTCCAAGGCGGTGTTCTTCTCGGGGGGCGCGCAGGAGTACATCGTCGACACGCTGCAGCCCGGCGGCCAGCCGACGGCCATGCTGGGGGCCATCCGCCAGGTGTTCGACAACGGCGGCGTCGTTGCCGGCACCAGCGCCGGCGCGACCATCATGAGCCGCGTCATGTTCCGCGACGCGCCGGACAACCTGCAGATCCTGAAGGGCCAGTGGCGCGACAGGCGCGAGTACGACCGGGGCCTGGACTTCGTGATGCCAAGCCTGTTCGTCGACCAGCACTTCCTGAAGCGCGGGCGCATCGGCCGCATGCTGCCGGCGATGCGGGCGCTGGGCTACACGCTGGGCCTGGGCATCGAGGAGAACTCGGCGGCTGTCATCAAGGGTCACGAGGTCGAGATCGTCGGTGCGCGCGGTGCGATGCTGGTGGACCTGTCCGAGGCCGCGTCGGATGCCCGGCTGCCTGCCTTCAACCTGCGCGGCGCCGTCATCAGCTACCTCGACCGCGGCGACCGCCACGACCTGAAGACCGGCGTCACGACGCCCGCGGCCCACAAGCTGCGCGACCAGCGGCTGGACCCGGCCGCCGCCGACTACCGACCGGCGCTGCAGTTCGAGCCCTACTTCATGGACATGCTGGCCGACAACACCATCGTCACCGCGATGACGCAGCTGCTGGACGCCCGCTCGCCCGAGGTGCGCGGTCTGGCCTACCGGGTGCGGCCGCGGCCCGGCGACCTGTCGCCCGAGCTGGGCTTCGAGTTCCGGCTCTACAAGGGCCCCGGCACCGTCGGCTGGTTCAGCAACGCGCTGGGCGGCGACGACTACACCGTGCTGAAGGTGAGGCTGGACGTGACGCCGGTGCGCATGGCCAGCCCGTTGTTCACGCCCGTCGAGGCAACCCCCTAGCGGCGCGTCCAGCCAGGCGGATACGCGCGCTCAAGTTCTGTCGTGCAAGGCCGACAAGCAGAGGAGAAGAGCAGGGGCTGATGCCGGCCGTCGACCTAATCCAACCGTACTGCGGAACCAGACGTGATTTCCAGCGTTTCCCAGGTGCCCATGGCGCTCAGCTCCAGCGGTGCCCAACGCGCCGCGGCCGATTGGGTGGGGGTTACGGCGGAGCGCCTGGCGCTGGCGAATGGCGGCCTCCATGAGGATCCGGCGCTCGGAGCGGTCACGATCATCCCCGTTGCGGAGTCGCTGAAGCATCAGCCCGCGTTCATCGAGAGGCAGATCGTTCACAGGAATGCTGCCGGCCGCAGCATGGACATCATCCAGAAGGAGCTGGGCAAGCTCGACGCCATGCTTGCGAAGCGCCGGCCCGACATCGGCACCGGCTGGGACTTCAGACTGGTGGACGGTGAGTTCAAGGTGTCGGGCCTGCCCGCCGACGACGCCAGGTGGTTGGAGGGCCGGCTGAACGCCAACCCGGCGCTGATGGCCGCCGCCGGTGCCTTCATCACGGCAGCCACCGGCGCGCTGGAGACCACGGCGCAAACCCCCGTGCACGCAGACTACAACTACCTGTCGCGTCGCATGGAGCGCTACGACTTTTCCAATGTCGCCGAACAGCTCGCGCAGAAGCTCTCGTTCCGCGAGCTGCTGCAGGACGCGGATGTCATCTTCGACTCCAGGCGCATCCACCTGGATGCCGGTACTCGAGGCCTGAGCGGCCTCAACGTTGCGGCGAGCCGCCTGACCGCCAACAGCCCGCCCCTCGAACGCGCAGGCGTTTTCTTTTCAACGAGCTATGGCGCCTGAGCGGGGCAGCTGCCGACGGGCCGTGATGCGCGGCCGCCTCGCGATGCCCAGCAGCAATGCCAGGCCCGGCACGCGGCGTGCGCCGAGGTAGGCCAGCGTGCAGGTCGCGAAGGTCAGCGCAACCAGCAGCAGCGCCTCCAGGCCCCAGGGCAGCGCCAGTGGCTTGAGCGCCTGGCTCAGCAGCACGATGACGCTCTGGTGCAGGATGTAGAGGCAGAACACCGCCCCGGCCGCCGCGCGCAGGGCCGGCGATTCGCGGGTGAACGCACGCTGCGCCCAGCCGCAGGCGGCCACGATGGACCACCAGGTCAGCGCGCCGCGCAGGCTGCGCACCGCGGCCAGCAGGCCGTCGAAGTGCTTCAGCGCGTCGTAGTGGCTGTTGAAGGCCAGCAGCAGGCCCCAGCTCGCCAGAGACAGTCCCGCCGCCCACCAACGCAGCCGCAGCGCCGCGGGCCACAGCCCCTGGGCCAGCGGCGTGCGGCTGGCCCAGCCGATGGCGAACACCCAGCCGTACTGCAAGTGGTTGTAGAGATCGTGAACCAGGTCGTGCGTGCTGGGCCAGTGCGGCATGACGAACACACGCAGCAGCGCCAGCGGCACGGCGGGCAGCAACAGCCAGGCCACTGTCGGCAGGCTCAGCGTGGGCAGCGGCCAGCGCCACAGCGCGGCTATGCCCGCGCCGAGCACCGCATAGGCCCACAGGTAGGGCAGGAACCACAGGTGGTTCCAGGTCGGCACGACCATGCAGTCGGCGCCGCGGCAGTACTTGCCGCCCTGCAGGTAGACCCACCAGAAGTCCAGGTAGCCGCCGTTGCCGGGCAGCTGCGTGGGCACCTTGGTCAGCACCTCGTAGTAGGCCTGCGGCGTGACGATGACGGCCATGCCGAACAGCAGAGGCAGCAGCAGGCGCCTGGAGCGGTCCTTCAGCGTGCCCAGCGCGCCGCGCTTCGCGAACAGGCCATGGCAGGCCGCGCCGGCGATGAGGAACAGCAGCGACAGCCGCCACGGCGAGCTGAGCTGCATGAAGGGCTCCAGCGCGTCGCTGGCGGCCGGGCTTTTCACGTGCCAGTCCCAGCTCACGTAGTACATGCCCACGTGGTAGGGGATCAGCAGCGTGAACGCGAAGACGCGCAGGCCGTCGAGGAAGGGGAGTCGTGGGGTGTCCATGACCGTCAGCTTCGCGGCAGCAACGGCGCGGCGCGAGCGCGCCGGGGCGAGCCGCTGAGCCTGCGGGGCGAGCGGCTGGCGTTACAGATGGGCTTCAGCACGCCTTCCTGGAATCGCTGCCCAGGCCGCAGAGCATCAACTTCACGCTGGTCAACGCATCGGCCAGCGGCGAGTACTACGGCCAAATCGTGCCGGACGTGTCTGGCGGCTTCCAGGCCTCGTTCACGCCCACCAGCGCGACGATGGTGGTCGTCACGAGCGACCTGCGCCTGTGGTTCGCCGGCACGCAGTGGAGGCCGTTGCGCTACTTCGACCTGCTTCGTCACGCAGCCGGCCACCGGCCTGCGGGGCGGTCGGTTCCGCCATCCGCAGGTGTTCCTGTCGCCGGACGGCCGGCGCCTGTAACGCCTCGCGTCCATCAACCACGACTCGCTGGCCGTGGGCCACATCGACGTCTACGACGCGACGCAGCCCGCGGCGGGCAGTACGGACCTGACCAAGCTGGGCGAGATCCCCGTGGCCGCCCAGGCCGTCGACTGCAGCGGACCCTGCTGCGAGCGCGCCGGCTCGTTCATCATCAGCCCGCTGGGGGATGCGCTGTTCTGGAGCGGCAGCACGCGGGTGGTCGTCATCCCCATCCGCGCGCCGCTGGCCAGCCTGCAGTCCGCCCCGCCGCGCCTGAAACCTGCCGCTACGCGCTGATGAGCGCCAGCGCCTCGCGGTAGCCGCGCGACACCCGCAAGGTCTCGCCGCAGCTCAAGCCAAGCAGCGCCTCGCCGCTGGCCAGCCGCTGGATGCGCTGCACATGGGCCCGGTTGACCGCGTGACTGCGGTGCACGCGCAGGAAACGCGCGGCCCAGCCGGGGCGGGCCAGCGCGTCGGCCAGCGTGGCGCGCTCCAGCAGCGTGCGCGGGGGCAGATGCAGCTCGATGTAGTTGTCGGCCGCGGCGATCCACTGCACGTCGGCCAGCCTCACGCGCTCGCCATCCACCCAGCATTCGCCCACCGGCGCGACAGGCCGCGCCAGCAGATCGCGCACGCGCGTCAGCGCCGCGGCCAGGCGCTCGGCCGTGCAGGGCTTGAGCAGGTAGTCCAGCGCGGCCAGCTCGAAGGCCTGCAGCGCATGCTCGGCATGGGCCGTCGAGAAGACGACGCTGCGCACGCCCAGCGCCCGCAGCGCAGCCGCCAGCTGCACGCCGTTGCCGCCGGGCATCTCGATGTCCAGCAGCGCGAGGTCGGGCGGTGCGGCCAGCGTGCGCACCAAGGCCAGCGCGGCCGGCGCATCGGGCGCCTCCAGCAGCTCGGCCACGTCGGGCTCGGCGGCCAGCAGGCGGCGCAGCCGGGCGCGCGCGGCGGGCTCGTCGTCGACGATCAGGATGCGCATGGCAGCTCCAGCTTCAGCGTCATGCCGCTGCCGTCCGGGCCGAACGACACGGTGGCCGCGTCGCCATGGCGCGCCGCCAGCCGCTCGCGCAGGTTGCGCAGGCCCAGGCCGCCGTCCGGGTCGGGCTGCGGCTCGGGCGCCGGGCGCTCCCCGTGGTTGCTGACGCGCAGCCGCAGCCGCCCGCCCTCGCACGATGCGGCCACCGCCACGGTCACGCGGCCCAGGTGGCGCGCCACGTCATGCTTGACGGCGTTCTCCACCGGCGCCAGCAGCAGCAGGGCCGGCAGCCGGCAGTCCTGTGCGGCGGCGTCGGCCTCGATGCGCACCGTCAGCCGCTCCGGCCCGAAGCGCGCCTGCATCAACGCGAGGAAGGGCCGCACCAGGGCCAGCTCCTCGCGCAACGTGTGCTCCGCCCGCGCCTGAGCCGCGAGCGTCTGGCGCAGCAGGTCGGCCAGCTGGCACAGCAGCCGGTCGGCGCGGCCGACGTCCTCGTACATGACGGACGAGATCAGGTTCAGCGTGTTGAACAGGAAGTGCGGCTGCACCTGGTCGGCCAGCCGCGCCAGGCGCAGCTCGGCCAGCTCCACGCGCGCCTGCGCGGCGGCCTGCGCGATCCAGACGCCGCGCGAGATCAGGCAGAAGCTGAGGTAGCTGACCGCGTCCTTGCCGCCCTCGTAGACCAGCAGCGTCGGCACGTCGTCGGGCCGGTAGTCCACGCCGACCAGGCCGTAGACCAGCAGGCGCAGGCCGAACATGCCCGCGATGTGCAGCCCGCTGAAGAGCGGCAGCGCCAGCGCATGCGCGGCCAGCTGCTGCGGCCAGGGCCGGCCGCGCAGCCGGCCCACCAGCGCGTGCACGCCCAGCGCCAGCGCGCCGATGACCAGCACGGAGCTGAACTCCCACAGGAAGGGTTCCCAGGGCCGCGTGCCGCCGCTGTTGCGGTAGGCCTGCAGCGCCGAGAAGCTCAGCAGCAGGCCCACGCCGGCCAGCAGCGCGGCATAGGGCAGGCGCCAGCGGGGCGGCGGGAGCAGCGTCATGGCCGCAGTGTGCCCGCGCCAGTCGCCACCACGGCCACCATTCACCACACCCGGCCCACCATCCGCCCCGGCCGGCGCGCCTAGACTCGCAGCTCCACGAGCGGAGGGCCGGCCGTGCTCGACATGCTGGAGTTGCGCACCATCAGCGGCGTCACGGGCGTGATGGGCTGCCTGATGGCGCTGGTGATGTTCTTCCAGCGCCGCAGCTATCCACCCTCCATCCACGGCCTGGGCCACTGGACGGCTGCACCGCTGGTGACCTTCGCGTCGGCAGCGCTGTTCACCGGGCGCGGCCTGCTGCCCGAGCTGCTGTCGGTGGGGCTGGCCAACGCGCTGATGTTTGCCGGCGCCGCGCTGTTCCTGGCCGGCACGCACCGCTTCTTCGAGCAGCCGCTGTCGCCACGCGCGCAGGCACTGCTGTGGCTGGCCGGCCTGGGCGTGCTGCTGTTCATGCGCTTCTTTGCCGGGGCCTATGGCTGGCGCGTGTTGTTCATGGGCCTGCTGCTGGGCGGCGTGGGGGTCTGGCATGCGCGCCTGGTCTGGCGCCAGCCGGCGCAGAGCTTCGCGACCCGCTTCACCGCCGTGGTGCTGGCGCTGAGCAGCGCCATCATCCTGGCGCGCGGCATCAGCGCGCCCTTCATGCCGCCCAAGGAGGGTCTGTTCACGCCGTCGCCCATGCAGGTGGTCTACCTGCTGGGCCTGGCCTTCGGCACGCTGCTGACCAGCATAGGCACGGTGCTGATGGCGTCCGAGCATCTGCGCCAGGAGCTGGAGCGGCTGGTCACGCACGACAGCCTGACCGGCGCGCTCACGCGGCGTGCGCTGTTCGCCACCGGCGAGGCCGAGCTGGCGCGCTCGCGCCGCCAGGGCCGGCCGCTGTCGGTGCTGATGCTGGACCTGGACCACTTCAAGCAGGTCAACGACCAGCACGGCCATGTCGTGGGCGATCGCGTGCTGGTGGACTTCGTCGCGCGTGCCCACGCGGTGCTGCGCCGGCCGGCGGTGCTGGGCCGCTACGGCGGCGAGGAGTTCGTCGCGCTGCTGCCCGACACCGACGCCGGTGCAGCGCTGGCCGTGGCCGAGCGCATCCGCGCCAGCAACTGCGCCGACCCCGGGCTGCCCGGCTGCCAGGTCAGCATCGGTGTGGCCACGGCGCGGCCGCAGGACTCGCTGGACACGCTGATCAAGCGCGCCGACGCCGGCCTCTACGAGGCCAAGGCGCAGGGACGCAACCGGGTTGTCCTGCAGCGGCGGGTGGCGTCCTGACGCCACCCGCCGACCCTTCAGGGCGCCGTCAGCTTCGCCGCAAACGCCTTGTGCACGGCCAGCAGCGCCGCGGCGCGGTGGGTCTGCACCTGGATCAGCGCATCCGCCGCGGCCAGGCGTTCCTGCTCCGTGGTCAGCAGCGCGTAGAAGTCGGTCACGCCGGCGTCGTAGCGCTTGAAGGCGAGGTCGCGGGCACGCACGGTCGCGTCGGCAGCCTGGGCCTGGGCGACGGCCTGCGCTTCAGTCTCGCGCAGCGTGGACAGGCTGCCCTGCGCCTCCTGCAGCGCGACGAGCTGGGCCTGCTCGGCCGCGGCCACGGCGGCATCGAAGCCGGCGCGGGCGGCGCGCTCCTCGGCCTTGCGGGCGCCGAAGTCCAGGAAGTTCCAGTTCAGCGCAGCAGCCAGGCTGTGCACGCGGGTGGCGCTCTTGAACAGGTCGTCCGCGCTGCCGGTGCTCCAACCGATGGAGCCGGTCAGGCCGATGCTGGGCCAGCGCGCCGCCCAGGCGACCTGGGTTCGCGACGCTGCGGACTGCGCGCGCACCGCGGCGGCCTTCACGTCGGGGCGTGCGGCCAGCAACGCCGAAGGGTCGGGCAGCGTGCCCAGGCTGATGAGGCGCGGCTCGGGCATGGCGGGCAGCGGGTCGCTGTCGGCCTTGTCGCAATCGGCCGGCGGCTGGCCGCGCAGCACGTCCAGCTGCAGCCGGGTCAGGCAGGCGGCGTTGCGCAGCGCGGGCACGCTGGCGGAGGTCTGCGCGACCAGCGCCTCGGCGCGCGCCTGGTCCAGCGCGGTGTTGCGGCCGGCGCCTACGCGGGCCTTCACGAGTTCCAGCAGCTGGTTCTGCACGACCAGCGTCTCCTTGGCCAGCTTGAGGCGGTGGCCCAGGCCGATCAACTGGGTCTGCAGGTTCAGCGCCGTGCCGGCCAGGCTGAGCTGGGCGGCGTCGCGGTCCAGCGCGGCGCTCTGGGCGTCATAGCCGGCGGCCTGCGCGGCCGAGGCGGCGCGGCCCCACAGGTCGATCTCCCAACCCGCGTTGGCGTTCACGCCGTAGCTGTTGAAGGTGTTGTACTGGCCCTGGTCGTTGGCGGCGCGCTGGCGGCTGGCGCTGGCACCCACGCCGGCGCTGGGCAGGCGCTGGGCGCCGGCCGCGTCGGCCAGTGCCTCGGCCTGCTTCAGCCGCGCGGCGGCGGCGCGCAGGTCGCGGTTGTTGGCCAGCACGTCATCGACGACGCGCTGCAGTTGCGCGCTGTCGACGAAGGCGGCGGTCATCTGCGCGGCGCCGCTGGTGCTCGGTGGCAATTGCGAGAACTTCTCAGGAGCCAGGTTGGCCGGCCCTTGTGACAGGCCGGGCGCGGCGCAGCCGGCCAGCACGGCGGCGGCTGCGAGGAGGGTGAGGCGGGCGGCAACGGCGCTCGGCCGCCCGGAGCCGTTGCGCGCCCCCTTGGGGGGCAGCGAGCAAAGCGAGCGTGGGGGCTTGTTCATCTCAGTGGCCCTCCTTCTTGGTCGTGGGTTCATCGTCGATGCCCGGATGGAAGGCATGGGCGGAAGCGTCGATCTGCTCCTTCAGCGCGCGGGCGCGGGCGCGGCGCTTCTCGGTGCCCTTGCGCAGCAGCGCGTAGAACACCGGCGTCAGGAAGATGCCGAAGAAGGTCACGCCCAGCATGCCGGCGAACACGGCGATGCCCATCGCGCGGCGCATCTCGCTGCCGGCACCACTGCCCAGGATCAGCGGGATGACGCCGGCGCAGAAGGCGATGGACGTCATCAGGATGGGCCGCAGCCGCAGGCGGCAGGCCTCGATGACGGCGTCGGCGACCGACTTGCCGTGTTCCTCCAGCTCCTTGGCGAACTCGACGATCAGGATGGCGTTCTTGCAGGCCAGGCCCACGAGCACGACCAGCGCCACCTGCGTGAAGATGTTCAGGTCACCCGCCTGCATGAACGGCGGGAAGTGCGAGATCCACACGCCGAACAGCGCCGACAGGATGCACATCGGCACGATCAGGATGATGGCCAGCGGCAGCGTCCAGCTTTCGTACTGCGCCGCCAGCACCAGCACCACCAGCAGCACCGAGATCGCCAGCACCGCCGCCATCGTCGGGATGGAGAAGCTGCCGGCCTTGATGTCGCGGGTGAGCCGGTCCTGGTAGGTCAGCTCGGTCCACTCGTAGGTCATGCCGCGCGGCAGGTTCTTCAGGCGCTGTTCCATCTCCGCCTCGGCCTGGCCGCTGGAGAAGCCCGGCTTCGCGGCGCCGTTGATGTCGGCGCTCGGGAAGCCGTTGTAGCGCGTCACGCGCGTCGGGCCGAAGGTCGGATCGACGTTCATCAGCGCGCCCAGCGGCACCATCTCGTTGCGCTCGTTGCGCGTCTTCAGGTCGGTGATCGCGCTGGCATTGGCGCGGAAGGGCGCGTCCGCCTGCACGATGACCTGGTAGGTCTTGCCGAAGCGGCTGAAGTCGTTGACGTACAGCGAGCCCAGGTTGATCTGCAGCGTGTCGTAGATGGAGGCCAGCGGCACGCCCATCTGCTTGGCCTTGGTGCGGTCCACGTTGGCGAACAGCTGCGGCACGTTGATGTCGTAGTTCGAGTACGGCGTGCCGATGCTGGTCTTGGGGTTGCCGTAGACCTGGCCCAGCGTGCCCCACACCGCGCCGTACAGGGCCTGCTCGCCCTGGCTGCTGCGGTCCTGCACCTGGATCTTGAAGCCGCCCGCAATGCCCAGGCCGTCCACCGGCGGCGGCGGCACGACGAACATGCGCGCGCCCTGGATCTGTTGGATGGCGCCGTTGACCTGACCCAGGATGGCTTCCTTGCTGAGGTCGCGCGAGGTGCGCTTCTCGAAGTCGGCCAGACCGAAGAACACGATGCCCTCGTTGGGCGCGGCCGAGAAGCCGGCGCCCGACAGGCCGGGGAAGGCCACCGAGTCGACGATGCCGGGCACCTTCAGCGCGATCTCGCTCATCTTGCGGATCACTTCCTCGGTGCGGTCCAGGCTGGCGCCCGCAGGCAGCTGCGCGATGCCGATCAGGTACTGCTTGTCCGGCGCGGGCACGAAGCCGCTGGGCAGGCGCGCGAACAGCAGCGCGGTGGCGCCCAGCAGCAGCGCATAGATGATCAGCGCCACGGACTTGCGCTTCAGGATGCCGGTCACGCCACGGCCGTAGTCCTCGGAGCGGCGGTGGAAGAAGACGTTGAACCAGTGGAAGAAGCGGCCGAAGACCTTGTCCATGCCGCGCATCAGCGCGTCCTTGGGCGCGTCATGCGGGCGCAGCAGGATGGCGGCCAGGGCCGGCGACAGCGTCAGCGAGTTGAAGGCCGAGATCAGCGTGGAGATCACGATGGTGACGGCGAACTGCTTGTAGAACTGGCCCGAAAGGCCCGGCACCAGCGTCAGCGGGATGAACACGGCGCACAGCACCAGCGCGATCGCGATGATGGGGCCCGAGACCTCCTGCATCGCCTTGATGGTCGCGGCGCGCGGCGTCAGCCCGTCCTGGATGTTGCGCTCGACGTTCTCGACCACCACGATGGCGTCGTCCACGACGATGCCGATGGCCAGCACGAGGCCGAACAGCGTCAGCGTGTTGATGGAGAAGCCCAGCAGCAGCAGCACCGAGAACGTGCCCACGATGGACACCGGCACGGCGACCAGCGGGATGATGGACGCGCGCCAGGTCTGCAGGAAGATGATGACGACGAGCACCACCAGGGCGACGGCCTCGAACAGCGTGCTGACGACCTTGTTGATGGAGGTCTGCACGAAGCGCGTGGGGTCGTAGACGATGTCGTAGCTGACACCCGGCGGGAAGCCGGGCTTCAGGCGCTCCATCGTGGCGCGCACGTTCTCCGAGATGGCCAGCGCATTGGAGCCGGGCGCCTGGAAGATGGCGATGGCCGCGGCTTCCTTGTTGTTCAGCAGGCTGCGCAGCGCGTAGGTGTTGGCGCTGATCTCGACGCGGCCCACGTCGCGCAGGCGCACCATGGCGCCGGTGCGGGGTTCGGCGCGCACGATGATGTTGGCGAATTCCTCCTCGCTGGTCAGGCGGCCCTGCGTGTTGATGGCCAGCTCGAACTCCGTGCCTTTGGGCGACGGCGAGGCGCCCACGACGCCGGCGGCGACCTGCGAGTTCTGCTCGCGGATGGCGCCCACCACATCGGCGGCGGTCAGGTTGCGAGCGGTGAGCTTCTGCGGGTCCAGCCAGATGCGCATCGCGTAGTCGCCGGCGCCGAAGGTCTGCACCGAGCCCATGCCGGGCACGCGCAGCAGGTCGTCGCGCACGTTCAGCGAACCGTAGTTGCGCAGGTACAGCGCGTCACGCGAGTTGTCCGGGCTGACCAGGTGGACCACCATGGTCAGGTTGGGGCTGGACTTCTCGGTCGTCACGCCGATGGTGCGCACGATGTCGGGCAGCCGCGGCAGCGCGCGGTTGATGCGGTTCTGCACCGCCGTCTCGGCGGCCTCGGGGTTGGTGCCGATCTTGAACGTGACGGTCAGGCTCATGCCGCCGTCGCCGGTGGCCTGGCTCTCGAAGTAGAGAACGTTCTCCAGGCCGTTGATCTGCTCCTCCAGCGGCGAGGCCACCGTTTCGGAGATCACGCGCGGGTTGGCGCCGGGGTATTGGGCGCGCACGACGACCTGCGGCGGCGCGACCTCGGGGTACTCGGAGATCGGCAGCAGCGGGATGGCCAGCGCACCGATCAGGAAGATGAACAACGACAACACGGTCGCGAAGCGCGGCCGGTCGATGAAGAAGCGTGAGATGTCCATGGCTGGTGCCGCCTTTGATTACTTCGAGGCAGCGGGTGCGGCCGGGGCGGCGGGGATGGGCATGCCCTTGTCGTCCACCTTCAGCACCTGCGGCGTGACGGGTGCACCGGGCATGGCGCGCAGCACGCCGTCCACGATGACCTGCTCGCCCGCCTTGATGCCTTCCACGACGCGCATGCCGTCGATCAGCGCACCCGGCTTGACCGGGCGCGGCTGCACGATGTTGTTGGCGCCGACGACCAGCACGACCTTGCGGGTCTGGTCGGTCGTGATCGCGCGCTCGGGCACCACCACGCCGGTGTAGCTGCCGCCACCGCCGATCTTCAGCCGCGCATACAGACCCGGCGTGAACTGACCCTGCTTGTTGTCGAACACGGCGCGGGCGCGGATGGTTGCCGTGGCCGGGTTCAGGCGGTTGTCGACGAAGTCCAGCTTGCCGGTGTGCGGGTGGCCTTGCTCGTCCGACAGGCCCAGCGCCACCGACACGGAGGCCGGCTTGGCCGCGCGCATGTAGCGCAGGTAGGCGGCTTCACTCGCGTCGAAGTAGGCGTAGACTTTGTCGTTGGACACGAGCGTGGTCAGCACGGGGTCGCCCACGCCGACCAGATTGCCCGGCGTCACATTGGCGCGCGAGGTGCGGCCACTGACCGGCGCCACCACGTTGGCGTACTCGACGTTCAGCCGGGCCTGCACCAGCGCGGCTTCGGCGCCCTTCTGGTTGGCCTCGGCGCGGCGCCGCGCCGAGCGCAGCTGGTCGATTTCCTGCTGGCTGACCGCGTTGACGCTGACCAGCTTCTCCGAGCGTGCCAGGTCGGCCTTGGCCAACTCGGCCTGGGTCTTTGCTGCTGCGATCTGCGCCTCGGCGCGCGCCACCTCGGCGCGGTAGGCGCGGGCGTCGATGGTGAACAGCGGCTCGCCCTTGCGGACGAATTGACCTTCCTTGAAGCGCACGGCCTGCACGGTGCCGGCCACCTGGGCTCGCACCTCGACGGTGTCGGGCGCCTCCAGCCGCGCGGTGAACTCCTCGAACTCCTGGATCTCGCGCTGGGTGGCCGGCGCGACGGACACGGGCGGCGGCCCGCCGGCATGGCCTGGACCGCCCTGCTGCTGTCCGCAGGCGGCCAAAACGAGGATGAGGGGCAGCAGCGCCAGGCTGTTCTTTGTCATGTGGTGCTCCGAGTGCAAGGGCGCGACTCTAGCGAGATCGGCTTGCCCGTGAATTAGTTGGGCGCATTACCCGACGATGCTGCTGACATCGGGTGTCAACATGCCCAGCATGCACAAAAAAGCCGCCAGGCGCGAGGCACTGGCGGCATTCGTGGGGGGCGGCGGTTACGCGCCGGTTTCAGCGCACTCAGTGCACGCCGTGCATCCACTTCTTCATCAGCGGCGTCATGGCCATCAGCACCACGCCGGCACCGATGGGGATGACCGTGAAGATCAGGAAGAAGACCGACATCGAGTACGTGGCCGAGATGTGGTCGATGTAGGCACCGGTGGAGCCGGCGATCTTGTTGGCGATGGCCGAGTTCAGGAACCAGACGCCGAACATCAGGCCCAGCAGGCGGGTGGGCGCCAGCTTGGAGATGTAGGACAGGCCCACCGGCGACAGGCAAAGCTCGCCCATGGTGTGCAGCAGGTAGGCCAGCGTCAGGAACATCATGCTGACCTGCGCCGTCTTGGCACCCTGCGGGATGCCGGCCGAGCCATAGGCCAGCACCGCGAAGCCCAGGCCCAGCAGCACCAGGCCGGTGCCGAACTTGACCGGGCCGGACGGGTTCCACTTCTCCTCCCACATCTTGGAGAACATGGGCGCCAGCACGACGATGAAGAAGCTGTTCAGCACGCCGAACCAGGTGGCGGGCACCTCGCTCTGGTCCATCATGAACTCGCGGCCCAGCATCCACAGGCACAGGCCCCAGATGATGATGAAGGCCACGGCCAGCGACACGTTGGCCAGCAGGTAGTTGCCGCCCGTGGAGCGGTAGAGCTTGAACAGCAGCCAGCTCAGGATGGCCGCCGGCACCAGCGTCATCGCGGTGTTGATGATCTTGAAGATCAGGCCGCTGGTGCCTTCCAGCGTGCGGTCGGTGTAGTCGGCCGCGAAGATGGTCATGGAGCCGCCTGCCTGCTCGAACGCGAACCAGAAGAAGATCGTGAAGAACGAGAACACGAAGATGGCCTTCAGGCGGTCGGACACCACGTGCTCGGGCGTGTCGTCCAGCTTCTCGGCGATGGCCTTCTTGGCCGCGTCCACCTTGTCGCCGATGCTGCCGAACAGGCCCTGGCTCAGCCAGAACTGGATGGCGCCCAGGATCATGAAGATGCCCGCCAGACCGAAGCCCAGGTTCCAGGAAATCTTCTCGCCGATGTAGCCACACAGCGAGATGCCGAAGAAGGCACCGGCGTTCACGCCCATGTAGAACAGCGTGTAGCCGCCGTCACGGGCGCCCTCGTTGTCCTTGGTGTAGAGCTGGCCCACGATGGCCGAGATGTTGGGCTTGAACAGGCCCGTGCCCAGCACCACCAGGCCCAGGCCCAGGTAGAACATCGGCAGCGTGTCCATGAACAGCGCGATGTGGCCGGCCGCGATGATGAAGCCGCCCAGCAGCACCGAGCGGCGCGTCCCCAGCAGGCGGTCGGCGATGTAGCCGCCCAGGATGGGCGTCAGGTAGGCCAGGCCGGTGTACCAGCCGTACAGGTTGGTCGCGTCGGCGCGGCTCCAGCCCCAGCCGCCCTTGGCAGTCTCGGTGATCAGGAACAGCACCAGCAGCGCCCGCATGCCGTAGTAGGAGAAGCGCTCCCACATCTCCGTGAAGAAGAGGACGAAGAGCTGGTGGGGCTGGCCCAGGATGGTGGTCTGCGCGGAGGCGGGCAGGCCGTTCGCGGCCGGGTTGGCCGCGGGGGAAGTGGTAGTCACGTCGTTCGTTCCAGGTGGACCCGATAGGGCGGCGACGCGGGCGGTAGCCCGCAGGACAGGTCGGCGATTGTCCCCGCCAGCCGACGCGTTTCCGGCAGGGTCGACCTCGGGATTCCCCTGGGTCAGTGCGCCGCGGCGGCCCGGGCGTCGCGCTCCGGCAGGACGTAGACCAGGCTGGAACCCTGGCCCAGCACCGGCAGCACCACCTCGTCGAAGAAGGCCGGGTCGACCACCACGCAGCCCAGCGTGATGCGCGCCTGGTCCGGGTTGCCGGAGGCCAGCCGCTCGGCGCGACGCTCGGCGGCCGGTGCCGGGCGCAGCCGGTGGATGGCGAGGTTGGCCCCGTAGTCGAACCAGACGACGCGTTCGCCGCTGAGGTTGCGGCCCGGCCGGGCCTCGAAACGGCCCGCGGGCGTCACCCGCTCATGCACCCTCAAGGCCGCGGGGGCCTTGCCCCGCGCGCTCGCCGGTTCCTGGTCGCCGGGCGTGAGGCCCAGCAGCGCGGCCGTGCGGCCCAGCAGGCGCCCGTCGGCGGCGTGCACCGACAGCGTGGCCAGGCGCTTGTCCACGATCGCGAAAGGCCGGCCATCGGCCGCGTCATGCGCGACCGGCCGCGCGGTGCCCGCGGCGGCCCAGGTCGTGAAGATCCCCAACCAGATGCCTGCATTGATCCGGCGCGCGCCTCTGATGCCCACTCGATGCCCCGCTGTACGGCCACGGCGGCGCGACCTTGCGCCAGCCCGGCGGGCAGTCTAGGAAGGGGCCAGTGGCGCGCACAGGCAAGCAGTTCACGGAATGGCGCTGTTACGTCGGCCCGGGGGCGATGCCTGCGCGAGCTGCCGCGGCGGTGCGGCGTCGGGGAAGTAGGCCGCGAGCGTCTGGCGCTCCGGCAGCACGTAGACGATGCCGCGGCCCTGGCCGATGTGGGGCCAGACGGTGTGGTCGAAGAACGCCACCGGCACGTTGATGCAGCCCCAGCTGATGCGGTTGTCGGCCGGCGTCTTGGTGGCCAGGCGCTCCAGGCGACGCTCCTTGGGGTGGGTGGCGCGCACGCGGTGCATGGACACGGCGGCGTCGTAGTCCACCCAGACCACATCCTCGTTCAGCGCATTGCGCCCCGGCGCGGACTGGAAGCGGCCTGCCGGCGTGGTGCGCTCGTGCGGCTTGACCTGGGCTATGGGCCTGTCGCCGATGCCGGCGACGGAATGGTCGCCTGCGGCATAGCCCAGCAGCACGGGGCTGGTGCCGATGAGCCGGCCCCGCGGCGCAAACACGTAGACCTGGGCGCGGCGCTTGTCGACGATGGCGAAGGCGCGCCGGCCGTTGTCGGCCTCGCGCACCGCCCAGGCGGCCACGCGCGTCACGTCGGACGGGGCGCGTACCGCGCCGAAGTCGAGGTGACGCTCGATCTCGGCGGCGGTCGGTACGGGAACCGGAGCCGCCACGGCCGGACGGGCGGGTGGCGGCGCCGAGGAACTGTGCTTCAGGCGCCCGCCCAGCACGATGTAGAGCACGAGCAGCGCAGCGGCGGCGATGAGGCCGCCCTGCACCAGGCCGCAGAGGATGTCGCGCCACCGGGCTGAGGCAGCCGCGGCAGCGTCGACTTCGGGGGGCGGTCCGAATTGCATGGCTCAACGGACCTGGCGGTCAGCGGTCGTCAGTTGCGATCGGCGCGCGGAGCGGGCTCGGTGTAGCCGGGATCGACGGCGGTGGCCGCAGAAGACATGCTGGTGTCGGCGGCCGGCTGGGCCGGCATCGGCTGGTCCACCGGGGGCTGCTGCTGTTGCAGCTGCTGATCCTGCTGCGCCGTGGTGCCCAGCGGGGCGGCGTTCGGGTCGGCCGGGGTCTCCTCGCTGGGCAGCGCGGTCGTCGTCATGGGCTCGGTCTGCGGCTGGTCTTCGGACTGGGCGACGGCGAAGCCGATGCCGGAGACGAGGAAGGCAGCGGTCAGTGCCGTGGTGGCGGTCTTGATGCGGGACATGGGGGGCTCCTTTCAGGCAGTGCGGTGGTCGACAACAGAGGCCGACCGGCGGGCGCCGGGCATTTCCACCGCGGCTGAGTTCACTCTAGAACTCGCCGCAGGGCCGCAGCGTCGGTGCTTGGCACAGCCTGTTGTAGGAACGATCCCGCAGCAGAATCAACCACTTACGAGCGATGACAAAGCTCCGCAACAGATGTTGGAGCTGCAATCAGACGTCAGCGCAGCGCCCGCCGACGGTGCATGCCAGGCGGTCGCCAGCCTCGCGGCCAGGGCGCGTCAGAGCCCGAAGTCGTAGTCGATGGTCAGCGGTGCGTGGTCGCTGAACTTCTCGCCCTTGTAGATGGACTCGGCGCGTGCCAGCGCGGCCAGGCCGGGCGTCGCCAGGTGGTAGTCCAGCCGCCAGCCGACGTTGTTGGCATAGGCCTGGCCGCGGTTGCTCCACCACGTGTAGCAGTCGTCGGTCGTGCCGGGCTGCAGTTGGCGGTAGACGTCCACTAGACCGCCTTCGCCCAGCAGGCGCGTCATCCAGGCCCGCTCCTCGGGCAGGAAGCCGCTGTTCTTCTGGTTGCTGCGCCAGTTCTTCAGGTCGGCTTCCTTGTGGGCGATGTTGACGTCGGCCACCAGGATGAACTCGCGCTCGGCCTTCAGCGCCTGCAGGTGCGGGTACATCGCGTCCAGGAAGCGGTACTTGGCCTGCTGGCGCTCCTCGCCGGAGGAGCCGCTGGGGAAGTAGCAGCTGATCAGGCTGAGCTTGCGGCCCGGCTTGTCGTAGCGCGTCTCCACCCAGCGGCCCTCGCCGTCGAACTCGCCGCCGTCGAAACCGACAACGACCTCGCTGGGCTCGGCCCGCGTGTACAGGCCCACGCCCGAGTAGCCCTTCTTGTCGGCGTAGTGGAAGTGGCCCGCGAGCCGGTCGCAGCTGCGGAACTGGGCCTCGACGACGTCGGCCTGTGCCTTCAGCTCCTGCACGCCCACGGCGTCGGCCTTCTGCCGGTCCAGCCAGTCGAAGAAGCCCTTGCTGGCGGCGGAGCGGACGCCGTTGAGATTGGCGGTGATGAAGCGCATCGGAGGTCCGGGGAAAGGGGTTTGTCTGTCCCAGTATCGCAGTGCAGCAAAAGCACAACACCACCGTCGGCGTCATCACGAAACCGTCACGCGATCTTTACTATCCCGTCGCATTCCAGAGGCCTGCCCCATGCCCGGCCCCTTCTGCCTACCGTCAACCCGAGGATTTCTCATGCCCACCCACCGCATTCCTCCGACCCTGATCGCGCTGGCCCTGGCCTCAGCGTTCCCGATGCAGGCTGCCGTCGCCCAGACCACCCCGGCGGCCCCCGAGGCCAAGAAGGACGTCAACCAACTGGAAGCCGTCATCGTGACCGGCAGCCGCCGCGCCGAGAACCTGAAGGACGTGTCGCTGTCCATCTCGGCGATCAAGTCGGAAGAGCTGGACACCTACAACGCCAGCGGCCAGGACATCCGCGCGCTGTCCGGCAAGGTGCCCAGCCTGAACATCGAGTCGGACTACGGCCGCACCTTCCCGCGCTTCTACATCCGCGGCCTGGGCAACACCGACTTCGACATGAACGCGTCGCAGCCGGTCGGCCTGGTCTATGACGACGTGGTGCAGGAAAGCATTGCGCTCAAGGGCTTCCCGGTGTTCGACATGGCCCAGGTGGAGCTGCTGCGCGGTCCGCAGGGCACGCTGTTCGGCCGCAACTCGCCGGCTGGCGTCATGAAGTTCGACTCCGCCCGGCCGACCAAGCGCCTGGAGGGCTACGCCAACGTCGGCTTCGGTCGCTGGAGTGCCGCCAACCTGGAAGCCGCCGTCAACGTGCCGGTCAACAACGACCTGCAGCTGCGCGTGGCCGGCCTGGTGCAGCGCCAGGACGACCGCGTGCACAACCCGAAGGCCGCAAGCCTGGGCGCCACCGCCGACCTCGAGGGCTACAACGACAAGGCCGTGCGCGTGCAGGCGCTGTACAAGAACAGCGGCTTCGAGGGTCTTTTCAAGGTGCAGGCGCGCGACTTCAAGGGCACCGCCACGACCTTCCGTGCCAACATCATCAAGAAGGGCACGAACGACTTTGTCGACGGCTATGACGACAGCTACTACCCGACCGACGGCTACAACTCCCAGACGCTGAAGTCCAGCGAGGTCAGCGCCCGGCTGCGCTGGGACCTGGACGGCGTGTCGCTGTACTCCATCACGTCGCACGCCCGCGCCAAGTTCTACAGCCGCGGCGACGTGGACGGTGGCTTCGGCGCGCCCTACGCACCGCCGTCGGGTCCGGACTACGGCAACCAGCCCGCCAACATCCCGTTCGACGCACAGACCGCCGATGGCATCCCCTACCTGCGCCAGACCACGCAGGAGTTCCGCCTGCAGTCCAACACCGCGGATGCGATGCAGTGGATCCTGGGCCTGTACTACTTCAACGAGAAGCTGCAGGTGGACAGCTTCAACTTCGACAGCTTCAACGCCGGCGACACGCAGAACGGCTATGCCGTGCAGAACCAGGAGGCCAAGTCCTGGGCCGCGTTCGGCAACGTGAAGTACGCGCTGACGCCCGACCTGAAGCTCACCGCCGGCCTGCGCTACACGAACGACAAGAAGGACTTCGACGCCGCGCGCACGCAGACGCCGTTCGGCGGCGCCAATGTCGGCCCGCTGCGTGCCAACCCGAGCTCGACGAACTGGAGCTGGGACCTGGGCGCCAACTACGCGCTGAGCAAGACGACCAGCCTGTTCGCGCGCGTCGCCACCGGCTACCGCGCGCCGTCCATCCAGGGCCGCGTGCTGTTCGGCGACACCATCTCGGTGGCCAACTCCGAGAAGGTGCTGTCGGTGGAAGCCGGCTTCAAGGCCGACCTGCTGGACAACACGGCGCGCATCACCGGCACCGTGTTCAAGTACCGCGTGAAGGACATGCAGCTGACCGCCGGCTCCGGCGGCGTCAACCAGAACCGCCTCGTCAATGCCGCCAAGGCCGAAGGCCAGGGCTTCGAGATCGACGCGCAGGCCATCATCGCGCGTGACTGGCGCACGACGCTGGGCTTCTCGTACAACGACACCCAGATCAAGGACCCGGGCCTGTTCGTCGCACCGTGCGGCGCGCCTTGCACGATCAAGGACCCTGCCGGCCCGTTCCCGGGCACGGTCAGCATCAACGGCAACGACCTGCCGCGCGCGCCCAAGCTGGTGTGGAACTGGACGCTGAAGTACAGCACCGAGCTGGCCGGTGGCGAGCTGACCGTGCTGACCGACTGGGCCTACAAGGACAAGTACAACATGTTCCTGTACGAGGCCGTCGAGTACCGCGCCAAGTCGGCGCTGGAAGGCGGCCTGCGCGTGGGCTATGGCTGGGCCAACGGCAGGTACGAGGTGGCGGCCTATGGCCGCAACATCACCGACCACCGCCAGGTCGTCGCGGCCATCGACTTCAACAACCTGACCGGCATCGTCAACGAGCCGCGCAGCTACGGCGTGCAGTTCAAGGCCTCGTTCTGACGCCTCGCGCGCAGACGACACGCAGGCCCGGCCTGCGACTCGGTGAAAACCAGCTCACGGCCCGGCCCCTTCTAGGGGGCGGGCCTGTTTTTTTGACCCCTAGAATCTTTGGGACATGTCCGCCGCCACTCCCGACCCTCTCGCCCAGTCCTTTGTCGCCTTTGCCGTGGAGGCGGGCGTGCTGCGCTTCGGCGAGTTCAAGACCAAGGCCGGCCGGCTGAGCCCCTATTTCTTCAACGCCGGCCTGTTCGACGACGGCGCCAAGCTCGGGCGCCTCGCCGGTTTCTACGCGGAGCGCCTGATCGCGTCGGGCCTGGCCTTCGACATGATCTTCGGCCCCGCCTACAAGGGCATCACGCTGG